>NZ_JAXOJR010000003.1:0-412439 GCF_036663855.1 Sphingomonas fucosidasi | reverse complement strand
TTGCCCAGCGCCGTATCGCCCCCGCCCACATCATCGCATGGTCGTTATGGCGACGAGCGCACCAAGCGGCCGCCCGCCACGCACATCTCAAATCAAGAATGCAACTGTAATGCTAGGCCACGTGGACAAAGGTTGATGCACGTCTGATCGCTTGTTCAAGGCTGTCTTTTGGAGTCATTGCGCGAGCGGATTGGGATGTTGGACGATAAGTGGGCTCTGATCGGCCCCCTCTTGCCGTCGGAGCGAGGACACGGCTGCCGACCCGCGGGAGACAACCGGCCCTATCTTGAAGGCATGGTGTGTACGGCGTGGACAGGCGCGCAATGGCGGCATTTGCAGCATGAATACGGTAAGTAGAGCAGCGTATTCCGGCGGTATCGTCGCTGGATCGTGACTGGCGTGTTCGAAGCCATGCTGGAGACCCCGGCCGCTGTCGTCGAGCGGGATATCAGCGCCGACATGTTCGACAGCACCGTAGTCCGTGCGCACCACTGCGCCGTCGGGCTAAACGTATGGCTCGCCCCGTCGGCAAGCGGTTTGTGTCTGATGTTCTGAGCAGTCTGCGAAAACGTATCCGGCCTTTCGACGCGAGGTCATTGGCCAAGATGGAGATCCGCGCGTCCTGGTCCTCACAAAGGGCCGGCATCGAGTGCCATTTTAAGCCATAGGGTTCCAGGTCACCGGTCGACTGTCAGGCCATCTTTCACTTACCTCCCGCAGACATCATCCAGCCGGTGCAAGGTGCATCGGCTGATCTCGTTCACGCCGCCTGTGCAGCTGGATCGTAGGTGCGCTCGTGTCGCAGCAGCGCCCACACGATGCGCGCCATCTTGGCTGCCAGCGCCACCACGACGGTCTTGTGATGGGAACGTGACAAAAGGCCGCGCAGCCAGGCGCCAAGTCGTGTGTCGCTCTTGCTTATCGTCGGCAGTGATGCGCGGGCACCCTGGATCAGGTTTTTCCGCAGATAGCGGCTTCCGCGCTTTGTGATGCCGAGCAACCGCGGTTTACCCCCGGTCGTCGCTTGACGGGGCACGAGCCCAAGCCAGGCGGCAATATCCCTGCCGCGTCCGAAAGTTCGAGCGTCGCCAACTGCAGCTACCAGCGCCGTCGCGTTTAGCGCGCCGATGCCAGGAATAGTCAGGAGGCGCCGCGTTCGCTCATCCGAGCGGGCAGCCTCGGTAAACTCGGCATTGAGATCTGCGATCCGGTCATCAAGGGCAATCCAGCGCAGACGCATATCGCTGACGAGCCGGTGGATACGAGACCCTAGCACTGGCTCGTCACCATCGAGCATCTCACCCAGCCGGACGGCAAGCTTTGCACGTCCTTGCGGGACTATGTAGCCGCGCTCCAGAAGGAGACTCCTGATATGGTTCATCAACGAGGTGCGATCACCGACAAGTTGGTCACGGATGCGATGCAGCGTTTGCATGTCGAGTTGCTCCTCGGTTTTCAACTCGACGAACCGCATGGTCGGCCGGGTTGCCGCTTCCGCGATCGCCTCAGCGTCGCGGTCGTCGTTGTTCTGCGCCTTAACGTATGGACGGACATATTCCGGCGACATCAGCCGAACGACATGGCCTTGTCGGGCCAGCGCCCGTCCCATGTGATGAGCTCCGCAGCAGGCCTCCATGGCCACGACGCAGGCCGGCAAGCCTCCGGCGTATGTGATGACCGTGTCGCGGCGCATCCGTCGACGGACGACGACCTTGCCGGTCACATCCAGCCCAACCACGCTGCAGCTGTTCTTGCCTAGATCAATTCCCAGAACCGATACGTCCATGACCTTCGCTCCTTCCTCAAACGAACTGCTGTCGTAGGATGACAACGATTCGGATAAGGGGCGAGCCATCCATAAAGGGGGATCAGGAACGCGACGGGCTCACCCCTTCGCGAGGCGGCTTTAAGACCAAACTGCACGCCCGCTGTGATGGTCAGCGGCGACCGCCATGTTTCATCCTGATGCCGGGCCAGGCTCACGACTAGAAGGGGTTCGGGCCCTTGTTCTGGATGCTGGCAGACCAAATCGAGGCTCTGCTTGCCGATAAGGGCTATGATGCCGATGCCATCCGCCAGGAGCTCGCCATGGCGGATGTCGAGGCGGTCATTCCACCCAAAGTAGCCGCCTCATACCGATCCCGCATAATCGCGAGAAATTCGTTGGCGCAATCTCGTCGAGCGCTTGTTCAGCAAGCTCAAGAACTGGCGCCGTTTCGCTACGTGCTATGACAAGACCGCAGAGTCCTATCTCAGCTTCCTCGCGCTCGCATCATTTACGCTGTGGCTACCATTTGTCCACGTGGCCTAGTCGGAACATTTAGTCCGGCGGCTGCATAGGCTGCATCCACATCGTGAGATCTACGGTCGGGACGAAGCTCATCGAGCAACTCGCGGATAGTCGATGTATTCAAACCGTTGTGAAGCAGCTACTTGACGACGCTCCTGGAAGTTGTCGCGCGCGAGCGCGGTTCGCCCAGCATCTGGCGTTTCCTTGTCTGCACCTCGCTCGTCCCGAACCCGCGCCAGCACCGCGGATGCACCAGCACAACTGATGTCATGCCGGATTCGGCCGCCGGTCTGCGGGTGCAGTCTAGCCTGCCTCCGTGGCAACTTCTGCCTTTCGATCAGACGGAAAGTCATCAATCGTGCGGACCTACCTAATATATTCCCGGTAGAACGCTTGCGCGCGCGATACCCAATGCCGATTAGAGCCAGATGAACCTGATCATCTTCTACCGTAAGGATGTCCTCGGCATCTCCTTGCAAGCCCATTGGCTTGCGAACCGAAGCCGGCAGGATCATGTGGATGTTACTGAGACCTTCACGTCCATGGTCTGCGTTGCCACGACAGCGCTCCTTGTCAAGATCATGTGTCGCCTCCACGCTACCACGACTGACATGGCTCAAAGCGTTCTCGGACATCAAGCCGAATCGGCCGCACAGATGATGACCATACTGATATACCCTGAGTGAGAAGGCGGTTTGGAACACAAATCTTGTTCAAACAGGGTCGGTGACATCGAAATTGAACGCCTCATTCAGGAGGTCTAGACCCTGCTTGAACGCATTAGGGGATTCGTCTTGCTTACCCGCGTGGATCGCTGAGTCAGCCTGTGTCCTTTAGAGGGAAATTAAGGGATTAGTAGTCGATGACATGGGCGTCGGCACGCTTTGCCTGTTTGACGCCTGGTTCGCGGCTGCCATCAGATTAATGTCAGTAAGATCGCGGCAATCGATCCACCATTTGGCGTCAGTGACCCAAAGGCATGCGTTACAGTCGGCGTTGCTGCTTGGGTTGGTTAGCGCTGCGAGCCGCTTGGTCCTGATTGTCGACGCCCAGCTAATTTGCCGATCGGTACCGGTTAGCGGTGGAAGATCAAGATGAGAGATAGCGGCGTTGCTCAACGCGGCTGCAGCGGCTTCCTCTGCTCGCTTCTCCGCAACGAAGCAATCTCGACAGGTCGTCGTCTTCAGCCAATTGGCCTTGCGTTCCTGCTGGCTGTCGTAGCCTGTGAGATAATGGTCCTGCTCATGACCGCAGGCGTGAATGATCCGCTGTTCCATGGCCGGGGTGATGGCTGTTCGTGGTTTGTGCGCAACGGCAATGAGTCAGGTTGACTCAGAATTGCGCCTAGTGGCTGACGACCGAGCCAAAGGCATCTTTGACCGGCTAAGCTGGCGCGACGCCGTCAGCATTTACCAGACCCGGGCCAACCAATGTGCCGATAAGCCGGACGCGCTTTTCTACCAGATCGACGGGGGTACGGTTCAGTTCCAGTTCGAAGCGCCCAACGATATCGCGACGAAGATAGAACGCCCCGCCATTGCGGAGCAGCGTGCCTATCTCGTGGCTCGGGTGCCAATCGCTACCATCGCTGCGTCGTTAATCCATCATGATCGTGTAAAGCTGCGGGCGATCCTGCGCGTAACCGATGTGCTTCGCTGGGCCTCAGCATTCTGCTGATCCGATCCCGAGGGGCCTTCAAAGGCTGATATTACGTTGCGCCATTTCACCGAACGCCATATCCCCGACTGGTGGACGAGGTTCGGCTTTGAAGATATCAGCCAAATCAAGCAGATCCTCGTTGGAAAGGTTCGCGATTGAGGCTTCGATCTCGGCAAGGCGCTGCACCGCGTGATCGCCTTGATGTGCGACCCGCTTCATTCTTGTCTTGAGCATGTGGCCTTCTACCACATACGTCGTGGGGGCGGCAGGGGAATTAACGGCCGGTGGCCGAGGTCATCCAGTTAAAATGCGGGCTATCTGCAGGTGGAAGCGCTCCAATGGAGAACCGCACCGCGGTCTGGCAGATGTCGTAGCGGCAGGAACGTACAGCTTTGACAGTAAACCGCGTAACCAAAGTGCATGCGGACTGTCCGCATTTAGGGTAAAACTGGTGGAAAGCGGCCTGTCTGCTTTTGGGCGGCGATCGCGGTGACCCGCCGCCTGTTCAGGTAATGAGGCAGGCGGCTCAAGCCGTCTACCAATGGAGGTAGTTGGACGATTTCGACGGTGGTACCAGCGCTTTCCCAGTGCATGTCGTGAAGTGACGCTCTACGGACTAGCGGGTCATCCGGTAAGTCTCGTCTGGCACCTGCTTCCGATGGCCCCAGTCGATGAACCGAATGCGACCTTCGTTTTTCAGCGCAGCCGCTATGCGCCCCAATCGCACTTTACGGATGCCGAACTTCGCTAGCACTTGTGGCCACAGATCACCGTAGGTGATGGTTAGTGGATCGGCAGGTACGCCATCAAGAAGTGCGGCATGGGCAGATGACTCCTGCTCCGCGATCCATCTTCCGGCAAACTCGTTGCCTGTCACGACACTGCCGAACATGTCGGTTGTGCCGAACAGATCGTCACGCCTTGCGGTCTGTAGATCCGCTCGGACCTTATCCTGCTCCTTTAGAGTCGCATGCTGGCAGTCGCGGAAGACTTCGATTCCCTTAGTGCTCCGCGTCGCGTAGATCAGTGAGTAGTAGGTACGATCCTTGGTTGGGAACAGGACCGGCGTCTCCATGACGTACGGATAGCCTCCTAGCCGTGCGATCGTGGCGTTGATCGCAGAGACCAATACCCGCTTCCTCGCCTCAGGCACCGTCTCGCCTTTCATCACCTCAAGATCGTCGAGGCTGCGCTTCCAGTCCGTCTCCGGCATAAGCGCCTTCAGGCCGTCTTGGATGGCGGCGTTCGGCATGGAAGCCGACCAGTTAATCATCGTGAACATGAAGTTGAACACGACTTCGCAGTTCGCTCGTCGAAGGAGAGGCGCCACAGCCTTCATGTCGATCTTCCAACCCTTCGGGTCCATCAGAACGAACGAGAAGGCGTCCGTGGGGATCGCATCGATAAGGTCAGGCACCGTCTTCACGAAGTCGTCGTTAAACGTCTTGATTGTGATGTCGGGGTATCGCGGAATGATCTCCTGCAATCGGGCGTATGCGTCAGCATCCTTTTCCACGAGCAGAGCGGTCATCGTGCGATCTCCGCGGCCGAGTCTGGCCCATGCCTGCTTCGCTGCCCGGAGGGCCTCCAATGCTATGCCGAACGATGTGTCCTCGAACTTCTCGCCCTGATCTTTCCAAGGACCCGAGAACCCATCGACGTAGACGACGTCCCTTCGACTCGCGACCTTGAACACGAGTTGCTCGACATATTCGGCGAGGAAGTGATGCTTAACGTAGGCCTGCTCGCGACCGACGTAGTTCGCGCGGTCGGGTCGCATCAGGCGGCTCGCGATGCCACTGCTACAGGCAGCTCGTTCCATTCACGACCATCGAGATCGCGTCCGCCCGTCTTGGGCCGGATGCCGCCCCACTGCTTGAAGAAGAACGCCACGTTTTGCTCGGCGCACTGGTCACGGATCTCCCGTGCCCAGTCGATCATCATCGGCCTGGCACCGGGCCCGCTCTCCCCGCCAGCGATCACCCAGTGGATGTCGGTCAGGTCGACCGGTCCGACGGCTCCGATCAGCGGCTCGACGGAGAGGAAACGGACCGCCGCCGGTGCCTGACGGAGATGCGCTATGCGGGCGGCGGAGCGGCTGTCCTCGACCGAGACACCCAGCCAGATGTGCGCGGGTGGTGCGATGGTGTGATATCGGCGCTTCAGGTAGTCTCCCATAAGGGAACTGCGCTTGGTCAGCACCTGGAAGACGTGCCAGTCCGCCTTCTCCATCGTATCGAAGACTTGGTCGATGAAGTTGCGCGGCACCTCCTTATGGAACAGGTCGCTCATCGAGTTAACGAAAATCATCCGCGATCGCTTCCAGACGAGCGGTTGCCCAATCCGCTCGGGCCGCAGCGTCAGATCGAATCCGTTCTCGAACGGGTGGCCGGGGATGCCGCGCCAGCGCTCCGAGAAGCGGGCGGCGTAGCAATTGTCGCAGCCGGCCGTGATTTTCGTGCACCCGGTGACCGGATTCCACGTCGCATCCGTCCATTCGATCGCACTGCCATCGGCCATTGTTCACGCGCCCTTGGAACGAACCGCGAACCTGCCATATCGCGAGTCTCGGCGCAACGAGTTTGCACGACGATGGTCGGCAAGGGCGAGCGACATCGCTCTCTCTGGGCTGGACACAGGTCGTAAATGGCACCCATATTGTCCGTAGCGGTGACAGGGTGCCGCGGAGGCAACACTCCATGGCGGGAAATACGGGATACGACTGGATAGTCGGTGGCGATTTGCCCGAACTCGGGTTGCACAGTGCGGCCAAGCACGAGATCTTCGATGCGTACATCGGCGCGTACATCCGCACCTTGACCAAGAGCCATCTGACACGCGAACTCAACCTGACGATCGTCGACGGTTTTTGCGGCGGAGGGCGCTATGTTATGGACGGCACCCAGGTCGATGGATCGCCGTTGCGAATGCTGGCCTCGGTGGAGAGAGCACAGGCCGAGGTCGAGGCCGCGCGCGCGCGCGGCGTAAGAATCAAGGCAGACTTCGTCTTCGTAGACGCCAATCGCAACCACATCGATTTCCTGCGCGACCTGCTCGAGCGTCAGGGACATGGCGCCCGCATTGGCCGCGACATCCACATCGTCAAGTCAAAGTTCGAGGAGGCCGCCGATGGCGTGATTTCGCGCATCCAGGCGAAGGGGCGTGCGCACCGCTCGCTCTTCTTCCTCGACCAATATGGTTGGAGCGCCGTGACCTTCGCGACGATCCGGCGGATCATGGGATCTCTACAGAATCCGGAGGTGGTCCTAACATTCATGGTAGACCATCTGGTCAATCTGCTGAACGACCGGATGATCGACACGGCCGGACTCGCCGCCATCGATCTGGATCGCTCGGATGTCAGGGACATGCTGCAGATGAAGCAGATGCGTGGCTGGAAGAGATACATCCAGAATACACTCTATGAGCACATTCAGCGGAATACGGGCGCGGACTACTACACGCCCTTCTTCATCCATCCTGAAGGTGGATCGAATCGCGACTATTGGCTCCTGCATCTCTCAAAGCATCATCAGGCTCGCGAGGAGATGGGCAAAATCCACTGGTCGAAGGAGAACACGTTCGAGCACTTTGGGCGTGCTGGCTTCAATGCGCTCGGCTTCAATCCCGGCGAGGACGTACGCAAGGATATGCTCGATTTCGGATTCAACGACAACGCCCGGACCCGGTCCGAGATGACTGTGGTCGATCAACTGGCCCGCATGCTTCATGATCGCGCCCTCGCAGGCAAAGGCGCCCTAACGAAGAAGGAGCTGTTCGCGTCTCACTGCAACGAGGCGCCGGTGATCGGCGACATCGTCGACGCCGCTCTTGTCGAGCTTCGTGGTGCCAAGGACGTGGTCATCACCGCTCCGGACGGAGCGCTACGACGCTCGGTCAAGAATTTCACATGGGATGATCAGATCAGGCTCTCGCGCGAGCCAGGGCTGTTCTCGGTATTTGATCAGCGTGCCGCCTGAACCAGATTGGCGGAAATCGTTCTGCTTTGAAGCTAAGGCTTGTTTTGGTAAATTCGGTCAATCGGCCGCTTCTTCCAGGTTCGGCCCTGGGCGTAGCGATCGACCGGGGGCTTGGCACGATCCGCGCGGGGTCCTAGAAAAGGTCTCAACGCGTTTCGTGCGTAATTCGACGATCTTTTTATCTATAGTGGTGAGCGCTATCAGAAACCTTACTCGCATTCCAAGTTTATGGAAACCTAGCAGGAAGTAAATTGCCGCCTTGGGGCGGCGAATTGGCTTTACGCTCGTGCAGCTGCGCCCCCCCCCAATACCGGTCGTTCAAGCGCAACGTTCGGCTCTCAGAAAGCAGACGTTATGATTATGATCGTGCCCGATGGGGAAGGGTGTTGGGTCACTGCGCAAATGAATCGATTCACTCTCATTTGAGCGCTATATCAACGGCCTCTTCTACGAGATCCGGTGTCGCTTTGAACCATTCCGTCGCACTGAAGGTTCGTCCGTCCGGCCCAGTGACTCTCAGCGCGACGTGGTGGGATTGAAGTACGCGATGGATGCGCTTTTCGGCCTCCTTTGCCGAGTGCCCACTCAATTCGTAGGTTGCTAGAATTTCCACCGCCGCGAAGAGAAACGTCGACTGCGTTTCAGCACGCGCGATGCGGTCTTCCACGGCGCCCGACGTCGTGCCAACCTTCAACAGACCCCGTACTTCGGGTTTATCGGACCGAGAGCGCAGCACATACACAAACCCGGTTCGAGTGCCCTCGAACAAAGGACCCACATCGGCCGTCCCGATTCGACGAGCATCCTTGTCCTCGTAGAGCCGCCGAACGAGCGACGACATTAATAGATTCGACTCCGTGCCGTTGTCGAAGATGACGCGCAAGCGTGCATCTGGTTTGCCATTGCGTCGATGTTCGTCGCGAAGGTCGGCAACATGAACGAGCTGCCCTTTCAAAACGAAGAATTCGCCCAACTCGACCCGCTCCTGCCGAAAGGGCTGAGGTCTCCGTCTTTCTCCCTCAACGTCCTTCCTAACGTGCTCGAACAGCGGGTCAAAGCGTTCGAAGTCCGGGCACGGGCGCCGGTCGGCCACGAAATCCGGGCGCGCCGTCGACTTCAGTTCGTCACGAACCTCAAAAATGTCCAGGCCGGCCGAAAGCAGCGGATCGTCTAGAGGATCGGCATCGCTCGCCACACCAAACACGAGGTTACGGGTATCGTAGGATGCGAGACCACCCAGGTCCGCCTTCGATGCTCTCAGCCCGGCAAGCTCGTTCGCAAGCATGCGCTCGCGCACGCTTCGGCCTGGCTCCGACACCGGCTCGGAATCCGTCTCGTCAACGAAACCGTTGATGCGTTCAAGTATCTCAACCGCACGAACGAGAAGCGGCGTCGGCGCCGCTTTCGGCTTCTCGTCCGCCGTCAGGAGAAGCTCGTCATTGAAGTAGTCGATCGCTTCAGGCATCGACCTGCCCTTCATCCGCGCCCGCCATGGCAGCCCGCTTCTCTCGCGAAAGCTTGCGCAGGAACGCCAGCGCCTCAGCCAGACGTACCTCCCGGCCATTCGGGGAGTTTAAATTGGGCTCGCGGCTTTCGCGCTCAATATATTCCTTGATTCGCGGATAGAGCTTTTCCGCTTCTTCCCGCGTCATGCTGACCTTTAGGGCGCGAACCTCGCCATGAAGCCGGGCAAGCAACTCCTCCGAAAGCTCTTTGGACAGCAGCTCGTAGGCGTCGTCGAAATCGCGGCGGCCGCCAAGGAGATCAACCTGCAACTCCTGCACATTGATGAACCGCCGCGCCTGCTGCACGAAGCGATCGCCGGCGTTTGGGCCGGTTGCCGTTCGTTCGCCGCCCACTTCTTCCCGCCCCGAAAACAAAGATTGCTCGTCTTCAGACATACTAGGCGTCTGAATGATACTCGGGTCTTTGGCGACCTCACGGCCTAGCTCGGCGCGCACGCCAAACAGGCCAACGGCGTCTCGAACTTGCTCTTCGGAGAAGCCGGGGTAACGCCGCTTGATCACATCCGTGACGACGAGGTCGTACATCACGTCGGTATGATGATCATCGGGATTGATCATCACCGTTAGCGTGCGCGAGTCGTTCTGCACATCGGCAAATAGGTCGTTGAAGTCGGTCTCGATCGCTTCGACAGCCTTCTCGTCGATTTCGGGCATGCCGACGATCTCAATTTCGCCCGCGTTGGTTACGGGCTCTGATTTAGACTTTTCGCCCTGCGAGCCGTCGAACTCATCTGCGCCCTTGTGAGTGCGGAATTTGAAGACGGGCGCCATCACCTGTTCCATCAGGAGGGACACTGAAATCGCCTTGAGCATATCGTTGACGGCGCGGCTTACCGCTTCGTCCTTGGCGAAAGGGGCTGATACAAGATTGGTGAACTGCGCTTCCGTCTTGCCTGGCGCGTCGCGTGTCGCTCTCCCGATGATCTGCACGACCTCGGTGAGCGAGCCTCGGTAGCCTACCGTAAGAACATGCTCGCACCAGATCCAATCGAAGCCTTCCTTGGCCATGCCAAGTGCGATGATGATGTCGACGTCGTTGCGGTCCTTCACTGCGCGCAAGGATGCCAGCACCTTCTCGCGATCGGCGCTATCGTCCACAAGGTTAGCGATTCTGAGCGTGCGATGACCAACCGTGAGGTGAACAAAACCCGTCGTGCGATCGACGCTCGTCTTGGGGTTCTGGCCCAGGCGGTCGCCGATCGCATCCACGATCGCGTCTACCGCGAACATCTTATTCACTCCGCTGCCCTCAGCGGAGCCGACATGCGGAATGTGCACGATGGTCTTGCGACTTGGATCGAGAGCTTCGCCGATCGCGTCGAGATACCTTCCCTGGTAAAAGCGGAAGTTGATACGCAGCGTCTTGAGATACTCGTAGCCATTGAGCTGCTCGTAATAGGTGTAGATCACCTTCTCGAAGCGCGCCTCGTCCTGCGGGTGCAGCACCGCCGTGCCGTCGCCGCGAAAGTAGGAGCCAGTCATGGCGAGGATATGCGCCGCATTGTGCCCTTCTTCCCCTGCACGGTCGATCAGCCCGCGCAAGAGATTACCCAGGCGGCTGTTCTCGTCGGAAGACGCGTGATGCAACTCGTCCACGCAGACTAGCGCGCGATCGAAGAGGGCCACATCGTTCGTCTTGGCATATGCAGCACGCAAAGTTGAGTGAGTGCACAACGCCGTCCGGCCACCGCCACCGCCACCGCCCTGGAGGAATCCTATGAGTTCATCCACCTTACCCCCGGTTTCTGAGCCGACGGAGCAGAGATCAAGATCAAGCTGCCAGTTCGAGTGAAAATTGCCCGTTGTAAGATCCGTATCCCGGAACGATGCGCCAATGGAGCGCTCCGGCACCGCGACCACCACGCGGTCGACAGCACCGGTGCGCAGCCTCTCAAGTCCGATAAACATGGCCGCGCGCGATTTGCCCGAGGCGGGCGGCGACTTTACTAGCAGATGTTGCGCATCCCGCTTGTCCCAAACGCGGGCCTGCATAGCCCGCATGCCGAGATTATTAATCGCCTTGGACGCGCCCGTTCCGTCGTAGTTGAGCGTAATCGAGCCAAGCCCATTCTCAACTGCCTTACTCATGCGTTCGCCCTTTTCTGCGCGGTGGTAGGCGCTCGTTCTCCGGCGGCCATTCGTTCGTAAAGTTGCAGCATATGTTCGATCCTGTCGGCATCGGAGCGATAGCGGCGCGAACCGAAGATGGTTTCCATTGTCGCATCCAGCTCTTCATGGGCGCGGCGAAGGGTGCGCGGCATGGCGGCGGGGACGTATAGTTCGCCAAGTGATTGACCAAACCCCGCCTCCTTGCGGGCGAGATCGATCGTCCACCAGTGCTCTTCCAGGTCGGCCTTGCGGCGTTCCGAAAGGGAGGGCAGGGGAAAGGTGTTCCAGACGAGGGTGTTCACATATGATGGATCTTCTTTTAGTCGTCCGCCAACTCCTTCGAGCCAAAGCCGGTGGAGACGTGAGGAAAGCACGCCGGCCTGCCAAATAGTACCATCAAAAATTCCAAACAGACGATCATGGGTAATCGCATCCGCGCTCATCACGTCTACCGGAAGCCAAATGCGGTTGAGTGATGAAACTCGTGGCACCATAATCGTATGCGATGTCGCTGCGCCTGCGCGTTGGAGAAAGCGATGAGGTCGATCCGCGAACGCTTTCGAAACGTCCGATGCTTTCTCCTTCGAACGATCACGTGTAACAGCTTCGAAGCGCCTTGCGATCTCGGGAATGGCTTTTGCCTCATCGACTTCGTCGTCTCCAACCCAAAGGCAATATCGCTCGATGCCCTTCATTAGTTCTTGAGAGCCGTAGAGCCTACGTAGGAAGCGGTTTGCTTTATGATGCGTGGAAAGCAGTGCGTCCCGTTCATTGCGGTCGAGGAGCAAGTTACCGCCGTCGGTCGGTTTGTTACCGAACACCATCGGTTCGAGGTCGGGTGCGAGTGGCTTGCTCGCCTTCGCAACTATTACCGTGGTGCCAGGCGCAAGATAGGGACCGATCACCTCCACGTCTCGGACAGTGTCGCCGTCGAACAAGCGCTTGGATGGCGTGGTCACGGAGCGGCTCGCGCTGCCAAGAGAACCGAGGTCGTCAATCAAGTCGTAGCGGCGATCGGGCGCGGCCTCCGTCCTCTCGACTTTCAGCCCCATGCCGACGATCACGCAGGTCACGCCCGCATTGTGGGCGGCAAGGTTCGACCACTTGAACGAACGGTGGGCAAAGCGAATTTCCAGGCCATCCATAAGATGCGGCCAAAGCTCCGGCACCTGGACACCCTGCACAATGGAGTTTGTGGATACGAAGGCGAAAGGCGCGCCGGTTGCCAGCGCGTAATCCCGTGCTTTAGCGAACCAGAGACTGACGTAGTCGAGATTGCCCCAGTTCTTGACACGCCCTTTGAACACGCGCGCCATGTCGGCCTTCTGCCCTGGTGACCAATAGGATGAACCCCGGAACTGCGGGTTCCCGACCACGACTGTCTCCGCCCCGTCTTCGGCGGGGCAGACGGCCAGCCAATCCACCTCCGCCGCGTTGCCTCTTTCGATCACACCGGCCTTTTGGAGCGGCAGGAAGTCGGTATGTTGGCCAAGATCCAGTTCCAGCTGCTGGTCGCACTGGTACTTGGCGATCCATAGGCCTAACCGCGCCGCTTGGCAGGCAAAGTCGTCGATCTCGATCCCGAAAAACTGCTTTAACGCGATGCCTGACAAGCGTGGTGCGGCCAAGCGGCGCATGGCCTCCATCTCGAGCGCCCGCATCTCCTTGTAGGCGAGGATCAGGAAATTGCCCGAGCCGCAAGCCGGATCGAACACGCGGATGCGGCTAAGACGCTGAAGAAAGGCGCTCAGTCGACCCCTGTTCGCCCCCGCCCGCTCCAGCTCCGCATGGAGCTGGTCGAGAAGGATCGGCTCCAACACCTTCATGATGTTCGAGGGCGAGGTGTAGTGCATCCCCAGTTCGCCGCGCTTCTCGACGTCGACGACCGCCTGAAGCATGGAGCCGAAAATATCGGGATTGATGAGCTTCCAGTTTAGCCCGGCGCAGTCGAGGAGCAATTTACGGCAGCGCCCATCGAGCGCTGGCATGTCCACATTTTCCTCAAAAAGGGAGCCGTTGACATATTTCAGCCTCGACCAGGGGCGGGTCTCAGATGATCGACGCTTCGGCGGCGTGTCCATATGGTCGAAGGCGTTCTGAAGGAACTCGGACAGATCGCTGCCGTCCACGTTGGAAAGGCGAACAGCCGCCTCGAATACATCCTTTTCAAAAATGCCAACGTCGTCTGAGAACAGACAGAACAGCACGCGTGCCATGAAGATGTTAAGCGCATGCCGGTCGACGTCTCTCGTCCAAGCCGGATTCGCGTCACGCACCGCATCGTGGAAGCGCGAGATGAATCGTGTAGCCCGCACGTCGGCCATGCGCTCTTTCTTCGGAACATAGCGTTCGTGACCGCCGAGCGGGAAGAACACGTCGCCCTCCAGTGAGAGCATATCGAGACCTACACGCAGCGGCTCTTCGTCAAAGCGCGGGCTCGTGTCGTAGGCAGAGATCCGTTCGCCGTCATAGGCGAGTAGTATGCGGGGACGGCGCCCCTTCGGCGACGTCTCGACTTCGGCTCGCATTCGATCCAGCGTCGCGTCAGCCATTCCCGGTTCGCTCGTCTCAAAGCGCAGCATCCTGGTCCAGGTGAATGCACCGCCTTTCGCTGTGTCACGCAGTTTCGTGATCGTGGCGCGCGGGGCTCCCACCGCTTCCATCAACGCCAAGCCGAACGCGCCCCCTGCCGGGGGCTCAGCGGCAAGGTTATCTAGATTAGAATAGATTTCCCCCGGGGTCAGCATGGCGCACGATCAAGCTTGTGAAGACGAAAAACCATATTCTACCAAATCCACCTGCGACGACCACCCACGTCGTTGCCAACCGCCATTCCCGGGCTGTGGAGGACCCGCAAACATTGAAAACGGCAACCTCAAACCGACGAGAGGAAGTGACTGTCCACCGTCACCTCCTCTATACGAATCTCGCGGACGATGACACCAAGACCGCGTTCCTTCAGCAGCTGACATAGAAGTTCGCCATCCACCAGATCGATGGCAGGCGCGCCATCGCGCGTTGCCTCACGCCGTGCGTCTGCCGTGAAGCTGCCCGTCGTGATGATTAATCCTTTGTCGGCTCGCCCCTGCATGGCACCCCGAAAATCCCGCACCATGGGAGACGAGACGGCGCCCGCGTAACGTTTGCATTGAAACAGGACCTGGAACGAGATCAGGTTCATGCGAAGAACACCGACCCCGTCTATGCCGCCATCACCTGATTTTCCCGTGACCTCGACCTTCACGAAGCCGCTTTCGCGCAGAAGCCGCTGGCAGAGCCGTTCGAAGGCGGAAGGGTCCATGGCCTTTAACGTCGCCAACAGCTGGTCCCGCCAGTCTGTCACTTCTCCCGTCGTGGTACCGTCTTCTGACAGTACCTCGACGGGTGGCACCTCTTCCGCAGCTTTCGCCTCGACGGCTGCCTTCCGCCTTGCCTGGTATTCGCGCATGGCGTTCACAACGCGCTCGCGAATGCCTTCCTCGCCAGTAGCCAGAGCGTTGCGCCCAGCCTCCGTCAGAACCCAAACGCCGCGGCGTTCGTTGGCTAGCAGCCCTGCCTCTTTGAGATAGCTCCGTGACCAAGCGACCTTGTTGGGAATGATCGGCGTACCGCTCTTTTCGTGGACGGCAGTCAGATCCTCGTCCGTGAACGCGAATTCCTCAATCAGCTTCTGCTCGATCTCCTCGATCGTAGCTGACCCCCCAAGCCCGTCCAGGAGCCGGATGATTGGAAGGTAGAAATCGTCTTTTTTGAGCTGGTTGGCAATCATACCACGGTCCTGCCAGCTTGAACCTTCTCCAGCTTTCTTCCGGACGCGGCACGAGGTACCATGGCATAGGGCCGGATCAAGACCGAAGCCGGGATCTGGAGTTCGTCATGAAGCCGGTTCCCGATAGCCATGATTGGCGTACGTCTGTGGTTCAGGAACTCCGACAGGCGCAAATTTGGGCCAGGCGCCGGGGCAAGCTTTTCACGCGAAATATGGAGATCAGCCACGAGCATTTTCGAGGCGTCCACAGCATCTACCGCCTTGATATGCCAGGCCTTCGCTTCATAGGCCGCTATCAAAGAGGACAAAACGCCAAAGCGATCGGCCTCCTTAGTGCCCGCCTTGAGCTCGCGGCTGAAGTGGCGCTCCGCCTCAGCAAGGCCAAATCGCAATCGGCTTGAGTGCTCGGCGGACGAATGTCCATCAGACGGTCTCCGGATTGAAATGGTCGTACTAAGCATACTTGCCCATGAACCTTACTAACGCTTGCGATTTGCCGCCATTCGGTTTCGGCCTTTAACGGCAGCTTACCGCGTCGCCGACCCAAAAGTGGTCCTTCTGCTTTCTGCCCAACGTTAGTCGCGCCGCATCGCCTGTCCGGGCCCATTCGTAATTTGGCACTCGAGTGGGTTATGCCCGCTGACTGGGGCGGCTCATGAAATATCTGGGCAACGCCCAGGTGAGATAGGTCCCGGCACAGCTGTCCAAACGCGAATTGCCATGTTTGCAATTCATCCCTAGATTGGGATCCATTGGAGGAATCATGCCCGATATTGAACCTGTCACGCTGCAGGAAGCCCAGTTTCTCGTTGGCAGGCCCGTCGACGAGATCAGCAAGGCGATCGAACGCGGTGAGGTGGAGAAGCGGATCGTCCTTGTCGTCGAGCCCGCCAAGTCTCCGCGCAAGAAGATGCGCCGCGGACCTCGCGGCCGGCGTTCTCCCACTCAGACCGTGCACGGGTATGTCATGCCAAAGACCGTCACACAGAAGGTCCGAAAGCTTGGCGAGGACGATCTGGTCTATTTGGCGCTTGGGCGGGATGTGCAGGAGAATTTTACGCCCAGCGCCCGTAAGCTTTTGTACCAGGCGATCAAGACCCGGCCGACCGGCGCCGACAAGGTCAGCATCGGCCCGGTTGATATCGCACTCAAACCCGCGATCATCCAGCTCATGAAGCGCTATCGGGCGCTGCAAGATATCCGCACAGGCATACTCGAGCGTTCGGGCTCGGAGCCGGTGTTCAAAAGCGCCGGAATTCCAGTCTATCTCATCGCCGCGCTGGCTGAGGGGCAGGGTGTCGAGGCGACCTTAGCGGACTATCCTACCCTCAAGCGCAAGCAAGTCGAACGCGCGCGCGACTATGCCCGCGCTTATCCGAAGAAGGGCCGGCCCTATCCGACCCGCAGCTTAAAAACTGCCGTATCCGAGCTTGCTGCTGTCGGCGTCTTTGCGCCGATTGAGGATCCCCAGGCGATGAGGCCGGAAGATTTCCAGTGACGCTTTACCTGATCGACGCCAACGTTCTTCAGGAAATGCACGCTGGGGGACATGCCAAGGTCCGCGCCTGGCAAGCGAGCGTCGATGATAATTTGCTACGCCTGAGTGTCGTTACGTTCCACGAAGCGCGTCTCGGTCTTGAACGCGAAAGGTTGCGGCGGGAGAGTGCTTCAAAAGACGCTAGCGACGTGTTAGCCAAACTTGCCGGGCTGGAGCTGATGGCGGTCGAGTTCGTCGATCGCATCATCGACATCGACCGCCGGGTCGCCGAGGAATGGGCTGTGATGCTCGCGACTGCCGGCAAGCACGACCGTGACACCGCACTCGCCGCAACAGCCCGCGTCCATGACCTCGTTCTCGTGACACGCAACGTCAAACATATGATCGGGCGCGACGTCCAAGTCCTCGATCCGTTCGTCAACAAGCCGGTGATAAAGCGCGTCTAGGCTTGCTCACCGGCGCCTCATCGCCGCAGCGGGATGAAATAGCGAACGCCATAGCCTGTAACCGGACGGATTATCGACGTCTTCATCGTTCCGTCCGGTTGTTCGGCGAGTTCGAGGCGCAGCACCGACATATCAAGTAAAGAAATCCCTATTGGATCGCCGTTAAAGCAGGCGATTGTGCGCAGAAGCGCATCAAAACACTAAACCAGAAACAGCTGGTGCATCTTCGCCTGCAAGATCGCGGTCGTAACGACGATCACAACTGTCATGCCCAACGGCACATCCTAATAGTATCGATAATATTCGCCCTGCAGCCCCGCCTGGGCAGCGAGGTCGTCAAGGGCCAGGATGGTGATCATCATCGTCAGTTGCATCGCTCGAGTACGCCTCTTCCGTAAGGCAAACTGCGGAATAGTCGATTCGGTACATGCCAATCGGCAGGGTGCTACCCCACTCCGCAGGTCGGAGGTGGACATTGAAGTCGAAGGTTGTTCCAGTCTTGGCGGTGACCCGGAGCGGTGGGCAGCCGTCGGGCGAGGAAATGACGGAGACGGCGAGCGCAGGGACATCGTCCAACTCAGGATCAAAGCGCCCGCTGCTTGTCAGGTTAAGGACCGCGCGCTGGAGGTCGATCTCGAGGATGCCGTGGTTCGCTTCGGGCTCCGCATCGTGGACAATCTGATTAACTTCGGCAGCGGGCGAGCTGCCGGCGCGACCGTGCGCGCGTCTGACGCCGACGCTCTTGATGTCTGCGACCGCCTCCTCGCTAACCTTCCGGCCGGCGAGCTCGTTGGCCAAGCGGAAGAAGTGCTCGGTCTGATAAAGGAAGACCGGCTGGCCGGTTGCGTGCCAGAACTCCTCGACCATCTCCTGCCTGGGTCCCAGCGTCTTGCCGGATTCTATCTGCCACCAGTCTTCGTCACGCTCCGAGGTGACTAAGATAACCGGGGCGGCCGCCGTCGTCCCATGATCGATGGTCTGCGCCCACAGCAGGTAGTCGCCGAAACTCCGGTCACCCTCCTTCTTATCAAGGTAGCCCGGGGGAATCTTCGCTTCGTGCCGCCTCCTTCCCTCGGCCAACAGCTCAGCGTGCCTCTCAGGGGACGGAGCCGGACCGACCCGCCCGTCGAATAACTTTAGCAGGCGCTCCAGAACCGGGTCCTCGTCTAGGTACTTTGGATGATCCGTCGTCACGTCGTCGAGATTTCCACGCGCCTTCGCCACTGCGCCGGATATCGCCGACGATAGATCGTCAAGAATTGGGGTGGGAATCAGGCGGTGGCCCTTAAGCTTAGAAATGCCGCCCGCGAGCGTCTTGTCCAGATCGTCTAAGCTCTTGGCCGCTTCCCTGAAGGTCTTCTCGGAAGAGGAGATTACCTTCTTTCTGTTGCGAAAGAACTCGGTCGCCGCTTGGTGCGAAAGCCAGACCCTCTCCTCGAACGACTCGAGAGCGGTGAGAATGCTTTCGCAGGTCTTCGAATGGTAGCGGTAGAGATCCAGTAGGACGTTAGTGTCCACCGTTAGGATCGCGCCTCCCCAAGCTTCGCGGGCTGCCGCGCTGGAGGAGTTCAAGTACCAGGCGAAATCGTTGCGCATTAGATTCGCATAACGTCTCTTTCGTGTCATGGCGAGCGTTGACAGACCGCATGCTGCTGAGAAAGCGTGAGCTTACCAGTGAACAGGCGACCGGTTTGGAAAATGCGCCTCAAGTTTCCTAGCAACCGTAGTTGGGTCCAACTTCAGCGAGCCACGGCCTCAAAGCGCGGGCTGATAGCTTGTATGTCCGCCTAGGATCTCTTCGACTCGGCGGAACGGAGAGCTCACGGGCGCGGGATGACAGCCTCGGCATCAGCCGAGACTGCGTTTCTGCCATCCGACCTAAAGGAACGCTCGTGAA
Source organism: Sphingomonas fucosidasi (assembly GCF_036663855.1). Classification (NCBI taxonomy): domain Bacteria; kingdom Pseudomonadati; phylum Pseudomonadota; class Alphaproteobacteria; order Sphingomonadales; family Sphingomonadaceae; genus Sphingomonas; species Sphingomonas fucosidasi. The sequence goes on along the minus strand of NZ_JAXOJR010000003.1, from coordinate 393,265 downwards.
ATCGCAGCCATTTCGGTCACGGTCGGCAAGTGCTTACGCCGACGGGCAAAAGTATTGCCGTGATCTTGGGCACGACCTTGGCCAGAAGCGTGGCTGTAAGGAATAGCCACCTTCGACGCTCCTGTTTGCTGGTCGCATTGGGGTTCGATCCGGGGTTCAACCCATCGCGAGAATCCCCATGTTCGCTGCATGGCGAGGATCGACGACATCATAGCTGCGCGGCGCGGGCACAGGTTCTACGACGAGGAGCTTTGGGATTTCTTCGTGCACGTCGACGGGCGCCGCCTTGAGAACTTCAGCGAGGCCGACCTCCAGGTGAGGCTCGCGCGGATCGATCGCAACATCCAGCTCCTGGAGGAGGCGAGCGGTCCGCGGGACGAACTGCCACCGGAACGGGGCTGGCTGTCTCCATGGTTCTGGTTCCGCCTCCGTCACTGGGTCCTGGAGGAGATGAAGCTGCGCGGCGTCGATCCATCGGCCCCGCTCGACATTCAGCCCATGCCCGCGATGGCCCCCGAGTTCCGGGGCATCCATGCGGGAGGGGAGAAGCGACTCGTCCGCATCAGTCGCCGCGAGTGGATGATCGACGCGCTGGAACATGGTCGGCACCGCTTCGCGCCCGCGAGCTCATACCGCCTGATCGAGGGCGACGAGGCGCGGACCGATGACGAGATGGTGAAGGCCTACCGTCGGCCGGGGCGCGAGATAACGATTACTGGTCCCGATGGTCAGCGGATCGATGCGTTGGGCGACGTGACTTTCTCGACCGCTCGTGCGGTCGGCGATGGTCATGTCGAGACCCCATACTGGCTTACCTCATATAGCAGCGATCTCGATCCACGCCTGTTCGCGGACTTCAGTAGCGGTGACGGCGACGATGCGGCGCTTGTCGTATTCGATCCGATGGAGTTCATCAGGCGGTCCTTGCCGCACCTGAACCGCGCAGCGCCCCTGAGCGAGAAGCGGCTTGACCAGATCGACTATTACGACGCCTACCATCCCGCATCGCAGCGGTTGCACCCGCTGACGATGAAGGACACGCGCTTCGCGTATCAGCGCGAGTGGCGCATGACGCTGGATCCCGGCGACCGGGAGGATCTCGGCGAGGACGCGTTCTTCGTCGATATCGGCTCGATCGCGGACATCGCCGCGGTCTACGGCCCGGACGGTCGGCGGATCGCCGGCACCGGGCCCGACTCCTACCTCGCCTGATCCTACCGGGACGTTCGCGATCCCCTTCGTGGCCGGCGCCAATCTGGGCGTCAACCTTCCCCATCGCCCATGCGCATGCCAACCATGGATCCATGGATGTCACGGGTAAGCTGGCCGAACCGGATCTGACGCCTTTTCATGGGCAGAGGCTTCACATCGGGTCGGTCCTGATCCCCTTCGATGACGTGCATCCCCGCACGCGTTTGGTCGATCAGGACGCGCGTGGTGCCGTGTTGTTCATCGAGAGCGTTACCCCGGCAGGTGCGCATGTTCACGGGACTGCGTTCCTCGTCGCGCCTGGGATAGCTCTCACGGCCTGGCATACGATCAGTGCATGGGAGGAGGAGGGGCATTTCGGGGAGCCGGATCATGCCATCTTCGCGTGCGGAGCGATCGGTGCCGAGCTGCGTGTCTGGGAGGTGCGTTCGATCAACGGGCCGGTGGCCGGCGGTGACGTCGCGATGCTGATCCTGGCACCCCGCTTTGAGCTGGGCGAGGAGGTCGCCGTCTACCATTTCGCCCTGGCTGCCGCCTTCCCGGGGGTCGGCAGCCACGTGACGGCGCTCGGCATGCGTCTCGAACCCGCCGAGGCCGTGCTTCCTCTTCTACATGGCGATCTGCAGCTGCCGGTGATCTCGATCGCCACCGTGGTATCGACCGGCGCCGTCGAGGACAGGTATCCGAAGGGCATCCCGAGGATCGCGGCGCCTTGCCTCGCGGCCAACGTGTTCTCGATCGGCGGCATGAGCGGGGGACCGGTCTTCGACGAGACGGGGCACGTGGTTGGCATCGTTTCGGAATCGATCGGGAACGACGACGTCGACGACTACGTGACGTTCGTGTCGCTGATATGGCCCGCGACGCTGTTCGAGTTCGAGGGCGTCTGGCCACAAGGTCTGCTGCCTGCCGGATCTACGCTGCGGGACGCCTACGTTCGCGACGGGTGGAGGGTCTTCGCGACCACCGCGGGCGAACTGGCGTTCCTCGAGGGCGGTAGCCCGGATTTCATCGGGCCACCCAATTTCGCGCAAGGCTGAGGCGGTCCTCCACGGCCCTGCCGCTGGCATGATGTCCCTTCTTGCCGGATCGCCCGCGACGACTGAAGGGATTTTCGCCCTCGATTCCGCAGCGGCCGATGCCAGAATGGTCTCATGTCGATGCAGGTGAACAGCGTGGCGATAGCCGACCGGACGGGGCTGGCCGCATACGTAAAGTTTCAGCGCGAGCAGCTGAAGTGGAAGCGCGAACTCTTGGCGCCGATGGCTGGCGTCTCGCTTTCCACGATCGATCGCATCGAGCGCATCGAGCGCGTCGAGTGCGGCGAGCCGGTCCGTCCGGCGGCGCCCCAGTCGGTCGCAGGTGCGCTCGGACTGGAACGCGACGCCTTCACCCGGCCGCGCCCTGAGCTGAATGAGCGGGAGCAGGCGGACTGGCTAGACCGGATGCGCATTTGGCTCGAGACCCACGTGCCCGTGAAGGTCGCCCTGCTCCGCAACGAGGCGCAGCTGCGCTCGCTCGCCGAGACCCAGTTCGTCGTCTTCGATGGCGACCTTGGCGAGGCGGCCGCCGACGATCTCGGCGAGCTGAGGGACTGTCTCGATCTCGCCGGCTTCATTCTCGGCACGGTCGACGGGACCATCTCGCCGCCGCCCGAGCGAGGCTTCCGGATGCGCACGCTCTACGCCGACATCTTCGCTCATGTCCTTGAGATGGAGCGGCGGCATGAGGCGGTCTGTCTTGTCGGCACCTATACGGCCGAGACCGACATCGAATACCTTTCCAAGGCGCATGTCGGCGTGCTGGCGTTGAGGTCGAAGAGATACAATCCGGCTGCCATCAAGGGCGACACCCTGTTCGCCGAGCGTCGGATCGATCGCGGGTCGGTCGCGTGGGACCGGTGAGGAGGGATCGCGACAGCTTGCGCGCGCGCTTCGGCGACGTGTTCGTCGGAGAGTTCGCCCGCAGCCTGGCGCGCGGTGCCGTGGTGGCGACCGGGCTCGTCGCGATGGAGTTGGTCCGCTACATCCAGAGCTGACGGCTGCCGTGAACGGAACCACGACGCGGGCCGACCGTCCCGTTGGTGTTCACGCCGGTCTCAGTCCTTGGGGAACCTGAAGAAGCTGATACCATCGAACGTCGGCGACTTCGATCTGCGCGTCTTCAGTATGACCACGCAGTCGGTCGCGCCGAGCTTCTCCGCGAGGTCGTGGCCGATGAAGCGTGATTGGTCCGTCCAGGCTTTCGCGTTTTCCGGATGCTCGTTCGCCATGTGGACTCCGACGACGAACACCCGGTCACCCACCACCATCCTCGCCGATGGAGTGTTCCCGGCACCCTTGCCCCCGCCGTTGCGCCATCTGCGGACCATCGCAGCGATCCCCGCGAGCGTCGCCGGGCTCTGGTTGAGGATCGTTAGCAGGATGTCGAACCGGTGGCGATCGTCGGCCGCGTAGATCTCCCTTGCGATCAGCGCCCACATCGGCGGCAGCGTGATGCCCGGCGTCGCGAACTCGCGGCGATCGGCCCGCGGCGACGCGCGTCCGCGCACGGCCCCGTCAGCCTGCAGGAAGGTCACCTGTCTCCCATCGAGGGCGCGTGCATCCAGCACGAACCCGTTTCTCAGATACATAGATAGCAGATCCTGCTCGTCGCCGACGAAGTCCATTACGTCGTCGGTGGTCGCCCGCCTCGTCATGTAATGGAGGAACGAGATCTCGGTATCCAGCCGCTCGGATATCATCCTGAGCTCCGCCAGGGTCAGGATCGGCGCCCATTCTTGGTCATCTGTGAGTAGTCCCATCTCGCGGAACGGGCGGCGGCTGCTGCTTACCGAGGCGAACTGCTCGATGCAGACGCCGAACTTGTGGACGACGCTTGGCCAGCCCCGGTCGAACTCGACGATTTTTCCTGTGCGATCAACGATCTTGATGTCGTCGCGACGGGTCGCGAGCAGCGCCTCCAGCCGTGCGGCCTGGCGGCCCGGCTCGATGAAAAGATCCTCGAAGTTGGTCATGAGGCTTTTGATGCCGCCCCGCCGCGCAGCGGCCGCTAGCTTGCCCGACTTTGCCTCGAAGATCAGGACCTGCATGCCGATGACGGCGACCACGTCATGCTCGTAGAGCACCTTCGTGTCGGGATCCGTCCACTTTACCCCAACATAGGCCTTGGCCGACGGGAGGGAGAGGCAGACGATTCTCTCGACATCGTCCTCAAGATACCGTGCGCGGGCGTCCGAATACGCCTTGTTCAACTTGGCATCTGATCCCAGCAGCCCCTCGATGATCCGGAAGGGGAAGCTCACGATGAGGACGGGCAGGGGGATGAACAGTGTGTCGTCGTCGAGGGCGATGAAAGGTCGGTCCCAGATCGGGTTCGCGAGGTAGATGTTTGGCAGATCGGCCTCGGCGATGTCACCGAGCCGCATCGAGCGGGAGAACAGTGCTTCCGTGATCGGGTCGCCGAACTTGGCGACGAGGTCGGCGCGATCGAACAAGAACAACGGTGCGCATAGCATCTCCGCGACCTGGAAGCCGGCCCATCCCATCCCGTCCGCTTCCAGGGGACACCTTTCCGCGGACCGCCACAGGCGGCGGGCCCAGCTCGACCCCTCGAGCATGGCCCGCACGACTTCGCCCAGATCGGTGCCGGCCCGCAGGTTCTCTTCCGCCTTGATACGGTCGTAGAAACGCGGCCCGATCTGATTGAAGATCTCGAACAGCGCCTTTGCGAAGTCCGATGTGCGGAAACCCAGGTGCTTCTCGGCGGCGGCGTCCACGCGGCTGAACAGCGCGGGCAGGACGTCCGCCGCGTCGTCGCTGTTGAACACGTTCCGGTAGTAGACCGTTCGCAATCGCACGCTTCGGGCGAGGTGCGCAGCGTCATCCGCATCCTCGCCCGGCTCGGTCGCGGTCAGGTAGGCCGCCAAGTTTCGCCGTGCGAGTTCCCACATCCGGAATATCGATTTCGGAGACGCGGGCACCTGTCGGCCGGCGCCGGCGGCGATCGCGAACGCCTGAAGGATCTCGACATGGACCTGATCAAGCCCCGATCGTCCCGCGCCGATCTCGCCGGGACGCATCTCCCGCAGGAGCTGCTCACCCGATTTCGCGAGAAGCGCGACGACGTTCCGCGCCCGGAGGGACCCGAGAAGGGAAGACGTCGTCTCGGCCAAGGCGGCGGCGGCGTCGCCCTCGATGCGGCCGCTGCGCAACTGGGTCGGATCGATCTCGCCGTAGCCCGGGATGGCGCTCGATGACTGTCCAGGCTCGCGCGCCCCTTTCGCTTTCAGTCGGCCATTGGTCCGCGGAGACCGCTTCTTCGACATCCTAGTGCCCGACCTGCCTGCTTGACGTTCCGTTGGTTCGGGCATTCTAAAACAAGTTACAAAGGATCGCCTAGGAAAATGGTTCGGTGCGGCTGAGCCGGCACCAGGCTCGCACACGGATTTTGCAGAATCAGCGCAGCCTTGCCTGCAAAGGATACCCTCGGCGTGTTGGCGTCGTAGCGGAATAACTGATCCACATGCAGCGGTGGCTTAAGCCGATTTGCAGGATCGTGCCGGTGGCCGGGACAGTCGATCTCGAATGACGGTAAGTCCACACTCGGAATAGTTTGTCAGGCGTCATGCTGCCGGCCGCCCAGTCGACTTACAGGTAGGCGTTTCGTTCAAGAGGAGCTCTCTAAGCCGCGTCGTTAATGATGTGGAAGAGCTGGCACAGCGCCTTGAGGTTGCCAGGCGCACTGTTGCCGGAATCATGGCCAAGGTGTGCACAGGCCAACACGACCTTGATGGTCTCGACAGCGGCCGGATGGCATTATCCCGATGAACGAACGACTGCTTTCGGCGAGGCCGTAAGGAGCCCTGAATGTCGTCTTCTGGGTCAGCGCTGCGTCTGGGACTTCGTCTGTTTGGTCGCAGCCAACTATGTCGATGCATATAATGGGACAAATTACGTTGCTTCGAATTCCAGAATGATGCCGAAGCCGGGGCTTGACTGAATCGATACAGTGCCGCGGTGAATAGTCACAATAGCAGAAACCAGCGCCAAGCCTAACCCGTGACCTTCTGTCGATCGGCTTCGATCGGCGCGGGCGAAGCGTTGGAACAGGGTCGAGGCCTCTTCCGCGCTGACCCCAGGACCGTCGTCGGCAAGGCTTAGTTGTACACGCCGCCCGGCCTGTTCCAGTTTCATCGTGATCTGCGTTCCCGCTGGGGTGTGCATGACCGCGTTGTCTAACAGGTTGGTGATCAGGCGCTGGAGCAGCCGGCGGTCGCCTGCGATCGTCGCGGGCGCGATGGCGGTTTCCAGCATGTGGCAGGTGACTTCCATCGCCGGTCGGTATGCATCGGCCAGTTCGGTTGCGACCAGGCTCAGGTCGACCGCGCGGAACTGGGTTCGCGCGTGCATGCCCTCGACCTCGGCGATGCGCAGCAAGGCAGCGAAGATGTCGAGTAGCTCGCGCGCTTCGCCTGAGGCTGCCTCGATCGCGGTGCGCTGGAAGGCCCGATCGTCGCTATCGAGCGCTTCGTCCAGGCGGTGGTGTAGACGAGTAAGGGGGGTGCGCAGATCGTGCGCGACGTCGCTCGAGACCTGGCGGAGATTGTCCATCAGTCCGCCGATCCGGTCGAGCATCCGGTTGAGCGTGGTTGCCACGCTGTCGAACTCGTCGCCGCTGCCGGTCAGCGTGACGCGGCGGCCGAGATCGCCGTCGATGATCGCCAGCGCGGTCCGGTCGATCCTGCCGAGCCGCGTGCGGGTGACCGCGCCTACGACCCAGGCCGCAACGATCCCGAGCAGCAGCATCGCGCCGAACGCGCCCGCGAACAGCCGGAGAAGCGTTGCGTCCATCTCGTCGATCACTGCGCGATCGGCGGCGACGAGCAGGCGGTCGCCGCCGGGCAACAGCGTCGTCAGCGACTGCGCGATCTTGCGGTGGCCGCGGTCGGTATAGGCCAGGAGTTCGACGTAGCCCGGTGTCGTCGGCACGGCTGCGGAAAGCCTCCCGGCGACCGTGCGGCCCCCGGCGTCGACCAGGCGGTAGTCGAGGCTGGCCGTGCTGCGTGCGGCTTCGCGGCGGCGGATCGCCGCGGCGACACCCTGTGCGCCGTCGTCGCCTTCGTCGATCAGCGCCTGCGTTTCGGTGGCGATGCGGTGGTCGAGCTGCTGTTCGAGTGCCTCGTGCGTGGTCTCATAGGCGACGACACCGATCGCCAGCGTCGCCAGCGCGAAGCATAAAGCGACGAGCGCGACGAGCCCGAAAGTGCCACGCCACCAGCGTTTCATGTCGCGTCGCGGATCAGATAGCCGGCGCCACGCACCGTCTCGATCGGATCGCTGTCGAACCCTGCGTTGAGCTTCGAGCGCAGGCGGCTCAGATGCGTCTCGACGATATTGGTCTTCGGGTCGAAATCGAAATCCCAGACGCGTTCGAGCAGCATCGTCCGCGTCATCACCCGGCCCGGATGACGCATCAGTTCGGCGAGCAGCGCGAACTCGCGTGGCTGGAGCGTGATGCGCTGGCCCGCGCGCGCGACGGTGCGGCGGTAGAGGTCGAGGACGATGTCGCCTGCGACCAGCCGCGCCGGCTCGATCGCCGCGACCGGGCGGCGGCCGAGCGCCTGGAGGCGGGCGGCAAGTTCGGAGAAGGCAAACGGCTTGACCAGATAATCGTCGGCGCCGCCCTCCAGCCCCGCGACCCGGTCGGCGATGCCGTCGATCGCGGTCAGCATCAGCACGGGCGTCGCATTGCCGGCCGCGCGCAAGGCCCTGACCAGCGACAGGCCGTCGAGGCCCGGCAGCATCCGGTCGACGACCAGCGCGTCGAAGCCGCCTTCGGTCGCCTGGAACAGGCCGTCGCGGCCATCGCCGCTCGCGACGACGAGGTGGCCGAGTTCGGTCAGCCCGCGAGCGATGAAACGGCTGGTGTCGGGGTCGTCCTCGACGATCAGGATACGCATCGCCTCAGTCTAGCGCCGCCGTGGCGGTATGCCAGCCGCCACCGACCGACCCGCGGCGGTACGCCAGCCGCCACCGAGCGCGCGGAACAAGGCGACCTGCGCCTGCGCGACGCTCTGGTCGGATTGCGCCAGCGCCAGTGCGGCCTGCGTCGCGGTGCGATCCGCGTCGAGCCGGAGCAACGGCGCGGCATCGCCGAGCCGGACGCGGGCTGCGGCCCGGCGCGCGTAAAGCTGGCCCTGCGTGCGTGCCTCGCCCAGCGCGCGGTTGCGGCGGACCTCGGCGTCATACGCGACGAGCCCGGTTTCGACCTCGCGCAACGCCCGCAGCACCGTGACGTCCCAGCCGGCGAGCGCGGCGCGTTCGGTCGCGCGTGCTTGCTCCAACCGCGCGCGCGTGGGCGCCTGGTTGGGGAACGCCCAGCTTACCAGCGGCGAGGCAGTCGCGACCAGTCCGCCGGTCAGCAGGCCGATCGCCCCGCCCAGATTGACGCGCGGATACAGGTCGGCGCGTGCCACGCCGATCCGTGCCGCGGCAGCAGCGAGGCGGCGTTCGGCCTCGCGGACGTCCGGGCGGCGGAGCAGCAGTGCGGTGCCGTCGCCCACCGGTGCCGCGCCGCGCAGCTTTGGCGGCGCCGCGCACATCGTCGGGTTGGTACGAGCCTCGGCAGGCGGTCGGCCCGCCAGCGTCGCGAGGCGGTAGCGCGCATTGGCTTGCGACGCCTCGAGCGGGGCGAGCGTCGCGCGGGTCGACGCGAGCAGATTGGCGGCCTGCGACACTTCGAGCGGCGAGATCTCGCCGGCGGCAAGCTGATCGCGGACGAGAGCCACCGACCGCTGTTGCACGCGCATCTGCTCGCCGACGACGGCCAGCGCCTGCGTCGCGCCGCACAGGTCGACATAGGCGAGCACGGTGTCCGCAACGACCGCGACGCGTAAGCTGTCGAGGGCTGCGGCCTGCGCGTCGGCATCGGCACGCGCGGCGAGCGCGGCGGAGCGCAGGCGCCCGAACAGGTCGGTATCCCAGCTGGCCGTCAGCGCGAGGTCATAGTCGGTGGTCGGCACGTTGGACGAGGCGCTCGGCTGGCCGGCGCCGTTGTCGACGGTCAGCCCGCTCTCGATCGTCGTCTGCGGCAGGCGGAGAGCCTGAGCCTGACGCAACGCCGCACGGGCGCCATCGAGATTGGCATAGGCGACGCGCAGGTCGGCGTTGGCAGCGAGGCTTGCCGCGACCAGCCGATCGAGTGCCGCGTCGTTGTAGAGCCGCCACCAGTCGTCGGGCACCGATCCGATCGTCGCCGTTGGCAGATTGGCGAACGGGCCGGTCGCGGAAGCGGGGGCGATCGTCGGCGGCGGGGCGGGGGCCGTCATGCACGCGCTCGCCAGCAACGCGAACACGGGGGCGAGGCGCTTCATGCCGGGATCTCCGTGAGCGTGGCATCCGGTGTCGGCGCTTCCCTGCCGAAGCGGGCATAGAGCGCGGGCATCAGGAACAGGTTGAGGATGGTCGACGAGACGAGCCCGCCGAGGATCACGATCGCCATCGGATGCTCGATTTCATGGCCCGGTGCGTTGCCCGCGACGATCAGCGGCAGCAGCGCGAGCCCCGCACAGGCCGCAGTCATCAGGATCGGGATCAGCCGTTCCTCCGCGCCGCGGACGATCAGGCGCGGGCCGAAATCCTCGCCCTCGACCCGGCGGAGATGGTCGTAATGCGACAGCAACATGATCCCGTTCCTCGCCGAAATGCCGATGACCGTGACGAACCCCACAAGCGATCCGAGCGAGAGCACGCTGCCGGTCAACGCGACGCCGACCACCCCGCCGACCAGCGCGAAGGGGAGACTCAGCCCGACCAGCGCGGTGATCCGGGTCGAGCGGAACTCCATCCAGACGAGCAGCAGGATGCCGACGAGGCAGGCGAGCCCGATCGTCCAGAGCTTTTGCCGCGACTCCTTCAGCGCGGCATATTCGCCCATGATCTGCGGATGATAGCCGGTCGCGAACGGCACGCCGGCGACCGCAGCCTCGACCCCGCGCGCGACCGAACCGAGATCGGCGCCCTGCACGTTCAACGTCACGTCGAGCCGGCGCTGGCCGTTCTCGCGCTTGATCTCGTTGGGGGCGGGGACGATGCGGATGTCGGCGACGTCGCGCAGGCGCACGGGCGCGCCGGTCGGTGCCTGGATCATCAGGTCGGCGAGCGCCTGCACGTCGCCGCGGATCCGGGGTTCGCCCCAGAGCGCGACGTCGAACGCCTTCTGGTCGCGGTAGATCTCGCCGAGCTTCTGCCCCGCCACCAGAGTCTGCGCCTGGCGACGCACCTCGCCCGGCGTCAGCCCGAAGGTCACGAGATCGGCGGGGCGCGGGCGGATCTGGATCTGCGGGACGAGCACCTGTTGCTCGACGCGCAGGTCGGCGACGCCGGGGATCCCAGCGACCTTCGCCTTCACGCGCTCGGCGGCGGCGCGCAGTTCGACCTGGTCGGGGCCGAAGATCCGCACCACCACGGTCGCGCCGACGCCCGACAGCACCTCCTTGATGCGCTCGCGCAAATAGGTCAGCACGTCGCGGTAGAGACCCGGATAGCCCTCGATCACGCTTTTGATCTTCGCGACGCTCGCATCGTAATCGACGCCGTCGTCGAGGCTGATCCAGAGTTCGGTGAAGTTCGGACCTACGACTTCGTCGGCAGCTTCGGCGCGGCCGATATGCGCGCCGAAATTGCGCACGCCGGGGATCGCGCGCAGCTCCTTCGAGGCGCGGATCGTGATCCGGTCCATCGCCGCGATCGAGGTGCCGGGCTTCTCGACGAAGTGCATCAGGAAGTCAGTCTCGCGGAAATCGGGCAGGAACTGGTCCTTGAAGCTCGCGTAGCCGATCCCGGCGAGCAGCAGCCCGCCCGCGACGATCCCCATCGCCAGCACGGGCCGCGCGATCAGCCGTGGCAGCGTGCCCGCGTAGCGACGCTTGAGCGAGGCCACCAGTCGCGTGTCGCGCTCCGCCGTCATCGGCGCGTTCGGCAGCAGGAACAGGCAGAGCGCGGGCGTCACGACCAGCGCGACCAGCAGCGACGCGCCGATCGCCAGCACATAGGCGGTCGCGAGCGGCCGGAAGAACGTCCCCGCGACGCCGCCGAGGAAGAAGATCGGCAGGAACACGAGCATCACGATCAGCGATGCGAACACCACCGCAGTCCGCACCTCGAGCGAGGCGGAGAGGACGACGTCGAACGCCGATTTCGGGTTGCCCGCCTCACGGTTGAGCCGCAGCCGTCGCGCGATGTTCTCGACGTCGATGATCGCGTCGTCGACCACCTCGCCGAGCGCGATGACGAGCCCGGCGATAACCATCGTGTTGATCGTCGCGCCGCTCCACAACAGCATGAGGCCCGCGCCGAGCAGCGACAACGGGATCGCGACGAGGCTGATCGTCGCCTGCCGCCAGTCGCGCGTGAACACGAACAGCACGATCGCCACCAGCAGACAGCCGATCATCAGTGCGTGCGTGAGGTTGTCGATCGACTTTTCGATGAAGGTGGCCGGGCGGAAGATCGTCGTGTCGATCTTCACGTCGCGCGCGCCGGGGCGGAGTTCGGCGATCGCCTTCTCGACATCGCGGGTGAGCTGGAGCGTGTTGCCGGTCGGCTGTTTCTCGACGATCAGCATGATGCCGGGGCCATCGTCGATGATCGCGTTGCCGATCGGCGCAGCGAAGCCCTCCGTGACGCGCGCGACATCGCCGACGCGGACCGGCGCATCGCCGGCGATCTTGACGACCGTGCGCGCGAGGTCGGCGGCGGTCTGCACCGCGCCCGCCTGTTGCACGGCCAGCCGCTGGTTGGGCGTGTCGACGAAGCCACCGCCGCCGACCAGCACCGCATCGCCGGTCGCAAGCCGCAGCTCGTTCAACGTGATGCCCGCCGCGCGCAACCGGTCCGGATCGACCAGTACCTGCAACTGGCGATCGCGATACCCCCACACCGCCACGTTGGCGACGCCGGGCACCGCCATCAGCCTCGGCCGGATCGTCCATCGAACCAGTTCGGACAGCTGCATCTGGTCGAGCTTTTTCGACGAGATGCCGATCTTCATCGCCCGGCTGGTTGACGACAGCGGTGGCAGCATCACGGGCGGACGCGCCGCGGTCGGTAGGCGGCCCTGCACCTGCGTCACGCGCTCCTGCACCAGCTGGCGCGCGCGGATGACGTCAGTGCCGCGGTCGAACAGGATCGTCACCGACGAGAGGCCGAGAACCGATTTGGAGCGCAGCGTCGCCAGATCGGGCACGCCGTTGACCGCGGTCTCGACGGGCACGGTAATCAGGCTCTCGACCTCTTCGGTGGACAGCCCCGGTGCCTCGGTCTGGATCTCGACGATAGGCGGCGCGAATTCGGGGAAGACGTCGAGCGGCACGTCGGTCGACGCGCGGATGCCGAGCACGACGAGCAGAGCCGCCATCGCGAGGACGAGGACACGCTGGGTGAGCGCGGCACGGACGAGTGCGGCGAGCATCAGTGCGCCACCCCGAATTCGGTACCGAACAATTCGGCGGCGCCGATCGTGATGACCTCCGCGCCATTCGATAGCCCGCGCGACAGGATCGCGCGGTCGCCCTGCGTCGAGGCGACCTCGATCCGCTGGCGGACATAGGTGTTAGGTGCGGTCTTCGCATACACCCATTCGCCGCCGTTGATGTCGCGGACGATCGCGCTGGTCGGCACCGACATGCCGCTGGAGGTCGCGCCCGTCATCGGCAGCGCGACGCCGACACGCTGGCCGATCCGGTAGGCGCGGTCGCGGTTGTCGAGCGCGAAATACAGGTCGACCGTTCCCGCGACGGCATTGGCCGACGGTGGAGCCTGCACCGGACGCGCGGCACGCAGCGTGCCCGTCTCGCCGAGCGGGCGGATCGTCGCGCCGCGACCGCGCTCGATCGCGGCGACGTCGGTGCCGAACACCGGCACGCGGACCCAGACCGTCGACTGGTTGCCGAGCGACTGGATCGCCGGGCCGAGCAACCGGCGCTGTGCGACCGCTGCGTCGGCGGCAGCCTGCGCGGTGGCCAGTGCGGCGGCGGCTTCGTCGCGACCGCGGATGCTGCCGGCCTCCTCGCGCACCAGCGCCTCGGCACGTCCCAGTGCGATTCGTGCCAGCCCGACCTGCGCCCGGCTCCGCGCGACTTCGCCGTCGGCGGCGACCTGCTGCGTCCCAAGCTGTGCCAGGTTACTCACGGAATTGGTGGGCACGCCACCCGCGCCCGCCGGGACGACGATCTCGCCGCTCGTGTCCCGCGTCGCCGATGCGCTCCCGCTGCCGACCCGGACCGTAACGATACCCAGCCGCGCCTGTGCCTCGCGGGTCAAGGTCAGCTTCAGCAGGTCGCTCTCATGCGCGACCGCCTCGGTCTTCGCGGGCTGCGTCTGTGCAGGCGCGGGCTCGCTCCCGCACGATGGCAGCGCCAGCAGGGGAGCGAAGAACAGGATTGGACGGGGCATGGTCATGCCCCGTCCTAGCACCGCCCGATTGGGAGCAGCTTGCGGCCACTATACCATTTCCCAATGTTCGCGGGCGCCCCTTCGCGGGGTGTAGGCGGAGGTCTAGACGTCGCGGCGTTCGTTGGAGATCGCGCGATGCCCCTGTCAGACCCAGCCCGTGCCGCCCTTATCAAGGTGCCGGCGGTCACGCTCGGTTTCTGGATCATCAAGATCCTCGCGACGACGCTGGGCGAAACCGCCGGCGATACCGTCAGCATGTCGATGAACCTCGGCTATCTGGTCGGCAGCGCGCTCTTCCTCGGGGCGCTGGTCATCCTGGTCGCCTTGCAGATCGGCGCGACGCGCCATCGTCCGTTCCTCTATTGGGCGACGATCATCGCCTCGACCACCGCGGGCACGACGATGGCGGACTTCGCCACACGCTCGCTCCGGATTGGCTATGCCGGCGGGTCGGCGCTGCTGCTGACGCTCGTGCTGGCGGCGCTGTTCGCCTGGTATCGCACGCTCGGCTCGATCGCGGTCGCGACGGTCCACGAACCGCGCGCGGAACTGTTCTACTGGATCACGATCACCGTCTCGCAGACGCTCGGCACCGCGCTCGGCGACTGGTTCGCCGACACCGGCGGGCTTGGCTATACGGGTGCGGCGGCCATTTTTGCGGCCGGCCTCGCGCTGCTGATGGTCTTGTATGTCACGACGCGCGTTAGCCGGGTAACGCTGTTCTGGTCAGCGTTCATCCTGACCCGCCCGCTCGGCGCCGCGGTCGGCGATTTCCTCGACAAGCCGGTCGATCATGGCGGGCTCGCCTTCAGCCGTCCGCTGGCGTCAGCTGCGTTGGGCGTGGCGATCGCGCTTCTGATCGCCCTTGCCAGGAACAGGGACCGTTCGGCTGCCGTGACCGTGGGACCTGCTTAGTAGATGTCGCGACAATATCTGCCCTGTTCGGCCATCTCCTCGAGCCGCGCATCGCCCAGGATGGCGCGTAACGCAGCGTCCACGGCGCCCGCCATGCCGGCCAGGCTGCCGCACACATAGATGGCGGCGCCACGTTCCACCCATTCGAGCATCTCGTCGGCAGCATCGGCAACCAGATGCTGGACGTAGCGGCCACACGCCGCGTCACGCGAAAAGGCACGATCGATCCGGGTCAGTGGCCCCTTGGCGGACAGCGCTTCCAGTTCCGCGGCGAAAGGCCGGTCGTGAGCACCCGACCGCTCGCCGTACAACAGCCATGCCGGAGCACCGCCAACGACGGCGCGCGCGCGCAGATGCGCCATCAGGCCGGCAAGTCCGGTGCCGTTGCCGATCAGGACGATCGGTACGGTCGGGTCGGCGGGCGCGAACCCCGGGTTGTCGCGGATGCGCAGCAGGACGGCGGCACCGATCGGCGCGACCTGCGTCAACCAGCCCGAACCGATACCGAGCCCGCCGTCCGGAGCCGGACATGCCCGGACAAGAAGTTCGACCGCGCCGGAGGCTGCGATGGAGGCAATCGAGTAGTCGCGGTGCGCGAGGGCCTGCAGCGGAGCGTCGCCGTCGCCGTCGCGCAGCACTTTGTCCATCAGCGTGTCACGTGACGCCGGATCGACGGAACGACCGACGCTGGCCAGCCAGCGATCGACGCGGGCCGGATCGTGGCGCGGCAGGACTTCGGCGATCGCACCCGGTGCCCAGATGGCCGGCATGTCGGGTGTCAGCACGACCCGGTAGACCGCGCCGCCCGGACTGCCCGGATTGACGTGCTCGAGCGACACGAGCGTCCACGGCGCATAGTCCGCGCGTTGCCAGTCGGGCTGGATCGCGGCGCCCGCAATCGCGGAGAGCTGTTGTTGCCAGTGCCGCTCGGCATCGATGTCCGCGCCATCGAGATCGACGCGGTCGAACAGCCGACGTCCACCACTGGCATGCAGCCACGCATCGACGCGGTGCCCAAACGCGCAGAAATCGGGATATTCGCGGTCGCCAAGTGCCAGCACCGCATAGTCGAGCGACCCCACATCGATCGAGGTCGCCATCGTCGTCGCCTCGAATTTGCGGGCACGATCGGGGGCGTCGCCTTCGCCGTAGGTCGCGACCACGAACAGCGCGCGGTCGGCGGCACGCAAGGTCTCGGCATCAAGCGTCGCCAGCGCGCGGATGGTCGCGCCGGGAAAGGCCGCCGCGCTCAATCGGGCGATGCGTTCGGCATTGCCGGTCTGCGAGGCGTGGACGACCAGCATGTCGCGACCGATCGTACCGGTCGATGGGGTGGTCGCCGCCGACACCGCCGCAAGCGCGCGCTTCGACCGTCGCCGTGCGAAATACAGCAACAGCCCGGTGACCGCGAACAGCGGCATGGCAAGGCTGCTCGCGAACAGCAGGATGCGGCCGGCGAGCCCGAAAAAGGCGCCGGTATGCAGCGCGTAGAAATTCGCTGCGATCGTCGCGCCCGGTCCGCGCTGGGCGTAGCGCTCGGCTTTCAGGAGCGCGCCGGTGGCCGCGTCGAACCGCAGCTCGTCGGTCATCCGGTCGAACCGTGCCGCGTGGGGCAGCATGCGCATGACGACGGGCTTGTCGCCGGTCGGAACCGTGATCGCGACGCGGTCGAAGCGGTTGCCTTCGCTCGCGACGAACCGCGTCCACGCCGGTGCCAGTGCCTGCGGGGTGCCGGTAGGGTCGCCGCGTCGGCCATCATCCTTGCCGACCTTGCCGGTCAGCACATAGGTCGCGCCGCGCTTGTACCAGTCGTACGACCAGGTCAGCCCGGTCAGCGCGCTGAGCAAATAGAACACGACCAGCCAGCCGCCGATCACCGCATGCAGCGTGCGGTACAGGTTACGCCCGGTCTTGCGCAGGTCGAGCACGAGCCAGGATCGCCAGTCGAGCGCGCGCCGCGGCCAGCGTAGATACAGCCCCGACAGCGCGAAGAAGATCAGCGACAGCGCGGCAAACCCAGTGATCTGCCGCCCTACGCCGTTCGGTCCGCCGGGCAGCGCGAACCAGCGATGCAGGTCCATGACCGTGCGGAAGAACGCCTCGCCGGTCGCGGGGCCGAGCAGGATGCCGGTGCGCGGGTCGACGAACAGGTGCGTGCCGCGGCGGACCCCCTTCGGCGGCGCGAAGGTCACCTCGGCCGCCAGCGTCGGATCGCGTTCGATCACGATCTGCGTCACGCGTGCGCCGTCGCGCTGGTGCGAGGCGGCCGCGATGATCCGGTCGGGGGAGAGGCGGGGCAGGGGCGAGGGCGCCAGCGTGACCACGCCGGGGCTCAGCGCGGCCATGATCTCGTCCTCGAAGCTCATCGTCGCGCCCGTGACGCCCATCAGCGCGAGCACGAGGCCGGCGGTGATGCCGAGGAACCAGTGGATCTGGAACAGGACGCGGCGGGTCATTTCCGGGCGATCGCCCAGTCGATCGCCGCGTCGAACAGGCGAAGGCCCGCCGGCGACAAATTGGTAAAGCCGTCGTTGTTCAGGAACAGCATGACGCGCCGCGCCGGCGCCAGCGTCTCGTAGTCCATCGTCGCGCCGGCCTCGTACCCGAACACCGCGGCCTTTTCGGGCTGGCCATAGATCGTCGCGATCGTCGTCGCGCCGAGGCCCGGCTTTCCCCAGCTCATCGGCGCCTGCCTGACATAGACGTTGGCAATGCCCGCGGGCAGCCCTGCCGCCATCGTCTGAGGCGCGTTGACGATCCACACGAAGCGCTCCTTTTCCGCCTCGCCGAAATCGACGTCGTGACGCTTGCCGGTCATCGCGAGGTCGTCGAGCAGATCGTTCTCCCAGGTGACCAGCGGCACCGCGAGGGCACGCCAGCCGGGCTTCACGTCCTTGCCTGAGACGCTCGACGAGATCACGACCAGATCGGTGTCGCGTGCCGAGGCGGGATCGGCGCCCTGATCGACGAGGCGTACCGCAAAGCCCCGCGCGGCGAGGTGATCGCGCACCTTCAGGTCGGTGGCGGCGGAGGGGCCACCGTGCTGCATCACCAGCGCCGCCGTCGGTGCCTTGGCGGCGACCGGCGACGCGCTGGCGAGCGCGAGAAACAGAGCCCACTTCATCACAGGCGGAAGCTCATCGTGCCGATCGCGCGGCGTGGATCGCCGATCGCGACGCCGTAGACGTTCACCGCGGAGGTGTAATAGGTCTTGTCGAACACGTTCTTGAGGTTGAACTGGAACGTGACGGCCTTCCCGGCCAGCATCGTGTCATAGGTCACGAACGCGTCGGCGACGGTATACTCGGGCAGGCGGAAGCTGTTCGCGTTGTCGCCCGGCCGCCGCGCGACATAGCGCGCACCGCCGCCCAGCCGCAGGCTGTCGTCGCTCGCGATCCGCCCGACCTCGTACGCGGCCGACAGCGACGCGGTATGCGGCGCGACGTTGGCCAGTTCCTTGCCCGCGAAGACCGGGTCCTCGGTGGTGCGGGCGTGCGTGTACGCATAGCTGCCGATCAAACTCAGCGCCTTGGTGATCCGTCCGGCGATATCGAACTCGACACCGCGCGAGATCGCCCGGCCCGCGGTCCGGTATTCGGTGAGGCCGGTCGCGGTGTTGAACTGCGAGACGAGCACATTGCGCTTGTCGATGTCGTACAGCGCGAGCGTCGCGGTGATCCGGTCGGGCACGTCGAGCTTCGCACCGACCTCGAACGATCGCCCACGCTCGGGTGCGAACCCCGATCCGATCGTCACGCCACTGGCGAGCGGCGCGATCGTCGACGTGGGCTTCAGCGAGCGGGTATAGCTCGCATACAGCGAGAACACGTCCGCCGCCTTCCAGACGAGCCCGGCCTGGGGGACGAACTCCCAGTCGTTGAGGTCGGTGTTGGCGACGAACGGGCGTCCGCGTCCGGCGCGCTGGTCGAACCCGACCAGCCGTCCGCCGGCGCTGACGATCCAGCGGTCGCCGAGATGGATCGAATCCTGCGCGAACAGCGAGTAATTGTAGAGGCGATCGGTCTGGTCGCTGTCGCTTGCCGAGACCGTCGTCGGGAATGCTTCCAGTCCATAGACCGGGTTCACATAGCTGAACGTCGCGCGGACCGCCTGCCGGATCAGGTCGCGACGGTAATAACGGCGATACTCGCCCTCGATCCCGACGATCACCTGATGGTCGAGCCCGAGCAGTCCGAACCCGCCATCGACATAGGCCTGCGCATAGGCGTCGGTGCTGAGCGATCCAAGCGTCGCATCGTTGCTGCGCGTGAGCGTACCCCGCGCGACGTTGACACCGGACACGCGGAGCTGGCCCGCGTCGTAGGTCTCGCTGTTGAAGCTGGACGCCAGATGCGCCGCCCAGCCGCCGCCAAGCTGGTGGTCGACGGCAAGCTGCACGAGATGGCTCGACCCTGCCATTATGTTGTCCACGTCGTCGAGCCGCTGGCGGCGCGGGACCGCGAGCGGCGTCAGCGTGCGGGGATCGAGCGCGGTGCCGCGATCGAACGGATAGTCGAATTTCCGGTACTCGTACCAGATCACCGCCTGGGTTTTCGTCCCGTACCAGGCAAGCGACGGCGCGATCAGCGTGTCGCGGCGCTCGCCGAAATTGCGCCAGTAATCCTCGTCCTGATGATCGACGACGAGCCGTGCGGCGAAATTGCCGCCGAGCGATCCGGTCAGGTCGGCCATACCCTCCAGCCCCGACCGGCCCGCCGCATAGCTCGATCCGGTCAGCGCGACGTTCAGATGCGTTTCGAGCAGCGGCTTCTTGCTCACGATATTGATGACCCCGCCCGGATCCATGATGCCGTAGAGCAGCGAGGAGGGGCCCTTGAGCACCTCGACGCTCTGCGTGGCGGCATTGAACGCGCGGCCCTGCACCACCGGCGTCCCGTTGTGCATGACCGATCCGTCGCGATTGCCGCCGAAGCCGCGCTTGAGCACCGTGTCCTGCGTGCCCGCCAGCGTATTGCCCTGCGTGATCCCGCTGACGTTGGTCAGCACGTCGTCGAGATAGCGCGGCCGCTGATCGCGAATGACCTGCGCGGGTACGACGTTGACCGTCTGCGGCGTATCGAGCGGCGATGCCGCGGACCGCAGCGTCGATGCGTCGGGCGTCGGCTTGTAGCGATCGTCGGCAGCTTTCGGGGTGGGCGATGCCCGCGCGGTAACGACGATCTCCTGATCTGGATCGACAGGCGACGCCATCGTCTCCGCCGATGCGACCCACGGTGTGCAGAACGCGGTTACGGCGAGCAGGCAGCATGAACTATTACGCACGACATTCCCCCGAGAAGCTCGTGGCGCTTACGGATTATGAGAAAGGTTCGCAATAGCAACAATGCGCGCGGTTGATGGACGCTGCGGTCGTTTCAAGCGGGTGGTGGTTTTATCGCGATGCTGCGCGGAGAATGTACGAGTACGCTACTTCTGCCCTTTTCGGCCGGAAGTTCGATGATATTGCTTGCTGAGGTGGCCCATTTTCAACGTCCCCTGTCAGTGACCGCGCCTTCTGAATGAATGGCGGAAGTTGGGAAGCTGGTAGGGCAAACTGAGCGTCTGCAAATGGGTCTGCCGGCGCTTGTGGTGACGACTTGCGTGCTGTCTGTTGGCCGGACTTAGCTACAGAGAGCACCAGGCCTCATCGTTCGAGAATGCGATCGAATGCCATCTGTTCCGGGGGTCAGATGTTGTCACATAACTATCAAACTCGACCGCTAACGCCCGCGATGGGCAACCATGATGCGTTGTCTTGGGGGAATTCATTCATGTCGTCTTTTTGGTGGGGCGTTAGCGCTCAAGCTCTGACATGCGCACTTGGCGCTGTCGTTCTGGCGAGTGCTCCGGCGCAGGCGCAGCAGAGGATCGTGGTCGCGTCGGGTACGATCGATACGGCTTCGAAGACCGTGGGCGGCACCGATACCGCAACCGTCCAGGCGAACGGTACGCTGGCGACGACGACGAACCCAGCGATCAACTGGTCGACGAGTTCCACGGACCTGCGGATCACCAATTCGGGCATCATCCGATCGACCGCGAATGGTGGTCGCGCGATCAACGCGTCGGGAGCGAATAACGCGCGGACCGTGACGCTGGTCAACAATGTGGGCGCGCTGATCGAATCGCAGGACGACGCGTTCCGGATCAACGTGGCGCCGACCGGTGGTACAATCCGGATCGACAATTTCGGCACCATCCGTACTACCAGCAGTGGCCAAGCGCTCGATTTTGACGCGGTCGCGGGTGGCGCGACGGTGATCATCAACAATTATGCGGGCGCGACGCTTAGTTCGGTCGGACAGGATGGCATTCGGCCGGGGCAGGGGGCAATCGTCACCAATGCCGGACTCATCCGCTTGGACGGCGCCGCCAACAACAATTACGATGGTATCGATTGGCAGCAGAAGTCTGGCACCGTCATCAACCAAACGACGGGCATGATCTCGGGCTTGCGCCACGGCATTACCAGTGACGTCGACGTCAACGTCATCAACGATGGCGCGATCACTGGTCGCAATGGGTCGGGCATCGGTTCGGATGGCACCGGTACGGTCGTCAACCGCGGGACAATCACCGGCCAATGGGACGGCGTCGCCACCAATGGCGACGGCGACGGCGTCGATATCGACTTCATCGGATCGGTCACTAACAGCGGCACTATCCAAGGGCTGAGCGCAACCGGCGTCGATTCGGGTGGCCGCCCGAACAGCGCTGAGGGTATCGCGATGGGTGGCGGTACGATCGTCAACTCGGGTGTGATCTTCGGCGCCGGCAACGCGATTTTGATCAACCACGATACCAATGTCGGCGGTGTCGCCGACGACGCGACGACGATCACCAATACGGGCACGATCCGCGCCACCACGGGCCGCGCGATCCAGTTCGTCGGCAATTTCGCGGACACGATCACGACGTCCGGCACTATCACCGGCGGCACTGCCGGCGCGATCGACATGGGCGACGGCAACGACATTCTGAACATCCAGAGCGGATCGGTGATCAGCGGGACCGTCGATGGCGGCGCGGGCAACGATCGGATCAACCTAGGCGGCACCGGCGCGGGCAACTTTGCGGGCGCTGTGAATTTCGAGACGTTGGCGGTCAATACGGGCAACTGGACGCTAACCGCGCCATCGACCTTTGCGAACGGCATCACGATAGCCACACCGGCGACACTTACCGGCAACACTATGACGCTGACCGGCGGAATAGCGAATGCAGGCACGGTCGTCTTCCAGCAGGCGACCGACGGCAGCTTCGTCGGCACGCTGTCGGGCACGGGTGCGTTGATCAAGATGGGCGCGGGTGCGCTCACCATTGGCAGCCAGACCGGCTTCACCGGACCGACCGCCGTCAACGCTGGCCGTCTGATTCTCGCCGGCTCGTTGCCCTCTACGGTCACCGTAGCGAATGGCGCGACGCTCGGCGGCACTGGCACGATCGCGGCGCTGACCGTAGCCAGCGGCGGTAACGTCGCTCCGGGTACCGGCGTCGGTACGATCGCGGTCACCGGCAATTTCGCTCAGGCCAGCGGATCGATCTACGCAGCGGAGACGACCGCAGCCGGCTTATCAGATCGTATCACGGTCGGCGGTACCGCAACTATCGCGAGCGGCGCGCAGCTGGCGGTAACGCGCGGCACCGGGACTTACGGCATCGGCCAACGCTACACGCTGCTGACCGCGACGGGTGGCGTCAGCGGCACCTACACGATGGTCCAGACCGCCAGCGGCGGGACCGAGTTCCGTCTGGCGCAGACCGGGACCGGCGTATTCGTCGACGTCGCCCGCACTGCGGCATCGCTGCCGTCGATTGCGGCGACGCGCAACCAGGCCACGGTCGCCCCCGCTCTGGCGGCACTCGGCGTCGGCAACGCCGCTTATGCCGCGTTGACGCTGATCCCGAGCGACGATGCAGTCCGCGCCGGGCTAGATGCGTTGTCGGGTGAAGCGCATGCCTCGCTACGCACGACGGTGCTGAAGGACGCGCAGGGCGCCGAGGACGCGGTGCGCTCGCGGTTGCTGTCGCCGACGACCGGCTCGGGGATCTGGGCGCAGGCGCTCGGGCATAGCGGCGAGGACGACGGCGCCATCGGCACTGCGTCGGCCAAACGTCATGGCTGGGGCGGATTGGGCGGCGTTGACATCGCGCTCGACGACCAGGCGCGGGTGGGGATCGCCGGCGGCTACACCCGCACGAAGGTCGGGATCGACGCGCGCGACAGCTTCGGCCAGGTCGAGAGCACGCACGCGCTCGCCTATGCCGGTGGGACGCTGGGCCCAATCGTGCTGCGCACCGGGGCGGGCTATGCCTGGACGAAGACCGACCTGACGCGGGGCGTGATGTTCCCTGGCTATGCCGCGCGGCTGACATCGAACTATGACGGCGACGTGCTGCATGGGTTCGCCGAGATCGGCCTGCCGCATGCGATGTTTGGCGGCACGGTCGAGCCGTTCGCAGGCGTCGAGGCGTACCGCGTCCACACCGACGCCTTCACCGAGGCCGGGGGGAGCGCGGCGTTGTCGGGCGAGGCGCGCAAGGAAAGCTTCACGCTCTCGACGCTGGGTATCCGGGGGCAGACGCCGATCGCCGAAGGGCTCAGCGCTCGGTCTCGAATCGGTTGGCAGCATGCGTTCGGCGACGCGAGCCCAGATGCGCGGCTCCGGTTTGCGGGCGCCAGCGTGCCGTTTTCGGTAACCGGCACAACGCTGTCGCGCGATGCGGCAGTGGTGGCGCTCGATCTCGCCTGGATGCCGACCCAGGCCATTACGATCACCTCGGGCTATTCGGGATCGATCGGTGACCGCGGCGACGACAGTGTGTTCCGGATCGCGCTCGCTTTCGGGTTTTGATCCAGACGAAGCGGTGACATGACAACCGTCACCGCTTCGTTGCCTCGCTCAGCCAATTTGAATAATGAACAGATGGCTGGTTTGAAACAAACGCTAACTGATCGGAAACGTCCGGTTCTGGGTCGACGTGTTTATGGGTGGGGCCGGTACCGACCGGCCTCGTCGATCACTTCTTCTTCTTGTCAGGGCGCTGAGATAACGCGGATCCAGTGGCCGTCTTGGAGTCCTTTCCGGCTCGTCCGTCCTTCAGGACCTTCGAGGCCGCCTTGCCAGCCTTTTCGCTCGTATGTTCGTTCTTCGCCATTGCTTTGCTTTAGTAGATACTATCTTGTGGTGAAGGCGGAAAAACCATCTATTACTAGATTAGTTCCTGACCTGTGCGAACGAAAATTTGGTATCAGAATATGAGATGAATGTCTGTATGTTTATAAGCAGCATTGTCAGTGTGTTTAGCGTCTGGGGATAGGTCTCAACAGCTACGTGAGTTTCGGAACGACTTAGACCATTCGGCGTCGCTGATGACCGACAGCTTTGGGGTCATACCTAGACCTCGTTTCCCACATCCGATGCAACTTTTGTCAGGCAGTTCATAAACGATATTTGTAGTCTGGTCGGGATCTGATCGCGACGGGTGATCACGCCGATAGTCCTCATGGTATCTGGTATGCAGGAATCGATCTTTACGAGCGTGCCGGATTCAATCTCCGCGGTTACCTGATCCTTCGAAAGAAGGGTCAGGAAGTCGCTGCGCACCAGAACGCCTCGGATAAGTGCCACGGAGCCACACTGTATGGGTGCCTCCGGACGTACCATCCCGGACCGATCGAACATCTTCTGCCACCGATCAAGCAAGCCGGACGCTCGACGGGCAACAATCCAAGGGTAGGCCGCCAACTCCTCAAACCCGGCAACGCTGCCGGCAAGCGGATGCTCGGCTCGACCAATGATGGTGAGCCGATCATCGAAGAGTGGTTCCTGAAGTAGATCCGTCCCGGGATGATCACGGAGCGCGCCGATGAGGATATCGATCTTGCCGCTGCGGAGCAGTTCGACCAGCTCGAGGTACGACCCTTCCAGAACGTCCACCGTTATACCCGGCTGCTCGCGCAGTAGATCCGCCAGCGTCGCTGGCAGCAGCAGGGAGCGCGACAATGCCATCGCCCCCACGGAGAGGTGGCCGCCCTGGTTCGCGGTCTCCTGAAGCGCAGCAGCAAGTTCTGCGACGCCGATCATGAAACTTCGCGCAAGCCTTGCGCCTGCACGCGTGAGTTCCACGCCACGGCCTCGTTGCTCGACAAGACCAGTGCCTGACAGCGCTTCCAATCCGCGAACGGCACGGTGCAGTGATGGTGCGGAGATGCCAGCGGTCTCACTCGCGCTCGAGAAGCCGCCAGCTTCCCCCAGCGCGATCAGACCGCGGACGTGGGCTGTCGTAAGGTAGCGATCGAGCTTCTCTACTCCAGAAGCCCCGGTCACGGCCCGGCAGCCACGTGTGAAGCTTTGCAGAGCCCGCTGGGTACGCTGCAGAATGCGCTGCCCGTTGGGCGTCGCCATTACACCAGTAGTTCGCCGATCGAACAGCATTGTGCCGAACAGGGTCTCGAGCCGATTGAGCGCCTGCGTCAGACCAGGCTGCGATACTGACGTCGCTCGGGCTGCCGCACTCAGACTACCCGCGTCTGATATCGCCAAGAGCATACGAAGGTGCCGGAGGTTCAGGTCGTATGGTGAAGCCATGGGAATGCATTAGCCGGAGCTTATGTCCTTCCGATAATGATATTTGTGGGACTGGCGCCCTGAATGTACGCCTCGATCAACAATGAGCGCGGTCTTCGCGGGAGGAAAACTGGAATGCTGACCCAACCTGCAAGCGCCCATGCGTCTGAGCCGCAAGTTCCGACGCAGCATCGCGCGCTACGGGCATGGGTCGACGCCATTGCGTCCAGAGCCAAGCCTGACAGCATTCACTGGTGCGATGGCTCTGAGACCGAAGCAAAGGCGTTTGCCAACCAAGCGGTTGAGGCGGGTACGCTCACGCCGCTGAATCCTACGTTACAACCGAACTCCTTTTACGCGCGCTCCGATCCTCGTGACGTCGCGCGGGTCGAGAGCCGCACTTTCATCTGTTCGGAATCACAGAGCGATGCAGGGCCTACGAACAACTGGGCACCACCCGAGGAGATGCGGACTCGGCTCGACGGCCTGTTTGATGGCTGCATGCGTGGCCGGACGTTGTATGTCGTGCCGTTCTGCATGGGACCGTTGGGTTCGGACAAGTCCCTGATCGGCGTCGAGATCACGGACAGCCTGTACGTCGTACTTTCCATGCGGGTTATGACCCGGATTGGAACGCCGGTACTGGACGTGCTCGGCGAGGATGGGTTCTTCATTCGATGCGTGCACTCCGTCGGGGCACCACTCGTCGACGGTGCCGCGGACGTTCCTTGGCCCTGCAATGACGACAAATGGATTGTTCACTTTCCCGAGACCCGAGAAATCTGGTCTTATGGTTCCGGCTATGGCGGCAATGCCTTGCTCGGCAAGAAGTGCGTCGCGCTGCGGATCGCAAGCGTAATGGCCCGCGACGAAGGATGGCTCGCCGAGCACATGCTGATCGTGAAGCTGACCAATCCGGACGGTGCCAGCCATTATATCGCTGCGGCGTTCCCGAGCGCCTGTGGCAAGACGAACCTTGCAATGCTCGAGCCGACAATCGCCGGCTGGAAGGCCGAGACGGTCGGTGACGACATCGCCTGGATGCGTTTTGGCAAGGATGGGCGCCTGTATGCCATCAACCCCGAAGCCGGCTTCTTTGGCGTCGCGCCCGGAACTGGTCCTGGCACGAACCGCAACGCGATCAACACGCTAAGTGCGAATTGCATCTTCACAAACACTGCTCTTACAGACAATGGCGACGTCTGGTGGGAAGGGCTGACGAAGGAGCCGCCAGCAGGCCTTACTGACTGGCGTGGCAATCCCCACGACCCGGCCGGCGCAAGTCCGGCTGCACATCCCAATGCTCGCTTCGCGGTTCCTGCGTCACAATGTCCGACCATTGCGCCCGAATGGGAGTCGCCCGAAGGCGTGCCGATCTCAGCGATCCTTTTCGGCGGTCGCCGTGCGACGGCGGTTCCGCTCGTGACGGAGGCATTCGACTGGGAGCACGGTGTCTATCTTGCGGCAAATATTGCATCCGAGGGTACCGCTGCTGCGGAAAACACGGTCGGTGAACTGCGTCGCGATCCATTCGCGATGCTCCCGTTCTGCGGATATCACATCGCCGACTATTTCGCTCATTGGCTGCGGATCGGCGCCGCTGCACAATCCGATGCAGCACGGCTGCCCAGGATCTTCATGGTCAACTGGTTCCGGAAGGACGCCACCGGAAAGTTCATCTGGCCCGGCTTTGGGGACAATGTCCGGGCGCTGAAGTGGGTGACCGAACGGATCGATGGTAAGGCAACGGCGAGGTCGACGCCGATTGGCCTGCTCCCTGAAGCTGGGTCGCTTGACCTCACCGGACTGACGCTATCGTCGGTCGAGTCCGAGGCGCTGCTGTCCGTTGACCCTTCCGTCTGGGTTAGAGAGGCTCAGC
The DNA here is from genome assembly GCF_036663855.1 of Sphingomonas fucosidasi. Lineage (NCBI taxonomy): Bacteria > Pseudomonadati > Pseudomonadota > Alphaproteobacteria > Sphingomonadales > Sphingomonadaceae > Sphingomonas > Sphingomonas fucosidasi. The sequence continues at coordinate 366,236 of NZ_JAXOJR010000003.1, read as the reverse complement.
TCAACCGGGATTACCTTGAAACGTTCGGGGGCCGCCTACCGGCAGGTCTAATTCGCCAGCAGGAGACGCTTGAATCGAGGTTAGAGGCACTCGACGATGGAAGCACGCTTGCTTTGGGTGACAATACGCGAATGCTGGACATGGCGAACCGCGAGTAAAATTCGACATTCAGAGTACGGGGCATTGGGCTGTCTGCGGCCGCTCCCGCCTTGGTTGGTAGATATGCTGCTCAAAGGCGGACTGCGCGGTATGACAATGCGACAGCATCTCACCCGACGTTCGCACTGTTCTCCTTCATAACGGGCGGTAGTTACATGAAGCGCAAGACCCTGACGCAGTTCCTGATCGAACAGCAGCGTGAGGCTGGAACACTGCAGCCTCAGCTCCGTCTTCTGATCGAAGTCGTAGCACGGTCGTGCAAGGCGATCAGTCATTCGATAGGCAAGGGCGCCCTTGGCGGTGTGCTTGGCAGTCTGAGCAGCGAGAACGTCCAGGGCGAGGTGCAAAAGAAGCTCGACGTCATTGCCAACGAGATGCTGCTCGAGGCCAACGAGTGGGGCGGGCATCTTGCGGCTATGGCGTCGGAGGAGATGGAAACGATCCATCTTGTTCCGAACCGCTATCCTCAGGGGGAATACCTGCTGCTGTTTGACCCGATCGACGGGTCGAGCAACATCGATGTCGATCTTTCGGTCGGGACGATCTTTTCCGTGTTGCGCGCGCCTGAACGGGTAGGCGGCGCGGACGTCACCGAGGAGGACTTCCTGCAGAGGGGCGAGTGCCAGGTCGCCGCTGGTTACGCCGTCTACGGGCCACAGACGATCCTTGTGCTCACACTCGGTGCGGGCGTGCACGAGTTCACGCTCGACCGCGAAATCGGGTCGTGGGTCATGACTGATACTAACATGATCATCCCGACCGGCACGCGGGAATTTGCGATCAACACGTCCAACGCTCGGCAATGGTCCCCTGAAATTGCGCGCTTCATCGAGGACCGCGTTGCAGGCGAAGACGGTAATCTTAGCGTTGACTACAATATGCGGTGGACGGGTTCGATGGTTGCCGACGTCCATCGCATCCTGAAGCGAGGCGGGGTGTTCCTGTATCCGCGCGATGTACGCAAGCCCGGCAAGGTTGGTAAGCTCCGCCTGATGTACGAAGGCAACCCGATGGCCATGCTCATGGAGCAGGCCGGGGGAGCCGCGAGTGACGGGGAGATGCGGATCATGTCGATCGTCCCGACCGCCCTTCACCAGCGCGTCGGGCTTGTCATGGGCGATTCAAAGGAAGTTGAAGCGGTCTCGTCAGCCTATCACGCGTAGCCCCGCGCAGCCGAACGGAGCGGTGGATTTGGAATATATCGACGTCAAACCGATAACCCGACGACAGTTGGACGATCTGTGGGAGGTGAAGGCAACGCTGTCTTCGACCGAGTTCTGCTTTGCGGCGGTACGGGTCGCTCGAGACACTCGTTATCCTGTCGACGTCGTCTACGCACTGCTCGGCGGGGCCTCGCCCACCGCCGCTTGGCGAATGTTCCGGGGGATGACGCGCGTTTCGCTCTCGCAAGCGGCCGGGGTGAATCCTGCCGGACTGTCCAGCATCGAGCGCGGGCTTAACAGCGGCAGTCAGGTCCGGGACAAGCTTGCTCTCGCACTCGCCGTTCCAGCCGACGCGTTGATTGCGCATTTCTGACTTCAGATCAGCGTGATCCCGAAGGATTTTGGTCAAGCTGATGTATCTATCTTGGCGTCTAACGTAGCAGGGGGCCAGATCAGCCGCCGGAATCCCCATCATTACCGATTCTTTTGGATAAATTCGGGCAGTTTGTTTTGCTTGCTTAAAGCGGGGGCGCGTGTTCGCCGGCGATACGCAATCGGGCAGGGAAGATGCCGATAGAAGCCCCTCGCCTGGGCCATCAATGAATAGCCGACGTTGGGTGACCGAAAAGCTTGCGAACGTTTGCTTGTGAGGCATTCGGCTATCGGTCGTCTGAAAGTATACCATCATCGAATTTGCCAGGAGCGGTAATGCGAGCCCTCCTGGGCGTGTCAGGTATCGTCCGCCGGTTCGCAACCGAGCGGTTTCTTGGATCGTTTGGTTGTATGAAGGAGAGCAACGATGGTGACTGCCCCGCAAGCCGAAGAGCCCGGTTTTGAAGCCGACGTCAACGAACTACCGGACGACAACAACGGGCCAGAAGATACCCTTGAGGATAAACCAATCGCCGGCGAACAAGAGCCAAACGATCTTGAGGAAGCGCAAAAGGAAGGCGCGGAGGAGCGAGAAGAGGGCGGCTTATACTGAAATAGGCATGGAGACGACGTGGGTCCGGAGCGTAACCCGCTCCGGACCATTGAACCAGTTGAATCGCAAACGTGCTTCGACGCTAAAGCGCCACATCTGAAGTCGTCAGCAGGATTGGTGGCTCACCACCAAGGCGTTTCACAAATTCACGCTGGGCGATGCGGTGAATGTCGCTTTCGAACTCGATGAAGACCTCGACCGCAGTTTCTGGGTCAATTCCCTCTAGCGCCGGGTTCAGCATTTCGGCCAACGCTTCGCTGGTGATCAGAAACTCGACGGGACCAAAGTCGGTCGTGCCGGTGAAGCCGATGCTATCGCGCTCGGCCACCCAATATCCGTCGCCGCGCTCGAACCGGACGCTGGCTTTCGCCATAGTAATTACTCCTCCACGGTTGGAGTGGACGGCAAATGCTCGGCTAGGGCCGCGATAGCTTCGCCAGTGAACGTCGTACTGGAAACCCCTTCGAGCTGAACGGCATGATCCGTGGTCAAGGTCGCCGCTTTCCTATGTTCAGGGTCCAGCCTGACCCAATCCCGCACGGCTCGCTCCAGGTTCGTCACTTCGGCGATGTCGGTGTCACCGCAGGGCACGTTTTCCAACGACGCGCTCATGCGCCAGTTGATGTCCGGGGTCTTGGCGCTTTCGCCCCATGTCGCTTCTGTCTTTGTCAGTTACCTTTTCGGGGTTCAACGGCTAGAGTAGCACAGGCGATCGGGCATCCTCCGCGTCCGCCGATGCCATGCCCTCAACGCGCATCAACTGCGATGGGTAGGGCGCGACCAAGTCCTTCAGTTCGTCCCAGGGCGCTGTCAGCCAACGATCGTAATCCTCGTCATGTAGTATGAGCGGCATAGCCTTGGGGTGGATCGGCGCCACGATCGCGTTCGGCTCGGTCGTCAGGAAACCATAGGCATTGTCGCGCTCGGTCGGACGCCAGATCCCTGCAAAGGCGAAGATTGGGCGGCTGGGCACGTCAAACCAGTGCAAGGGCTTCTTGCTGTCTTCGCCCGGCGCTAATCCATATTCAGAAAAAGCGGTGACCGGGACGAGACAGCGTCGCGCTGGCGTCGTCAGCATCGATCGCCAGAAGCCGGAGTTAAGGTTGCGCACGTTCGTCACGTACTTGGTAAGTTTGACCGAGGGGTCGCGCGCGCTGGGTACTTGCGTCGGCACGCCCCATTCCATCCGCTCGAGCTTCCGCTCGGCGCCGTCCTGCACGATCACCTTGCCGTAGAACGGGGTCTTCTTGCCGGTCGGGAAGATGTCACCGGCGGGGTATTCCTCATCCTTTTCACAAGGAGGTTGGATACCGAAGGTGACCGCAAGGTCGACCTCTTTTGCGGTCATACGATACCGGTTGCACACGAGCCTGTTCCTCGGGTTGGCGCCGACGAGACCGCTCGCCGGCGCACACGTCTTACATCTTGTCCTTCAGCCCCTTGGCGGCTGTGAACGCAACCTTCTTGGAAGCCGCGATCGTGATCGCCTCACCGGTGCCGGGGTTACGGCCTTCGCGCTCCGGGCGGTCCTTGACGGTAAACTTGCCGAACCCTGGAATCGAAACCTCCTCGCCCTTCACGGCTGCTGCCGCGATCTGGTCGAACACGGCCGTGATCGCCTTCTTCGCATCGGCATCGTTCGAACCGGTCGCTTCCGCGACGCCCTTGGCCAGGTCACTTACGTTCATGTTATTCGTACTCCGTTGGAAACACCGGCGGGACCTTAGCCATGGCGAACGACAAGACAAAGACCGCATTGGACGACGCCAGCGTTGCGACGGTTCGCTTCATGCTGGATAAGCTCCCGGATCACGATGTCGCCGAAGCCTACGAGGTGACAGGAGGGGAGGGGCCGATCGCCGATCTCGCAGTCGAAGCGATGCGCGCCCGCAACATCGATCTCTAGCGGCTGGCGATGCGTTCTCGCGTGACGCGAGGATCCTCGTAAAGATCACGGATTGCGCGGAGCCGAAAGACATTCCACCAGCGCTGCCAGCGATGCTCGGCTGCATCGTGGATCATGTGGCAGCGCTGACAGAGCGCCTTGAGGTTCGAAGACGCGCTGTTGCCGGGATCGTGATCAAGGTGCGCGCAGGCCAGGACGACATAGGTCACCCGAACCGACGCCAGCGCGAAACCGGCTTTCATCGAAATACGCTTGCCGCGGTCCGACCGCCAGCACCGAATATCGGCATCCCACCAGCGTCCGTCGCCAAGATGAACCACGCGGCGTAGATGTGGCCGGCCGCATCCCTCGCACTTGGCACCGGCGCGATCGAACCGGACCGTCTGCGACAGCTGCCGCCAGTCGATCGGATAGAGCCAGCGGTTTTCGGGTCGGATCGGCATGACGATTCTATGAGTCAGGCGCGGCCGAAACGAAAGCGAATTCGTTCTGCTCTGTTTACGATACGTTTCGCACCCGTTCCGTACCGCGCTCGGCCGCGGTCAAGCGCAAAGAGTCCGAACCATCGACATAAACCCGTTGACCAACACCAGTTGGTGACGGAACATAAAGGGAACAGGTAGAGTCTAGCCAGTATGTCATCCGTCGCTTCCGAGTCCTTACCCCACAGCATCGCGCACCTGCGTACGATCGCGATGCCAGTGGCCGACTACCGCATCATGCCGTTCGGCGTGGCCGCGATAGATGGCCGGCTTGGGGCCGGGGGGTTGCGAGCGGGCGCGCTTCACGAGGCAACGGCGCGCAGCGCTTCGCTTGTCGACGATGCGGCAACGACGCTGTTCCTTGCCGGCATTGCAGCGCGCGAAGCTGCCAATGCCGGCGGTCCTGTCTTGTGGGCTACGTGCCGCACCGACCTCTATGCGCCGGCTTTGGCCCAGGCAGGCCTATCGTCGTCAGATGTCATCTACGCTCAACCATACGATGACGCGGCGTTGCTCGCCGTCATCGAAGATGCGGTTCGCGATGGCACCCCGTCGGCGATCGTCGCGGAAGCGAGCAGGGTATCGATGGTTGCAACTCGCCGCCTTCAGCTGGTGGCGGCCGAAGCCGACATGCCTGTGCTGCTTCTTCGTCGTCGACGCGGGCGTGACCAGGATCCTTTTTCCGAACCTTCCGCCGCGTGGACGCGCTGGCGGATCGGTTCCGCGCCTTCGGCGCGGTTGGAAATCGCGGGTGTAGGACGAGCGAGATGGTCGGTCGAACTGGCGCGGCAACGCGGCGGTGAGGGCTTTTCCCTGATAGTGGAGGGCAGCGATGAGACGGGTCGTCTCGCTGTTCCTGCCGAACTTGGCCATCGAGCGGCTGAGACGGTTGGAACGGCCCGCTACGCGGCTGCCTGAACGGCCAGCCCTTCAACTACCTCCCGACGACGATCCGGGTGCCTGTTCGGTACCGCGGGGTGGCGGTTGGCGTCCTGGCGCTCGCTGGGCACGCGAGGGTACACAATCCCGCGGAGATGTTGAGGCACAGATCGCTGCGCTGCCAGTTCATGCAAAACCGCCCATGCGCGAGCTTGGCCGGCGATCAGAGGCGGCAAGCCACCCGTACAAGGCTCCGGCACCCGCCCGGCATGTCATCGCGCCTGTAGCGCCGCCATTTGAGCACGCACCGCTTGCGCTGATCGGCAAGGTCGGACGGCGCGAAGAGGTTGTGCACGCCTGCACTGGTGCACAAGCGCTCGGCATCCACCCCGGCATGGCTGCCACCCATGCACGCGCGCTGGTGTCGGATCTCGACTTCCGTCCGGTCGAACCTGAAGCCGATGCAGCACTACTCGATCGCCTTGCGCTGTTGGCGGTCCGGCGCTGGTCACCGATTGCGGCAGTGACGCCGGCCGACGGCCTTTGGATCGATCTCGCCGGCTGCGATCACCTGCATGGCGGGGAAGAGCGGTTCTGTCGTCGTTTGATCGCCTTCTGCCGTCGCGCAGGCTTCACCGCGCGCGTCGCGGTCGCCGACACGCCGGGGGCCGCGCATGCATTGGCGCGCTTCGGTCGGGACGATCTGACGCGCGTCGAACCGCGTGGCACGGTCGAGGCGCTCAGCCCGTTACCGATCGCCGCGCTGCGCCTGACGCCCACGGCGCTGACCGCGGCGCGGAGATTCGGCTTCGAGCGGATTGCGGATCTCCTGCCGGTCGCACGCGGGCCGCTGGCGCGGCGACTTGGGCTACCGGCGATAACGCGGCTCGATCAGGCCTTGGGCGGGATGGCAGAGCCGATCACCCCGCGCGAGGATGCGGAGGTGCCGGCCGTCGAGCGTCGCTTGCTGGAGCCGATCAGCACGGCCGAGGCGATCGAGCAGGTCATGGGCGACCTCCTGCGCGACCTCGCGGAGCTGCTGCAGACCAAGGGGCTTGGCGCAAGGTCGTTGCGCCTGACCGGCCTGAGTGTCGACGGCAGTGAGCAGGTTGTGGCGGTCGGCACATCCCGGCCGACACGCGAAGTGACGCATCTCCTGCGGCTGCTGAAGCTGCGCATCGAGCGCATCGACCCTGGCATGGGGCTCGAGCAATTCTGCTTGGTCGCCCCGCACACTGAGCCGCTTGATGCGGTCGACCTTGGCGCCGTTCTTGCCGGTGAGACGCTGGTGCGTGATCCGTCGCGCCTGGTTGACCTCATCGCCGGACGGATCGGCGGGAACGCCGTCTTCCGTATCGCGCCTGTCGAAAGCCATGTGCCGGAGCGGGCAGTTGTCCGTTCCGATCCGAACGTGGTGCCGGGAGACTGGCCGATCTGGCAACGCCCGATCCGTCTCTTCGCGCATCCAGAGCCTCTGCACCGGGTCATGGCGCTGATGCCCGACCAGCCACCGCGCCGGTTCGAGTGGCGCGGCAAGACGTACAAGGTCGTCGCCGGCGACGGACCAGAGCGCGTCCACGGCGAATGGTGGCGCCGCGATGCGGAAGTGTGGGCGGTCCGCGACTATTACCGCGTCGAGGACGAGACTGGCGGCCGCTACTGGGTATTCCGACGCGGTGACGGCTTCGAGGACGACACCGGTGATCTGTCCTGGTTGATGCACGGGGTCTTTGGATGACCCATTATGTCGAGCTTCAGGTGCTGACGCACTTCTCGCTGCTGCGGGGTGCATCCAGTCCCGACGAGCTGTTCGCGGCTGCGGCCGTGCTTGGCTATCCATCGATCGGCGTCAGCGACATCGGCACCGTCGCCGGCGTCGTGCGGGCATGGGAAGCGCAGAAGGCGACCGGTGTCCGCTCGATCGCCGGCACGCGCGTCGATCTGTCCTGCGGCCGGCGCCTGCTGCTGTACCCGATCGATCGATCGGCCTGGTCGCGGATTACGCGGCTACTGACCGTCGGCAAGAAGCGGGCAGGGAAGGGCGGTTGCCTGCTGCACTGGCATGACCTCGAGCCATGGTCTGAAGGCGTCGTCGCCATCCTGCTGCCGCATGAGGCCGACGAGGAGAACCTTGCCGCCTTGGCCGACCTGAAGGCGATCTACGGTCGTCGCAGCTACATGGCCTTGTTCCAGCGGCGCCGACCGGGAGACGCGCTCCGCATCGATGCGCTTGCTCGACAGGCGGGCGGTGCGGGCGTGCGCGCCGTCGTGACCGGCGACGTGCTCTACCACGCACCTGACGCACGGCTGCTGCAGGACGTGGTGACCGCAGTGCGCGAGAAATGTACCGTCGACGAGCTTGGTTATCGCCGCGAGGTCAACGCCGATCGCGCGCTGAAATCACCCGACGAGATGGTTCGGCGCTTTCGCGCCTACCCCGACGCGCTGCAGGCCAGCGTCGACATTTCGCGGATCTGCACCTTCGACCTTGGCGAGCTTCAGTATCAATACCCGCATGAGAAGCTGATCGACGGACTGACGGCGCAAGAAGCGCTTCAGAAGCTGGCAACCGATGCGGTCGGGCGGATGTTCGATGGCGACGTTCCGCAAGCCTATACCGACCAGATCACGCACGAGATGCGGTTGATCGGCGAACTCGGTTATGCACCTTACTTTTTGACCGTCTACGCGATCGTGCGCGAAGCCCGTCGGCGCGGCATCCTGTGCCAGGGCCGCGGCTCGGCCGCCAATTCCTGCGTCTGCTTCGTACTCGGCGTCACCTCGATCGACCCGATCAAGCACGAGCTGCTGTTCGAACGCTTCGTCAGTGGCGAGCGTCGCGAGCCGCCCGATATCGACGTCGATTTCGAGCATGAGCGGCGCGAAGAGATCATCCAGTGGATCTACGAGACCTATGGTCGCAATCACTCTGCGCTGACCGCCGTCGTCACGCGCTACAGGGCGCGGGGCGCGGTGCGCGACGTCGGCAAGGCGCTTGGACTGCCTGAAGACCTGACGTCGTCGCTGGCGGGTTTGGTGTGGGGCTGGTCAGCCGATGGCGTGGGCGAGAAGCAGGTCGAGGAGCTGAACCTCGACATTGGCGATCGTCGTCTGCGCCTGACGCTGGAACTGGCGCGCAAGCTGATCGGCGTGCCCCGCCACATGTCGCAGCATCCAGGCGGGTTCGTCCTTACCCATGACCGCCTCGACGACCTAGTGCCGATCGAGCCCGCTGCGATGGAAGACCGGCAGATCATCGAGTGGGACAAGGACGACATCGACGCGCTGAAGTTCATGAAGGTCGACGTGCTGGGTCTTGGCATGCTCGGCTGCATGAACCGGGCCTTCAACATGCTGGAGGCGGACAAGGGGCTGCGCGTTGGCCTTGCTGACCTGCAGGACGATGATCCCGACGTCTACGCCATGATCTCGAAGGCGGACACGCTCGGGACCTTCCAGATCGAGAGTCGCGCGCAGATGAGCATGCTGCCGCGGATGAAACCGCGCCGCTTCTACGATCTGGTCATTCAGGTCGCGATCGTACGGCCGGGACCGATCCAGGGCGACATGGTCCATCCGTATCTGCGCAGGCGGGAGGGTCTGGAGAAACCGGAATACCTGCGGCCTGAACTGCGTGCGGTGCTGGAAAAGACGCTCGGCGTGCCGCTGTTCCAGGAACAGGCGATGAAGGTCGCGATCGTCGGCGCCGGATTCACGCCGGCCGAGGCGGATCAGCTGCGCCGTGCCATGGCGACCTTCAAGGTTACGGGCGGGGTATCCCATTTCTCGGAGAAGCTGGTCGAGGGCATGGTCGAGCGTGGATACCCGCGCGATTTCGCCGAGCGCACGTTCCGCCAGCTCGAGGGATTCGGTTCCTACGGCTTCCCGGAAAGCCATGCCGCCTCCTTTGCCAAGATTTCCTACGCATCGTCGTGGATGAAGCATCATCACCCGGACGTGTTCTGCGCGAGCCTGATGAACGCGCAGCCGATGGGTTTCTACGCGCCAGCACAGATCGTCGGCGATGCGCGCGCGCACGGCGTCGAGGTTCGACCGCCATGCGTCAACGCGAGCCGGTGGGACTGTACGCTGGAGAAGAACGGCGGACGCTATCTCGCTGTGCGGCTCGGGCTGCGACAGATCCGCGGGCTGTCAAACGCAGATGGCGCAAAGATCGTCGGTGCACGCGAGCTTACCGCCTTCGAAAGCGTCGAGGATGTTTGGCGGCGATCGGGCGTCCAGCGCGCTGCGATCGAGAAGCTGGCCGATGGCGACGCCTTCCACGGCTTCAGCGTCGATCGCCGGCAGGGTCTCTGGAAGGTGAGGGGTCTTGGTGACGCGCCGCTACCTCTGTTTGCTGCTGCCGACCGTTTGGCCGAGACCTTCAGCGCCGAAGGGATGGAACCGGACGTCGCGTTGCGGGCGCTGACTGATGGCCGTGAGGTGATCGAGGACTACCGCGCGCTGCAGTTGTCGCTTCGCGCCCACCCGCTGACGTTCGTGCGTAACGAGTTGGTCAGGCGCGGCGTCATCAAATGCGGCGACCTCGTCAACATCCGCGACGGCCGCCATGTCGAGGTCGCCGGCATTGTTCTGGTCCGCCAGAAGCCGGGATCTGCCAAGGGCGTGCTCTTCATCACGATCGAGGATGAGACCGGGATCGCCAACGGCATCCTCTGGCCTGATCGCTTTGAGGCGCAGCGCCGTACGATCATGTCCGCCTCGATGGTCGGCCTTAAAGGGAGGATCCAGAAGGAAGGCGAGATCATCCATGTGATCTGCGACCGGATCATCGACCACGGCGACCTGCTCCACCGGGTGGGCGACATGTCGTTCCCGCACCGTACGGGCCGCGGCGATGCCGGTCAGCATCCGGGGTCGCCCGATCGCGGCGACAAGGGCTGGAAGCCGGAGCCGCGCAACAGCTACTGGCCACCGCACGCTGAAGGCATGGATCCGGAGGAGGTCGTGCGGTTCAAGTCGCATGACTTCCATTAATCCCGTGTCCACGCTGCCAAGGCATCAGCGCGTCGTAATTGCGCTCTCCGTACATATTCTGCGCTGTGGTGTGTCGCGCTGTTCCGAAGCCCGCGTCGATGTTCCAGAGATCAGGCTGGCGCTCAGATGCCTGCTGCCGCATTGCCCCGAGAAATGGCCGTTGGCTCTCTACTGGGACTCTGGATCGCAGACGAACGAGATCGGTCGCGCCCAGGGCGTCACAGCGGCGTTTAACGGGATCGTTCGCCAGCTCCGTCGCGCCGGTTGTTACGAGGAAATGACACCGTCGTGAGCGCCGGATGCTAGTGCGCAATCAATCGGACTTTAGGACCCTCGGCGAATGGGCTGTAGCGCGCGCCGACATGCGGATCGTGTGTGCGTGCGGCCGAACGATAAACGTCCCTGCTGAGAGAATCCTGGCACAATTCCGCCTGGATGGCACCGTCGCAGCGGCGGTCACTCGCCTCCGGTGTACCGGGTGCCGATGCCGCGGCCATGCGATCGTAACGCAGGTTCACGTTCTCAAGCGATAGAAGGCGGATATCTCGCGCTATTCCGGCCGTTTCGCCTCATTCGTCTCAAGGTGCTGAGTCCGTTGGTGACAGTTCCTCTGCGCACAGACCGATCGACAATGCACGCGGGGTTTCGGCATAGCGGTTTGCGATACTGCCAGAAATCGAGTGACAAACAGTTTGATGTCAGCCTTCCTGCCTCAATTCACTAACTAAACCAGCCAACTCAACGATCTGGCGGTGACCAGGTTGAAAACCACGGAGCAGTTGGATAACGGGCCTCCCCTGAATGGAGATTTAAAATGGCCGATGACGCATACGCACCAAATCCAGTCGAACTTGCAACTGAGTTGACGATTGCTTGGCTGACCAACCCAAATACCCGCACCTCGGCCGACGATGTACCCGCCTTCCTCGGGAAAATGTATGACACTGTTTCGTCGCTTGTCGGTGGCAATCTAGATCCGGCTACGCCCGAGGCAGAGGTCAAAGAATACACCCCCGCCGTCACTGCCCGTAAGTCGCTTGCGAACCCTGATGTCATTATCAGCATGATCGACGGCAAGCCGTACAAGACGTTGCGCCGCCACCTCTCGACCAACGGTATGACGCCAGCGGAATATCGTGAACGGTATGGACTCAAGGCCGATTATCCCATGGTCGCTGCGACGTATTCGGAAAGTCGCCGTGCAATGGCCAAGAAGATCGGATTAGGCCGCAAGCCGGGTCAGACCAACACTGCAAACGCCGATACCAAGCCCGCTCCCACACCTCGTAAGCGCAAAACAGAAGAAGCCGCGGCGGAATAATCAGCTCGTTTGATCCTTGGGCGCGCAATACGGATATCGGGGTGCGCGTCCTCGGGTTTTCAGCTTCAGCCAAATACCACGCTTCGCGGCAGCAGATTCGTAGATATAAGTGTTAACTGACACCCGCTGTTAGCGGTGAATGCCATTTTGCAGCCGCTTCCCGATCATGACGCCCGCAACAGAATGCCTAACTCCGGCGGGGCACCGACGCGGGCATTAACGGCGCAGCAGATGCCTTGCGCGACCAGCGCATCCGCAGTCCCTAGGGCAGCGCTATCGCCGATGATAAAACCCAACGGATCACCCGTGCGGGATCGCTATGAGCACGATTGCGAGCGACATGACGAATAACGACAGCCAAGTGGCAATCTGCCCGAAGATGTGGAGCATAAGCCCAATCCACGAGTAGCGACGTCGCAACAGGACTGCGCTTCCAACAGCGACGAAGAATGCGATCGTCGTTGGCATCGTGATTGATGGCGAACGTGCCAACGATGCCTCGGCCAGGGGCACTAGCCCGATCGCCATCACAAGCAGCCACGAGAGACTGAAGATAAGGCTTCCCGGCATGTCATTCAGCGCCGGTGGGCGGTGCTGCGTGACCAAAAATTGCCGCTGATCCTGCGTTGCCAAGATGTTCATGTCGCTCTACCTTTATGGGTGAGGTGCGCCATGCAAATTGATCCTAGCCAACCCATCATTTTCGATACTGACTCGGCTCCTGGCCGAGGCATCGGGTACTGGCAGAACAATTTCGATCATGGCCGCGAATGGGATGACGAGAGTTCACCTAGAGCTGACACAGGGACCGCGAGGGTCATTCAACGCATCGTTTTTGCGATGATTGTTGGCGGCATTACCCTCGGTGCGCTGGATATGTTTCTTAGGTACCTTGCAGGCGCCGCTTTGCGGATCGTCGAGGCACTCGTCACGTAGGAATTTGCACAGCTTGTTGTCGTCGAGCGCGCTGCAATCGCTGGCCGGCGTGAGGCGCTGACAGGTGAAGGAGCGCGACCACGCCCAGCACGCCTGCGTCACCGGCACACCGTCGATAATCCGGGTTTCAGGGCCTTCGGTGCAGACTTCGGCGGCTTGCGGAACGCAGGTCGTGTCGGCCGCCAGCGCCGGGCAGGTGCCTTCGTTGCGGGCGACGGTAACGCTGAGCGTCCCTTCCTTCTTCAGATAGGCCGTACCAGTCGCAAAGTTGTGGTGGCTGGCGATCTCAGCGGCCGACAATTCGGCATTGCAGGAATACAGCTGCGCCGTGCCGCTGACATTCTTCTTGCAGTATTTGCGGTAACCTTCGACGTCGTTAGCGCCACCGCCAAGATCGATCTGCGCGTCGCAGATGTGCTTGGAGACCGGTTCTGCCCGGCAAACGCCGGCATTGACCTTCGCCTGCATGACGCTGTTTTTGGCGAACCCGTAGCCCTCGTTTTTGTCGAGAACGCCGTAGTAGAACCAGCGCGCGGTGTTGACGACGGTCGGCACGAGGTTTCCGCGGCAGGCCTCGACCGTGTCCGTAACTTTCGACCCCTTGTTGCAGGTAGCCTCGTAATAGCCCTTTGAGCCGACGGAAGGAGGAAGGGCAGTGCATGTTCCCTCAGCACCGCCAAGGATTTGACCGCCCAGATAGGTGTCAGGGTCCTTCTCGATCGCGGTGCCGCGCGAGGTCGCCGCCAGGATCTCGGCATTGCTGAAGGTCGCCCGCGTGCGTGCGCGATCGGTCACCGTGCCGAACGCCTCGTCGGTGCCAGCCTTCGAGCCACCATCGACCACCAGCCGGTCGGGATCGTCGAAATAGACCTTCTCTGCCAGATCGGTGCCGCCATATCCCGGCAGCTGCGCGAGCTTGGCATCGTTCGGGCCAAGGCTTTCGTCAGCACGCATCGACTTTCCAAGATCAGCGCCCTGCTTGCGTGCTTCCTCGATCGTCGTCTGTGCGACGACGCCGCTGGTGGCGCCCGCCAGGACGCTTAGTAGCAAAGAGAAAGCGACGCGCTTCACTCAGACGCCCTTGCTGAGGTTGTCGGCGAACATGTCGCCGATCAGTTTGGCCATGTCCCACGGCGCCCAGCGCTGCGGCAGGTTGCGTACCGAGAATGAGCGCACGTCGAACGTGTCTGGATAAATCTCGCCAATCTCGGGCGCGTTCTCAACGGTCTTGCCGGTCGGACGAAAGCGCTCGGTGCGCAGCAGAATGCGGTCCGGCTCGATCTTCATTTCCAGATCGTGGCGCACCGCTTGGTCAGCAATCGGGTCGAACGGATTGTAGGTAATCGTGTCGTCACCGGGCGCCATCGTCGGCGAGGTGATGTCATCGATCCACGAGATGAGGCCCTTTGGGTCGACGGCCCGCGCATGGACGCCGAGCGACTCCAGCGCCGAGATCAGCCCCTCCATGACCGAAGTAATTTCCTCGTTCGAGACGCGGCTCGATTCCGGGGTCGAGTAGGACAGGCCGAGGCGGTGATTGCGCAGGCAAAAGGGAGCTGATGCCGACAACGAGTTCCAAACGCCGCCCATCAAATACTCGGTGCGGTGCCGCGCCATCCGCTCGTAAATGCCCGATGCCGAATAGCGCGGCATGTACCACTGCGAGAGCTTCTCGCTGATCCGCGGACTCATCCAGCCATGCACCTGCAGGGCACCCGGCGTGGGAATGCCCTCAGACAGCAGCTGGGCCAGCATCTCGTGGCTTTGCTCGGTTGCGCCGATCATAGGCGTCGCCTCGAGGAAGAACCCGCGCGAGGCGCTGTTGTAGTAAATTTGTGTCTTCGGATCATAGCTACGGTAGGGCAGCCAATGCACAAACCGCGGGACAGCCGAGTCCGGACGGCCGTTCTCAGGCTTGGCGGAGTCGCCGAGGAGCGTGGCAAGCAGGCCTTTGAAGATGCTCACTGGACAACTCCGGGGAACGAGGACGCGCGCAGCACCGGCAGCGGGTTCGCACTCTTTGCCGCCTCCCGCGCTTCAGGTTCGGCGCGAGCAAGACCTGCACGGATGGCAGGGTTGGCGCCGACAGCAGCGATCGCGGTGCGACCAGCCGGGGTTGCATACTTCGGCACCGTGAGTGCCGAGGTGGACGTGACGGCCGGGCGGACAGGCGCGTGTGACGGGAGAGGCTTGGCGTTGGTGGTCGTGCCAACCGCGACCGGCGTGTTTGTCGTGGGGGCCGCTTGCTTCGAGCCATAGGTCAAAGCGGTGGGAGTTCGGAGAGCAGAGGGTGACACTGAAAGGCGGCGCGGCATCTTCGAGAGGCGACGCGCGACCTGGTCCTTGATGTCACCAACCGGATCGGCCTGGACCCGTGCTGCGGCAACAGCTGCCGCGCTCGGCATGTCCGGATCAGCAACGGAGGAATCCTCCATCATGACGGGGGGATCGGCACGGTCGACGGCCGCAAGCAGCGTGTCGCCGCCCGTTGCAGCTTGGACCTGTGCCGGGGTCGTCGCGACAGCGTTGCTAGCCAGCGCGCGCTGCCATTCGCCGCGCTCGACGACGGCATGGACTGCGGTCTGCTCGTGCAGGCGGCCGGCACCATCGATCTGCGCCGGGAAAACGATGCGCAGCACGCGCTCCTGGCTACGCGCAGGCGTAGCGGCCGCTGTATCGAAGCCACGGCCTGCGCTTTGCGGCGCGCTGTAGGGACCGGCAGGCGTAATCATGCGATCGCCGTCCTCGCCAGCGATCATAGCCAGCGCGCGATCGTCGATCGTCGAGCTGGGCGCGCAGATCCCGTCAGGCGCCACGCAAGAGAAGCTACCCTTGATGTTGCCGCCCATCGTGGTGCAGCTGACGAGGCCCGTGCCCCCTAGGATGAGCGCGAGCGCCCCAAGTTTTATGCGCATTACGACCGGCCTCCAGCGATGAAGGAGGCGAGCGCCTCCTTGGGACGATAGCCCTCGATCATCGCGCCATCGGCGCGGACGATGACGGGTGTGCCGTTCAGCCCGTGCGAGCGAGCGAAGCGCTCATTGGCGTCCAGGCCCGACGTGTCGCAGGTGGCGGCGTTGCGAAGAGGCTCGCCGGCATAAGCCTGATGGAGGGCGGTCTCGCGGTTCTTGGCGCAATACACCTGATTGGCGAGGTCGCGGCTTCCTAGTACCGAGATCGGCCGTTCGACGACACGTACGTTCATCGACCGCAACGTGTTCGACAGAGCCCGGCAATAGCCACAGCGGAAGTCGCTGAAGACCGTGACCGTCTTGCCCGACTGGTTGCCCCAGACGATCGCGCCATCCTTGGGGAGACCGTCGAGCGAGATACGCGATGGCGTCGCCGGCGCCGTGGGCTGCGTACCGGCACCGACCACCTTGGCGATCGGGGCTTCACCGCTGTCGGCTGCATTGTTGGCTTTGGCAGCACCGCCGATCAGCGTGTCGGGATTGATCTCGAGAAGTCGGGTCGCGGTCAGATCCTGACGGGTCTCCATGTCGTAGACCCGACCGATGACGAGGTAGCGCCCCGAGCGATCGACGTAGAACAGGTTGTTGCCGGCCGTCACTTCGCAAAGGCCATCGACGACAGCGCAATCGACCTTGCTGACCTGCGTCTTGGGCAGGCGGGCCTTCAAAAGAGCGATCACCGATGCGTCGGCCGGACGAAGCGCGGCATAGGCGGCTTTCGCACCGATTGCGGCAGCGGTGAACGCCGCGACGATCAGAAGGAGAACCAACACCCGCCCCGCAGTCAGGCGCTTGTCGGCGCTGCTATCAGTTCCGAACATAAACACCCTCCAGGAAGACGATTTCGACGTCGACGCCGGTCGGCATTTCGATGACCGGTTGGTACTGCTCGGCACGCTCGATCAGGTATTTCGAGACCATGTCGCCGGCCTCGCCAACGCCGTTGCCGACGCCACCCTGTGCGATGTCACCGAGGCCTAGTTGCTGGCGCTTGCCGTTGACCTGGACGTTGGTACCCTGAAGGAAGGAGTTCGAGTTGGCAGCGAAGCCTTTGCCGATCCCGCCGACGAGGCCGGCAATGAAGGCCTGGCTGACTAGCGATCCTTCGCGGCTGACGACACGACCGCGAACACCGGTCTTGCCGCCGAACGCGATGAAGCCTTTGACCTCGGATACCGCGTAGCGACCGCCCGGTTGCGGGCAGGTCATCTTCTGCAGCTTCACATAGACCTTCTCGCTGGACAGCTCGCCGCGGGCAGCGCCGTTAATGAGGCAGCCTTGGATCTTGGTGGTCAGCAGCTTGCCGTTCTGCAGCACCGAACGCGCAGGGCCGGTGACGCGCAGCACGACCGGGAGCGGATCGGTCTGACTGTTGACGCCGGCCGCGGCATCGACGCCGACGATAACCTTGGCGCTCGCAAAGGAGTTCGGGGGACTGGAGCGCCTTGGGGTCGATCTCCATGCCCTCGAGCGTAAAATACTGCGACATGCTGGAGCCGCGCTGCTCATCAACGATCTTGAGGAGGTCTGCCTTGATCTTGCCCTGAGACTTGGGCGACACGATTGCGAGGACGGACTTCATCCAATAGTCGAGGCTACTCGGCGTGCGGTTGAGCGTGAGCACGGCAGTATCGCGGGTGATAAGCTCGAGATATTCGCGAGAGACGCCAGTTGTGGACAGCGTGACCGGCGAGCCGAGAACCGGCTGCAGCACGATTTCGCGGCTACGTGTCGCCGACATCAGGAGCAGGAGCGCAACAAAACCGGCAAGAACCAGTGCGGCTATACCGAGGACATTACGCTGGCGAAGGACGCGCTGGCTTTGCGCGTGCTGGTAGGAAAAATCCATGTCAGCCCACCATCAGTCGGAGGTAGGAAGGTGGCGTGGCGCGAAGCGACGGAAAGCCGCCTGGAAGATGCCAATACGCCAGATGGATCAGCCACGAAGTAGCCCGCCCCGCCTTGGCCCGTCGAAGAGCCCACCAACCCAGGACGGCCAGGCCGATCCCGATGACGATGTGTTGGGACAGGATTCCCCATGTGAAGGGGATGACCATCGCGAGGAACTCGTCGAGCGTCCAGAACCCGATCAGCTCAGGGTCGTCGAGGTGCGATGGGATCACGTACTTATCGGCTGACATCACGCCACCTTCAAAGACGGTGCCGGCGAAGCTGCTATCAACGCCGGCACCGGGTCGGGTCAGATGGTGGCGGTGACGGTCGAGGTGACGATCGGAATGCCGGTACCGGCACCGACGCCTACACCGACCGGGATCGCAACCTGGCCGAGCGAGAAGCGGCCCGAAGCGAGACCCACGACACCGCCAGCGAGCGACAGAACGGTGATGATCTTGCCGCCCGAACCTTCGAGGAAGCCGGTGAATTTTGCGAGGGCGGTATTAAACGTGGCATCTGCCCCGGCGAAAGCAGGATGAGCCATCAGGACGGCCGCGGCTGCGGTACCGACGACCGCCAGAGCGGTCGTCTCGGAGTAACGGCCGATCTTGAGCATGGTCTTCATGGTAGAGAGTCTCCTTCGATCGAGCGCTGTTCAGCGCGCCCAAGAGGAGATTGGCCGGCAGCAATCTTCAGTCGCAAACGGAAATCGTCGGAACATTGCTAAAGCTTATGCATTTATTAACATTCAGAGCCTATTTTGCCTTTCGCGAATCACCTTGCCCGACTGGGCCGGGCGCCCGCCCGGAATTTCAGGGCACCTGCCCGAAAAACGCGGGCGGCCTGTTTTGGGGTACCTGGTCATCTAGTTTGGCATCCAGATCGTAACTGGTTTAGCTGTTATGCTGCAGAATGCGGTTTTCCCCTTTTATGAGTATGCAAGGGTCCGGAGTGGACCCGGGATTGAAGGTTGACCAAAGTGACGGCTGAGAAGGCGTTTTATATTTCCGTCTCGGATCACTATTTCCGGCTGACCACCGAAGGTGTCAGACTTCTGTCGAACAAGCATCGTTCGTATTATTCTTTGCCTATGGTCATAGACGAACGCGCCGAGCGTGCTTCCGACTTGGTAAATAGCTATGACGCTGAGGACATGCGAAACCATCTTCGCATAATTTCGAGCGAGGGGGAGGTCGAGATTGACTTCTCTATCCTAGAGACGAGCGCCAGCACGATCGAGGCAGCTGCACTCTCGCTTGGTGAGGCACTCGGGCAAAAGGTTCTCTTAGCTGACGCTGTGTCGCTGATACTTTTTGACCTCATTGTTGAACGGAATGCTACGGAGGTTCTCACAAAGCTTGGGCTTTCCGCTTCTGAGGCCGAAAATTATCGCGTTTTCTTGAAGAAGAAAGATGCGAACGTCATTCCGTTGCGACCTAAACGGCCATAACCACTTGTTTCGAACCAGCTTTAGGGTTGCCTTTTACGATTTGGTGAGTCTACCCATAAGTCATCAGCCGGGAGAATGGCGATGGGCGAAGCGACGCGAAGTTGGGCGGAAAACCCAGCGGGGGCAATTCCGAGTTTCGAGTTAGAGGATTACATCCTTGCCAGGATGGACCTTGCACGGCTAAGCGTCAGGGAACTGGCGACATTGACAAAAATCGGTCGGAGCCGTCTCCATGACGGGCTTCACCGTAAGGTCGAAAAGCGTGTTGCTCTCAAGATGCCTGAGATAGCAGCTATCCTCGAGGCATTGGGTATCAGCAAAATCGAAGCAATGTATGCTCAGGATCTGCTCCAAAAAAACGAGGCGGGAGTCGAACTAAGAGACCTCCTGAAGGTCATATCAATGGTACTCGGCGTCGTGACCGGCCTTCCTGAGCAGATCATTACCGTTGTAAGGCATGTTGACGGTCTCGGTTTTGACGATGTTCGACCTGAGCACGGCGAAGCTGCTCAAGAGCTGATAGTACGAGCCATAGAGGTGGAATACCAAAAAATCGGTATGCGCCGGTCCAAACGGCTCGACGAGTTTGGGGAGGAATAACGGGTCCCAAACGGCTCGTTTGGTTATGCCGGGATGGCACCGTTTCCCCCCTCTCGCGGACTAAGTGAGATAGGGTAACTGAAAGCACGAGCGATACTCTAAGCTGCTACTCTCGGCGAGGGAGAGGCGCGTCGCGTGGCGACGTGCCTCTCGTGCTTTCAGTTACTCTATCTAGTGAAGCCCTTTTTTTGGTGCGTCCGACATACGGAAACTGAAAGCACGAGAATTTCCTCGTCAAAGAAACCGAAAGCACGAGCCAACGCGAGCGACTTCCCATGCCGCTGCCGTTTAGGCTGTCGCTATCGCCGAGTCCGGAATCACGGGAGGCGATCTCGAGGTCGCTTGGCCTCGCGAAACCTAATTGAGGGAATGCCGTGCAAAGAAGAAAAGCCCGGCAATAGGTCGGAGCTTTCGGAATTTCGGAAGTGCTGCGTAACAACAGCGGCATAGCCAGATTACGATGATGCAGCGGGAATGCGTGCCTAGCGCGCCACGGACTTCTGCGTCCGCACGGAAATCCAAGGGGGTTCTCCGAATGAATTCTATTACCTTCGCTCCAGGGGCTGGCCATCGGCGAGTAGACGAACGCACAGCATCGACTGGACGGATCGCTGAAGGCTTTTCCGGGCTTCCCGAACGCGTAAGTCATCGGCATGTTCTAACAGCTTTTAAACGTGCGGCTCCCTATATTGGTGTACCATCTCGCCTTGTGCATGCGGTTGACACACTGATGAGCTGGTCGCGGGAGGTAGACTGGAGTGAAGGACAGCGCCCGATTGTCTTTCCCTCTAACGAAACGCTCAGTCAAAAGCTTGGAATTGGTATTCGGCAGCTTCAAAAGCTGCTGAACAGTGCAACGCGGTGGGGTCTGGTTGCACACCGCGACAGCGCCAATGGCAAGCGTATCGGAGCAAGGGGAAAAGACGGCCGGCTGATCTATGCTTACGGGATAGATCTTAGTCCGCTTGGCGTGCGCTACGATGAATTCGTCCGCATAGCTGACGAGGGGACAGAGGCGGACTTGCGCATAAATGTTCTTCGAAAGCGTCTTACCGCCGCCCGCCGCCGCATCAGCAGCCTGGTGCAGCTTATCATCGACGAGGAGATCGGAGGTGTCGATGCAACCGGCATCATCGAAAGCACTCAGTTGGCTACTCACCAGATGCGGAAGGTTCGGGATGAACGCCTGCTCCAGGCGTGTGTTTTAAAGCTGGAAGGTCATGCGGCAGCGCTCGATGAGCGCATTAGGACGGTTTCAGCGAGGGATAACGAGGAACTGGGGCCGGTAAAAGATTCACCCTCGGGCGTCTTAAACGACACCCACTATACAACTACAAAACAACCACCCATTGCTAAAGCAACGTACTGTAGGGGCTTGGCGGAACCCAGTAGTGAGCGAGGCTACGACGTCCGTAACAACGAGCCACAAAGTGAAGTCGAGGCGGACCTAGCCCATCACGGCGTTGATCCGAGCTTTATTGCCGCCGTGGCTCCCGAGTTCATTTCGTGTCCTCCCGAGCAAATGACATGGGGTATTATCATCGGTGACGCCGAGAGGCTCATTGCCCAGGCTGCAATCCCAGCCAATGTTTGGCATGAGGCTTGTCGACTAATGGGTCAGAAAGGCGCGGCAGCCTCGGTCATCGCGACGGCCCATAAACACGTTCGAGGCGATGTCGACCGCCCCGGAGCGTATCTTCGCGGAATGAATAAGAACGCCGCCTCGGGAAAACTGAACTTGGGGCGGACTTTTCATGGCCTGAAGGACCACGCCAAAAGGCAACCAGTCCGATCGCTATCGAGCAGCTTAGACCTTCGATCCGTAGGCCAGCTTTTGGCGACGGCGTTGAGGTCTGGAAGTCGGGTCGGGCCGGCATTGCTGTGAGTGAGGATAGGGTAACCGAAAGCACGAGGCCTAGCGTCTCCTTTCGTTGTACCCGGACGAGATCCGGCGATCGCGACCGATTGAACCGCCAAAGCTCGTGCTTTCAGTTACCCTATGTTCGACTAGGGGTGATTCTAGAGGATAGAATGATAAGAAGGGGGTGTATTGCAAAGGGGATCGATGATGGCGAAATCACCAGCGATAGCGCGGCAGATTTCACTGTTCGACATGGACAGCCCGCTTCACGGAAAAGTCCGCGGCGAGCGGAGCATCATGGACTACCCGTTCTTCGTGCTTTCGAAGAATGCGCACCTTGAGCCTATCGAGTACAAGCATGACCAGGTGACCATTCAAATCCGGCCAAGCGCAACCGGTGTTGCGACAATGTGGGACAAGGAAATCCTTCTGTATGTTGCCTCCCTCGTTGCGCAGGCGATAGCTGATGGCCAGATCTCAGATGAGGACGTGACTTTTTCAGCTCATGACTTCTTTCGCATTACCGGAGTCGAGCGACCGTCGGTACGCGATTACCGGCGGTTCGGTGAAGCGCTGGAACGCCTTCAAGGCACTCAGATAAAGACGAATATCGAGACCGGATCAAAAATCGACCGGGGCTGGTTCTCGTGGCTGTCCGAGGCGCAGGTCGAGTACGAGAAAATGGCGAACGGGGACGAAGTCCTTCGCTATGTGCGCGTCCGCCCATGCAATTGGCTATACCGCGCAATCAAACGTGATCAGCGCATCTACCATTATCACCATGACTATTTTCGTTTGGGTGCAATCGAACGTCGTCTTTACGAAATTGCCCATTGTTACTGCGAAGCTGGTCCAATCGACATCAATCTTGAGGAGCTTCATCACAAAATTGGTTCTATGGGTCCAATGAAACGGCTAAAGCAGCTTCTCAAGAGTATTGAAGCAGAAAACCGGCTACCAGAGTATGACGTTAGCTTGATCGAGGTCGTATCCGGCGAACGAACAGACTCGCTTGGTCGTCGCCGTAAATCCGTCACTACATCGGTTCGCATGAAGCCTAAGCAGAGGTCAATTTCTACTTAGAAGCGCTGCATCGCGGCGACCTTGGTATAGCCCGCTGACCGATTATAGATCGGGGAAGGCGAGCGAGCTGGCGACGTCAGCCGCGACCAGTTCGCGATAATGGCTGAGACGTAAGCCTGTGTTTCGGTGATGCGCGGGACCATGCCGCCGTGCACGCGACCTGGACCTGCGTTATAGGCGGCCAGCGCCAAGTGAACTTGGCCGAAACGATCAAGCTGCTGCCGAAAATAACGGGCACCACCACGCATGTTCTGCAGCGGATCATACCGATCGACGCCGAGGCCAACCGCCGTCCCCGGCATCAGCTGCGCGAGGCCGTAGGCGTTCGCCGTAGATGTCGCGATCGGATTGTACCCGCTCTCGCGGATAATCATCGCATCGAACAAGCCGGTCGGGATACCATTCTCGCAGGCCACCGCGCTCATCATCCCATAGTAGGCGGCACGGCGCGCCTCCGCACTCGGTGCAAGAAACCCTGACGGACGATAGGACAGCGGAGCGCAACCGGGTTTGAACGAGACGGGCTGGACGGCGATCCCGCGGCGTAGCCAGCCCGGAACCTCGATAGATGAAAACGCCGCAACACCCGTGGGCTCGCCACTCATAATAGGAGCATCCACCGGGGTTACCCCCGCTGCAGCGATCTCCTGCTGCATGCGGAACTGAACGTAGCTGCGACTAAGATCATGGACCTGAAAGGCGTCCGGCAGCGGCGACGCCTCGACTATTGCCGCTGATGGAGGGATCTCGGGCAAAAAGCTCGTGGCTTCGGTGGGCAGGCTCCCCGTCATCGAGATCAGCTGAACCTTCCGGAACGCTGGGCCCTTTGGAGCGGCACCGGCTTGCGAACCGACGATCAGAGCGGCGCAAAGGCCAGCAGCAGCGAGTGGATAACGCACGGAAAACCCCCATTGACCTTGATATCCAAGAGTTGAGGTGAACCGGTTTGTGCTTGTCAAGACTACCAGACCTGCCGAAACTGGTCCCAATCAGCGCCTGAAGGTCACTCGAACATGTGGTTGATCCACCGCGATACCGACGGAAACAACGGGGATCGGATCCCGCTGCCTGCATCCCTGCATGAGGCGCTGGTGCGCTGGTATGTCGGCGACGGCTCGTTCCATGACGAACAAGCTGGCGTGACGCTCGTCCAGAATGCCCGGATCGGACATCGCTGGATCGCCTGCGGCTGTCTGGGACCGGGTAAGGCCCCGCCCATCCTGACGCCGGCTTACCTCTCCGAAGCCGAAACCTACTATTTGCGCCGGTTGACCAGCACCAAGCGGCCGGAGCACCGCACCGATTGCCCCTTCTTCCGCGACCAGGCCACCAATCGCATCACGGAGGTCAGGTCTCACAACACCCCGACCGATCCACCTTCAGGCTTTTTCGAGGTCTTGCGACCAGCGCCGGAGAAGCTCGCACAGCGGCCTGAGGACGACAGTCTCGACGATCGGACCCGCAACGCCTCGACCCCGCGGCTCGCGCGCCTTCTATGGCGCCTGCTCGACAGCGCCGGCTGCAATACGATTCCCCCGTTGGGTATGGGCTATGAATGGTCGATCAGGGAAGAGTTTGCATCGCTCGGCCGTGCGGCTGCCAAGATCGAGATCGCGCCGGGCGTCGAGCTGGCCAGGGCATTCTGGACACACGCGCGCCCCCTCGAGACGAACACGGTCTATGGCACACTACGCGCACTGGCGCCGAAGTGGCCCAAGACGCATGCTCCGCAAGGCTTCGTGGCGCTCTATGCAAAGGCGATCAAAGGCAATGAAATCCATGTGCCTGACGGTGAACCGGTCACCATCGCGACGCGCGTCCAATCGCCCTCGATCCGGGGTAACCACATCAGCGGACCGTACATCGTCCTTGTCGTCACTGGCGAATATCCCGAGGCGCGCGGTTATGCGCCCCTGCGCGCCTATGCGCAGCCGATCTACAACGGAAGTATGTTCGTGCCTGTCGAGTCCGACTTCGAGCGCAAGGCGCTACGCGCGATCCTCGATACCCAGCGCGTGTTGCATGCCCGGGGTGTAGACATGGCAATCAGCAAGCCGCTCTTCGATTCAATGACACCAAACGGCCCCTGCCGGCCGGACTTCGTTCTGGAGGCGAGGTCGCGAATGACGGGGGAATTGCGGACGGTGGTGGTGGAGGCGATGGGATTTGACAGCGATGAGTACGAAGCTGCCAAGGCGGTGACACACCCTCGCATGGCAGTCCTGGGTGAACTCGTGACGCTAGATAGGTCCGAAATGGATCAGGATTCTGCGTCGACCAAACTGCTTCGGGTTCTGGATATCTGAGCGATCAGCTCCAAGTCATCGTTGCAGCGAAATAACTAACGATTCCAAGCGTTACCGGTGTCGACAGTAGATACAGCTTCTGCCAGCGCCACCACGCCTTTGGCAGGAAAAGTAAGGCTCCACAAACACTACGAACATCTTCCCATGCCTTGTCACGGTACAAACCGTGGACCGTCACGGAGACTGACATAGCCATAGCGATTGCGCAGCACATAGCCGCTGCCAAATAAATTGCGATCCAGTTGGCAATCTCGACCTGCGAAAACTGGTTCATCGACACCTCGAATGAAAAAGGGCGCGGTCGACAAACCTGCGCAGAATGATTCTAGTTCCAAGAGCAGCTTAGCGGCGAGATTTTAGCAGCTGGTAAATGAGACGGTGCGCCACTTAGTCCGTCAAAAAATTGGAGTGGAGAGGGAGGGTAAAAAAAGGGTCGCGGAAAGCGGCCTTAACCTTCCATCCCAGGGCGGCCGGAAAAGGCAGCCTTCAGCACGAGGCCTGTAGCCATGACCAAGTACGTCCTTTTCATAAGGGACCACGGCGCCAAGGACGACCTGGATTTCCATCCGAGCGAGATGTCCGCCAAAAAGGCTCTGGCCGCCTATGTGACGACGAAGACAGGGCGCGATCTGCCATCCGACCCGGAAGCGGCTGTCGAGGAGATCGCCAGCTACTTCAATCGTGACAAGACCTTCTACGCGATCGCCGGCGTCCCTGCCGGTGCGCGCTAAAGGGTATCGGATATGGCTATCATCGCCAATCGACCATCCCAGCACCTCGTCGATCTGGTCGGCGCGCTTGGCGGCACTTGGCACGGGAACAGTGCGATGTGTCGGTGCCCCGCGCATACCGACGGTACACCAAGCCTCTCGATCAGGCAGGGTGACCGCGGCATGCTGGTGACCTGCTTTGCCGGGTGCGACGCCGGCGACATCCTGCGTGAGCTGGACCGGATACCAATCGGGCGCCGCTATGAACCGCCCGTTCCGGCCCAGGCAAAGGGTACGGCCAACATCGACCGGCTGTGGAGGGAGGCGGTAAGTGTCTCCGGTAACCTGGCCGAGCGCTACCTCGCCTCGAGAGGACTGTTGCCGGTGCCAACCGACGTCCGCTTCCATCCGCGCTGTCCGCTAGGTCCCAAACCCATGACTGTCTTCAAGCCGGCACTGCTGATCGGGGTCCGTGAAGCGCAGCGCCTGGTCGCCTTTCAGCGCATCTTCCTGAAGCCCGATGGAGGCTATTCTCAGAAGGCGACGCTCGGCACGCTTGGTACCGGGGCATGGCGGGGCGGCGGACTGGGTGCGACCATTGGCCTGGCTGAAGGATTCGAGACGGCGCGGGCTTGGTCCCGGATCCGCGGACTACCTTGCTGGGCAACGCTCGGATCGCGCCGGCTCGATCTAGTGACGATCCCTGACAGCGTTACAAAGCTGATCCTCGCGGGCGATAATGATCTTGCCGGACGCCGTGCGGTCGCGCGAAGCATTGCCCGCTTCGCATCCGATAGTCGTGTCATCCAGGTCGATTACCCGGTGGGCTACAAGGACTGGGCCGAAGCGCTCGAGGCGGCAAAGAGGGGAGAGGGAGGGAGGCGGTGAGCTGTCGGATTGGCAGTGCAACCTGAGGGAACCTGCCATGTTCGATTTGCTCGATCTTCCGCCCGTCACCGATCACAGTGCCGCGGCACGCATTGCCGGGTTGCTGGCATCGGGCACGCCGATCGCCCGCCGCGATCTCAATCAGGCGATGACAGCGGCCTTTGGCGGCTCGGACGCCGACGGTCATTGGACGCAGCGCGACAGCTTCGAGATGCTCGAACACGGCATTGCGCTCCATCTCGCGTCGCGGCCGTACCAGCTTAATGGCATGGCTGACGTGGCACAGGCGTCGGCGATTATGGCGATGCTGCCGACCCAGACGGTCCGCAGCGAAGAGCAGATCGACCTCCAGCAATTCTCAACGCCGGTCGATATCGCGGCGATCGCCGTGCTGATGGCCGCGATCGGTCCGCACGACATCGTCCTCGAACCCAGCGCCGGCAACGGCCTCCTGATCGTCCAGGCACCGGCGTGCGCCAGCCTGCAGCTGAACGAAATCGACACGAAACGCCGCGACCGCCTCGCCGGCATTTTCCCGGACGCGATCGTCACCGGTCACGACGGCGCGGCGCTGGTCTGTCTGCACGCGCGACTGCCGAAGCCGACCGTGGTGATAATGAATCCGCCCTTCTCGCGCAGCGTCGGTCGCGGCGCCGACGATCTTGCCGCACTCCGCCATCTGCAGGCTGCGATCCGGCGGCTCGCAAAGGGCGGACGGGTGGTAGCGATCATGCCCGACTGGTTCGCACCGAGCGCACGGCTGAAAGCAGCCTATGAGGCGGTGCTGACCGGCTGCATGGTTCGCACCTCGCTCCGGCTGGAGCATTGCTACCGCAAGCACGGCACCGATATCGCGGTGCGGCTGTACGTCATCGACAAGGTGGCAGGCGGCACCTCGCACACTGTCATCCAGCGCAGTTCGGTCGCGGGTTTCCTCGACGCCGTGACCATCCCGCCGCGGGCCTCGCTGGTGGCTGATACCCCGATAGCGGCACTGCCGGTGCCCAAACCCAGCCTGTTCGGCGCGGCACGGCAGGCCAGGGCTACGGTCGCTCGCACTTATCACGCACCGGTGCGCAACAACGTACTTCCGGTCAGCTACAGAACCCTGGCTACGGCCGCACCGCTGGCCGACCAGGTCGGTTGCTATCTTCCCTACCGGCCAAGCCGGATCGTGTTCGACGTCGCCGGCGACCACCCGACCGCGCTGGTGGAGTCGGTGGCGATGGGTTCGATACCCGCACCGATTCCGACGTACATTGCCCACCTTCCGGAGCGGACCGTAACGGAGCGAATGCTGTCCTCATCGCAGCTCGAGACCGTGGTCTATGCGGGCCATGCCTGGGGTCAGCTGCTCCCCGGGGCGTTCAAGCCTGCCAAGGAGGGCGTCGGGCTCACCATCGAACCCGAGGGCAGCCGTTACCGGAAGGGCTTCTTTCTGGGCGACGGCACTGGGGCGGGCAAGGGCCGACAGGTCGCAGCGTGTATCCTCGATAACTGGCTACAGGGTCGTCGCCGACATATCTGGGTGTCGAAGAACGAACCGTTGCTCGAAGACGCGCGTCGCGACTGGACGGCGCTCGGTGGCATGTCGGGCGACGTACAGCCGGTCTCCAACTGGAAGATCGACCAGCCGATCAAACTGGACGAGGGCGTGCTCTTCGTCACCTATCCGACGCTGCGCTCGATGCGTTCCGACCATAGCCGCCTGCAGCAGATCCTCGCTTGGGCCGGCTCCGACTTCGACGGGGTGATCGCCTTTGACGAGGCGCACGAGATGGGCGGCGTCGCCGGTGGGGAGGGTGCCGTGGGCAAGAAGGAAGGATCTCAGCAGGGTATCTGCGGTGTATTGCTTCAGAACAACCTGCCCGGTGCCCGGGTCCTCTACGCTTCGGCAACCGGCGCATCCGACGTAAACAACCTCGCCTACGCGGTGCGACTTGGCCTGTGGGGACCTGACACTGCGTTCGCAGACCGTGAAGCGTTCATTGCCGAAATCCGTAAAGGCGGGATCGCGGCAATGGAACTGGTAGCCCGCGACCTGAAGGCGCTTGGTCTCTACACCTCGCGCGCGCTGAGCTTCGCCGGCGTCGAGTATGACGTGCTGCGGCACGTGCTGACGCCAGCGCAGATCGAGATCTACGACACCTATGCCAAGGCCTGGAGCGTCATTCACCAGAACATGGAAGAGGCGCTGGAGCTGACGGGCGTCGTCGACGGGTTCGAGAAGACGACGCTCAACAGTGGTGCCAAGGCCTCGGCACGCTCGCGGCTGGAATCGACCAAGCAGCGCTTTTTCGGGCAGGTCCTGCTCTCGATGAAGCTCCCGACGGTCATTGCCGCGGTCGAACAGCATCTGAAGGCTGACCAGTCCGTGGTGCTGCAGCTGGTCACGACTGCCGAGGCCATCCTCGACCGCCGCCTGGCCCAGATGTCGGCCGAAGAGCGCGCGGATCCTACGATAGATTTGTCACCGACCGAGTATATCGCCGATTATCTGATGCGGGCGTTCCCCACGCGGCAGATGCAGACCTATACCGACGACACCGGCACTGCGCGCTCGGCGCCGATGAGCGATGAGTTCGGCAACCCGGTCCATAACCCCGACGCGCTCGCCGCGCGCGACCAGATGCTCGAGCACATCTGCGCACTGCCTCCGATTAAATCCGCCCTCGACGCGCTGATCGAGCATTTCGGCACCGACATGGTTGCCGAGGTGACGGGGCGCTCGCGGCGTCTCGTACCGACGTCGGACGGTCGCCAGAAGATCGAGACCCGCTCGGGGCGGTCCTCCCAGGTTGAGGCCGCGGCGTTCATGGCCGGCACCAAGCGGGTGCTGGTGTTCTCAGACGCTGGCGGCACCGGGCGCTCGTACCATGCCAGCCTCGATGCGAAGAACCAGCAGCAGCGCGCTCACTTCCTGCTCGAACCAGGCTGGCGTGCCGATCGCGCGATCCAGGGGCTTGGTCGCACGCACCGTACCCATCAGGCGACGACACCGCTGTTTCGGCCGGTGACCACCGACTGCAAGGGCGAACTGCGCTTCACCTCGACGATCGCGCGGCGCCTCGACAGCCTTGGAGCGCTCACGCGTGGTCAGCGGCAGACCGGCGGGCAAAACCTGTTCGATCCGGCCGACAATCTCGAAAGCGAGTATGCCAAGGACGCACTCCTGACATGGTTCGCCCTCCTCGATAGCGGCAAGCTGACCAGCACAACGATGGATGACTTCTGCTCGCGCACCGGCCTCGAGCTGCACGACAATGACGGCGTCCTGAAGGAGGAGCTGCCGCCCATCCAGCGCTGGCTTAACCGTTTGCTGGCTCTGCCGATCGGCCTCCAGAACCTGATCTTCGACGAATTTCTGGCACTCGTCGAAACCCGCGTCGCCGCAGCCCGAGAAGCCGGCACTCTCGATGTCGGCGTCGAAACAATCACCGCGGATACAGCGACGGTCCTCGACGACACGCTGCTGGGCACTGATCCCCTGTCGGGCGCGACGTCGCACCTTCTCACGATCAAGATCGCGCGCCGCAAGAACCCCATCTCGCTCGAGCGTATCCTCGACCTCGCGAAATGGCAGGACGACGTTGTATTCGTGGTCAACGCCCGGTCGGGGCGCGTCGCGCTGCGCACGCGTGCGCGGTCGTGGATGAACGACGATGGTCAGCCGATCGCGCGCATCGAACTGCAGCGTCCCTGCCGGCGTGAGTATCTGCGCGAGGCCGATCTGCTGGAAACGGCATGGGACGTCGTTGACCGGGGAACCTTCGAGGCCAAATGGAGTGCAGAGGTTGCCGACGCGGCGGGTCAACTCGATACCGAGACGATCCGTCTGGCAACCGGCCTGCTGCTACCAATCTGGTCGGCGCTACCGTCAGACCATCTCGCGGTGAACCGAATTGCGGACGCGCATGGCAATTCGTGGCTAGGCCGCCTCGTATTCGATCAGCACGTCGTCCAGCTCTATACCAAGCTCGGGATTGCCAAGACCGACGATCTACCGGTCGACGCGATCGCACGATCGGTCCTCTCAGGCCGCAGTGTCGACGTCGTCCG
Source organism: Sphingomonas fucosidasi (assembly GCF_036663855.1). NCBI lineage: Bacteria > Pseudomonadati > Pseudomonadota > Alphaproteobacteria > Sphingomonadales > Sphingomonadaceae > Sphingomonas > Sphingomonas fucosidasi. The sequence goes on along the minus strand of NZ_JAXOJR010000003.1, from coordinate 335,582 downwards.
GCCGTTCCCGATGACGCTCAGGCGCTCGATCGTGAACGGCAACCCGAGGGTGGAGATCGTGGACGCACCCGCCTCGCAGCTGCCCTGGCTTAAATCGCTAGGCTGCTTCACAGAGATCATCGCCTACCGGACCCGCGTCTTCGTGCCGGCAACCGATGCCGAGACGGTGCTCGGCCGCGTCCTGAAAGAGGGCACAACGCGAGAGTAGTTTTTTGCTTGCGCTAGAAGCGCACAGAACGTGTCCCCAAACGGTTACCCACCGAGGTCTCCGGCAAATCATCAAAACGGTAAGCCCCGACAATTGACGCTGGCCGAGATAACGACGTTTGATGCCTAACGACGGGAACGGCCTAAAATTTTGCAGTTCAATAAATCGGGTCGCTGTCTTGTAACCGGCCCTCTGCCGTCCCGAAAAATTCCCGCTTTCCCATGTCCGACAGGCCATTTTGAGAAAACTAAATCGGGAACAGATTTTGAGAAAATAGCACCCCTAGGCCCATCACGAAAATGGTTATGTCCGGCTTTTTCGCTCTACGTTCCTTTTCGAGAACGTCGCTCGGCGACTAGTTGCCCGGTTCCGCCCGCATGCCATCTCCCGCGAGACAGCGTCGGCTACGTTAATCGCGGTCCGCGATCGGAAAGCTGATAGCTTGACCCAAAATTCATCGTTCGATGACGGGCCTGATCAAAAGGTCACGAGCGATAAACTGGATCAGTGCGCGTCCCCGTGACAGGGGTAAGATGCTTTAGAAACAACGCTGTACGCGTTCTAAACCGGGCCTTGGGAGAGGAAACTGAACGTGACGTCTGATGATCAATATTACGGGATGAGGGCACAGCAGGAGCTTGATTTGGCGGCGCTGGCTACGGACCCGATTGTGAAAGCACTACACCTGAATATGGCGGCAGAGTATGCCACGTTGCGAGAGCAGGCGGATGCGGAGACTTCGGATGCAAGAAATAGTGCCCGTGACTGATTTAGAGGCGTTAGCCCGGAGCCTGGACGCGCTGATTGCATTTGCCGATCACGACAAAAATTTCGTTCTCGCTGCCACCCTCGACGCGGCGCGGGTTCAGTTTATCGAGCGGTACGGGCAGGCCAAGGACTGACTTGATTTTGGCGCAATTTGTGGGGCAATAAGAAATCAAGTAACTGGGAGAGCTATGTGGAGAAAAGGGATCGCGCGGCTGCCACAGCAGAAGCTATACTGAAATTTCGACGCATACGCTCCGATCTCCTACCGCGTGAACTGTTCGCAGAGCCGGGGTGGGACCTGCTACTGGAATTGTTCGTCGCCGATGCTCACGGGGATCGCCTTACTGCGCGTGAGGTTAGCGATCGGGACAATATACCGCCCACTGTGCTATCCCGTTGGCTTATCCACCTTACTCAAATTGGCTACATAGTCGGAGATGGTGATGGCAATCTTGATGATCTACTGACGCTATCAGGTAAAGCACTAGATATAATTGAAATAGTCTTGGCCAGGGCCCGCCGAGTACGAGACTCGGTCGATTAAGCTGTTAATGGTATTAGAGCCCGACCGAAAATTGAGTTGAGCGATTTCATTAGCTTGTGATTCACCGAGGGTTGCGAAGACCACGAGGATCACATGAGCTGGACTGAAACCGCTCGACGCGAGCATGACAGAAGCAGACTGCGCTATGCAAGCGACTGCACCGATGAGGAATGGGCTGTCGTCCGGCCGCTATTGAGGCGAACCTCCAGGGTGGGACGCCCCCGCAAGCACAGGGCGCGGACCCTGTGGGATGCGATCCAGTATATCGCATCGACAGGGTGCCAATGGGCACAACTGCCCAAGGACTTTCCGCCTTTCACGACGGTACAGTATCATTTCTACCGGATGCGCGACAGCGGCCTGCTTGATGTCATCAACTCGGTGCTGGTGGCATGGGTGCGGGTCGCAGAGGACCGCGAGGCCGAACCGACCGCGGGCATTATCGACAGCCAGTCCGTTAAGACCACCGAAGCAGGCGGGCCGCGCGGCTACGACGCCGGCAAGAAGATCAAGGGTCGTAAACGCCACATCGTGACCGACACGCTCGGCAATATGCTCGAAGGCATAGTGCACGGCGCCGATGTGCAGGACCGCGACGGGGCGCCCGGCCTGATCGAGCGATCCTGCGACGCGTATCCCGCGCTCATCAGACTGTATGCCGATGGCGGTTATGCCGGGCAGAAGCTCAAAGCAGCCGTCGCGCACATCGATCGGCTGACGATCGAAATCATCAGGCGCTCCGACCTTGTGGGCTTCGTCGTCCTGCCCCGGCACTGGGTGGTCGAACGTACCCTGGCGTGGCTCAACCGATGCCGGCGTCTCGCCAAGGACTGGGAGACCTCCATCGCCTCGTCCGAGGCCTGGATGGTCGTCTCATCCATCAGGCGCATGACGCGCCGTATCGCTAAACTCGAATTATGAGTCGGGCTCTTAGGTTGCTAACCACATCGCATTTCTACAAAAATATTACATAACTGCTTTAGCAAAGCTGTATGATATCAGGTGAATCACCGCTGACGTTGTTCATCGTGCATTTGGAAGCCACGCTTGATCCATAAATGGCTGACGATTCGGTCTAGCGCCGAGCTGTTCCAATGCGTCGATATTGATCAGATGGAAGCGCCTACCTTCTCGCCGAAGAAAGCCTAAATCGGTAAGCCCACGTAGCATGCGATTAACGTGAACGGCAGTGAGCCCGAGTAAGTCGCCAATTTGCTCTTGAGAAGCAAAAACTTCGAAGCTGTCATCTTCTACATGACCAAGCGGACGAAGACGGTCCAAAAGATCAAGCAAAAAAGCCGCAGTGCGTGCCTCAGCAGGAGTTCTACCGTTCGATGCCAAACGATCCATCAAAGCAATTCGCTCTTGCTGAACACTTAACATGAACCGTGCAACAATTCGAGGATGATCGTCGAAGAGCTGGCCAAAGTCAGTAAGCGATACGTGAGCTACCGTAACGTCGGTTAGCGCGACAAGTTCTTCGGTGGTTCGCCGCATAGCCATGCTTGGTGTCCCGAGCGCATCGCCAGGAAGGTGGATCTTCATAATTTGCCTGCCGCCGTTCGATAGTGTCAAGGCAGCCCCCGCCCATCCCGACAGAAGAATGAAGAAGCCCGTCACGGGCACGGCCTCACCCTGAATGGCGTAGCCTTTCTTTATGCTGCGTGGTGCGTCCGCCATTCTAAGTACGGCTTGGCGCTCGGCCTCGCTTAAGCGCCCGAACTCCTCGAAGCGATGTAAGGGTGGGTTCATCAGCTCACCGCCCGACAGGCGATCGTCATCGAAACTTTGACCGAGCTATGGGAAATACGTTCTTTCGCAAACGACGAACCATGGTCTGCTCGCATCAAATCGCCCTTTTTTTATATATCGCTGCCGACCCTAAGCATTTCTGCGGTTCAATGATGCAGTGATGCCCGATAGCCTTGGTGAGATACGCGAATGGCCCGCCGATACCATCTTACCTCCCGAACCGGGCATCCTCGAAACTCGATCCTGATCAAGAAACCGCGTTCTGCGTGCGACTTCTCGATCAAGAATCGTCGGATCAAGCCTGCGCAAGCGCGATCGCTGTCTCGCGGTAGCTATGGAGTGATCGCCCGAGCAGGTTGGTCAGGCGTGCGACGTCGCCGTCATGCGGGATCATGCCATCGCTGACGTAGCGCTCGGCCATCAGCCGCATCTCGTAGGCAGTCCACTTCGGCATGAACCTCGCCATATTGGCCTCGAACCCGCTGGGGTCGTCGCCGCCATAGGCGATCGTGCGGCCCAGCACGTCCGACCAGATCGCGGCCACCGCCTCGCCGGTCAGCGTGTCCGGCCCGACGACGTTGATCGTTTCGATCGGCAGCGACGCCTCGGCGATATCGCGGCGGATCAGCTCGATCGCGGCGACCTCGGCGATGTCGCGCGCATCGACCATCGCAACGCCCTTGCCGCCGATCGGCATCGGATAGACGCCGTGATCCAAGATCACGTCCTGCACCATGACCTCGTTGTCGATGAAGTAGGTCGGACGCAGGATCGTGGCGCTGAAGCCCATCGCCTCCAGCATTCGTTCGGCACCGTATTTGACCGCGAAATGCGGCACATTGTACGCCCGATCAGCCTCGAACACCGACAGGTACACGACGCGCGTCACGCCCGCCTCGCGCGCCAGGTTGAGCGTGACGATCGCCTGAGTGAATTCGTCGCCGGTTACCGCATTGAGCAGGAACAGCGTACGGACGCCGGCCAAGGCGGATCGCACCGCGTCGATATCGAGAAGGTCGCCTTGCGCCACCTCGACACCGGCAGGAAAGTCTGCCTTGGCGGGATCGCGGGTGAGGACGCGGACACCGGCGCCGCGCTTGATGAGCTGGTCAACGACGTGGCGGCCGACGCGGCCGGTGGCTCCGATTACGAGAATGGTCATGGCATGGGCTCCTTCGTTAGGTCTTGCTGACGAGGAGAAGATGCGCGATCCATATCATTGCAACTAGACGCACAATCTGGACACACCGTCTCGCTGATGGAACGACATGGACCTTCTCGCGCTCGCCGATTTTACGCTCGTCGCCCGCCACGGTGGCTTCGGCGCGGCATCCCGCGCCGCCCGGCGACCCAAAGCCACACTGTCGAGGCGGATCGGTGAGCTAGAGGCGGCGCTGGACCTCAGGCTGTTCGAGCGCGGACGGCGCGACCTTAAGTTGACCGAAGAGGGACGAGCCCTGTTCGAGCGCGCTAGCGCTCTGCTGACCGAACTGGAGGAGACGGTTACCTCCCTCGCGTCCGGTGGCGGTCAAGTGCGGGGGCGGCTGCGGATCAGTGCGCCGCTGCTATTTTCTCAGACCGCGATGGGCCGGCTCGCGGCCGAGTTCTCGCGCCGCCACCCGGAGGTACGGCTGGAAGTGACGACCGATGATCGCGCCGTGGACATGATCGAGGAGGGCTACGACTTGGCGATTCGCGTCAACCCTGCGGCCGATGACGCGCTGGTCGGGCGTGCCTTCGTGCACGACCGCCTGATCGTGGTTGCCGGTCCCGACCTGCCACGCCCCATGACCAAGGCTGTGCCAGCGGTCGTGCGCGGGGCCGATCCCGCACGATCCTGGACGCTCGAGAGGCCAGATGGAACGGTAACGCTCGCGATCGAGCCGGTGCTGCGCCTGTCGTCGCTGATGATGATCCGTGACGCCGCGCGATCCGGAGCCGGAGCGGCGCGCCTGCCGCTCTCGCTGGTTATGCACGACATCGCCAGCGGGCGGCTTGTGGACTGGGGCGATGTGGCGGAATCGGGTATAGCGCTATGGGCGCTTTACCCATCCCGCCGACTGCTCAACGCCCGGGTGGCGGCGTTCCTAGACTTGCTGCGGCAATCCTTTCCTCAGGCCGCACCGGAGGAGCTTGCCGCCTATCTTGCCAGGTGAGAACGCTGGTGATTTTCTCATTTCACCATCCCAATGGGAATGCCGTCGCCGTCTCCCTTGCCTTTCCTAATCGGGAAAGCTTCGGGCTTCCGCAGGATGGTTAGCAACTGGTCCATCATGGTCGAACTGGGTGCGTGCTGCCCTGAACTCCGAGGCGTTGTCGATGATCCAAGTCCAAAGCGGCATCATCCCGACAAGCAATCCCCGTCCCAGGGGCGTCAGCGTGTAATCGACCCGTGGCGGCACCTCGCCGTAGTCGCGGCGGAGAATGAGCCCATCGCGTTCCAAATGACGCAGGGATCGGGTCAACATGCGCTGCGTGACCCCTGCGAGCCGTCGTGCCAGCTCGGCGTGTCGTAGCGTACCGCCGACCCCCAGGGCATGGACGATGCCGAGCGACCATCGGTTGCCGGCATGAGCGAGCACGTCCCGCTTAAGCCCGTCATCATCGTCGCTGAGTGCGTCGCAGGCTGCTCGCGAGCGGGCAATCACTGCTTCAAAGTCCAAGTCATCAAGCGGTATCACGCGTGTACCTTCTTCTTCATCCCGACCGTGCATCTCATCTTGTCATCAGGATCATAAGGAGCGCCTGATGCCAGAAACGAAGAACCCTGCCACCACTACCCTTGTCATCGGCGCGGGAGAATTGGGATTGGCCGTCATCAACGGCCTGCTGGAGCAGAACCCGGCAAGCGCCGGATCGATCAGCATACTCCTGCGTCCACCCGTCGACGCAGCCGGAGAGCAGGTTATCCGCCAGTTGCAGGACAAGGGACTCCAGATCGTTCACGGCGATCTTGCGACGGAAGCGGTCGATGGCCTTGCCGCGATCTTGGCCCTGTTCGATACGGTTATCTGCTGCACCGGGTTCGTCGGTGGCCCCGGCACACAACGCAAGATCACCAAGGCCGTCCTGCAAGCCGGCGTGGAACGCTATGTGCCTTGGCAGTTCGGTGTCGATTACGACGTGATCGGGCATGGCAGCGGGCAGCCGGTGTTCGATGAGCAGGCGGACGTGCGCGACATGCTGCGCGGGCAATCCGCCACGGAATGGGTCATCGTCTCAACAGGCATGTTCACCAGCTTCCTGTTCGAGCCGGTCTTCGGTCTGGTCGATCTCGAACGCCCCAAGGTTCATGCGCTTGGCAGTTGGGACAATCGCCTGACCGTGACCACCTCCGGCGATATCGGACGGCTCACCGCCGCGATCCTCGCGCATGATCCGCGCATCCGGGATGATGTGGTGTACGTCGCGGGGGATACGTTCTCCTACGCCCAGCTCGCCGACATGGTTGAAGGGCATGTGGGTCGTGATGCGGAGCGGGTGTTGTGGGACATGGATCGGCTGCGGTCCGAAGTCGCGTCACACCCGGACGACGGGATGCGGAAGTACCGCCTTGCCTTTGCCCGCGACACCGGCGTCGCATGGGACAAGGAGCAGACCTTCAATGCGGCGCAGGGCATCGCGGTCGTGGACGTGCCGGCGTGGCTGGATCAGCGGGAGGCCGCTTGATATGGTCGCCTCGTTGCTTGCCGATCCTTCGAGGCTACACGATGCTGCGGCGGTGGCCTTCGCCCGTCCTGACGTGCTGGTCAGCCCCGACGACGGTGCCGCTTCCATGCTCGCGGAGCTTGCCGCGACCTATTACGGCTTCTGGAACAACGGCAGCACCGCACTGTTCGAGGCGACCGTTTCTCCCGGCTACACGGATCGCACTTTGCCTGCCGGTCGGCAGCAAGGCCCGTCAGGTCTGGCCGATGCTGGGGCGGCCTTCTTCGCGGCGTTCCCTGACGGCCGGGTGAAGGTTCTCCAACAGATGTTGGTAGGCGATCGTATCGTCAGCCATCTTCGCGTCACGGGCACGTTCACGGGGAGCCGCAGAGGTGCGGAAGGAGCCGGACAGACCATAGACTATTTGGCGACCGACATCATGCGGGTCGCTGACGGGCTGATTGTCGAAAATTGGCACGTCGAGGATCATGAGACGCTGCACCGGCAGCTCGCCGTCTCGGCATAACCTTCCCGCAACACGGGTTTTGAGAAAGCTGAAGCTTTCCCATTTCTTGATCCTTACGAAAAACCCCGGACCGTCTCGACCGCCCGCCCAACCAGGAAAGGTCGGGCGATTTATGCCAGTCAGGTGTACGGCGCGATCATCCGACTTTTCAGCCACTCCGTGAGCATTGCGCGTCGCGGATCGATCGAGTTGGTAGGCCAGATGGCAAGGTAGTGCGTCCCATCGGGCAGGAAGCCGTACGGCGCAGCTAGCCGCCCGCTCGCAAGCGCGTCCGCAACCATGTGGAACGAGGCCATTACGACGCCCTGACCGGCTTCGGCCGCCTGGATCGCCATGTAGAAATGCTGGTAGCCGATCGCCGGCCCACTAAACGATGCACTGTCCCAGCCTTGCCAGGCATCCGGCCGTGTCTCGCTGCGGAGGCGCGGCAGCGCGCCGCTGTTCGCCCCGGCAAGGTCGGGGCGCAGCACCGGCCCCATGTGCTCGGCGGCGAGCGTGGCCGTACCCACGCCGGGCGGCAGGGGGAAATCGCTCCGCCGGATTGCTACGTCGATATGGTCGCGAACAAAATCGACCGGCCCGCCGGCCGCCAGCAAGCGCACATCGAGGCCAGTCGCCTGCTTCAGTTCGCCCAGCGCCGGGATCAGCAGCCGCAGGCACAGGGTAGGCTCGCACGATACGGTAAGCGGGCCGGCAACGTCGTCCAGCTTCCGGAAGTCGCGCATCGTCCGATGGAGATCGGCGAACGCGGCCTTCAGGCGCTCTGCCAGCCACGCCCCTTGCCGGGTGAGGTGGATGCCCCGATTGCGGCGCTCGAAGAGCCGCGTGCCGATTTCGGCCTCAAGCGACTGCACCTGCTTGGACACCGCGCCATGCGTGACGTTCAACTCAGTTGCGGCGGCCATCATGCTGCGGTGACGGGCTGCCGCCTCGAACGCACGGAGCGAACCAAGAGCCGGCAGGCGGGGTTGGGCATCGGTGAGCATCATTCACGGATTAGGCGACGAACATTCGATTTTCCAGACGATCGGTGTGCGTGATGAAATGCGGTCCCTCGAACCCGGATTCCAGTCATGTCCCACCTATTCCTGATCCTTCCCGTCATATGGCTGGCCGTCGTCAGCCCCGGTGCCGATTTTGCGATGATTTCGCGGGTGAGCTGCATCGATGGCCGCCGCGCCGGCATCATGGCCGCGCTTGGCATCGCCCTCGGTTGCTGGCTGCACATTACCTATGCCGTCTTCGGCCTTGGCGTCGTCGCCCGGCTGTTTCCGCAGTTCCTGACGGTGCTGAAGGTCGCTGGCGCACTCTACCTGATATGGCTCGGCTGGACGATGGCAACGGCCAAGATGGTGACTGCCGCGGCTGAGGGAGCATCCTCGCAAAGCCGCAGGCACCCGTTGGCGACGGGCCTGCTGACGAATGCCCTCAACCCGAAAACGTCGATCTTCGTCGTCAGCCTCTACGCACAAGCGATCGGGCCGGGTACGCCGTTGGCCGCCAAGCTCGGCTACGGCGCTGTCATCTCGCTTTCGCATCTCGCTTGGTTCGCGGCGGTCGCGGTCTTCCTGTCGCATCCCTCGATCCGGGCTTGGGTGCTGGCGCGGCAGCATGTCGTCAATCGGATTATCGGCACGGTGCTGATCCTGCTCGGCATCGCGCTGGGCTTTGCTGACTTAGGGGCGCGCGTATGAGGCCGCCCCTGCAAATCTTCTGCGACCTCGAAGGCGTGCTGGTGCCGGAGATGTGGCCGCATGTCGCAGTGCGGCTCGACATACCGGCCCTCGCCGCGACCACGCGGGTGCATCCCGATTACGCGGGCCTTGTCGCCGCGCGGATCGCGACGCTGCGCGCGCATGGTGTCACTCTGGCCGCGCTCAGTGACGCCGTCGCCGACGTGACGCCCTATGAAGGGGCTGTCGCCTTCATTGCCACGCTACGCCGGCATGGACCGGTCACGCTGGTGACCGACTCGTTCGCTCCGATGAACACGGGCCTGATCGCCGCCTTCAAGGTGGATCGCGTCCTGAACCATCGGTTCGTCCCCGACGCCCGAGGCTTCATCGCCCATTGCGTCTATTGGAACGGTCTGGCCGGCAAGCAGCATTGCCTGGCCGGTATCAAAGACGCCACGGTGGCGATTGGCGACGCCTTTAACTACCTCCCGCTGCTGCACGCAGCGACCTGCAGCATCCTGTTCCGGCCCTCTCCGAAGACGAGGCGGGCAGGTGGGAGCCTCTTGGTCGCGACGACTTATACGGAAGTGACCGACGCCTTCGCGATACACGAAGGCACCGGTGTTCTCGATCAGGGTGAATTTTGAGAACAGGATTATCCGGCTACCGCCGGGGCGCTGAACGCAAGCGCCAGCTTCTCGATCTAGAGGGAGCCGGTTGCGGGCTGCAACGGGACGACCGACGATGCTGATAGGCTATGCCCGTGTATCGACGGCCGATCAGGATCTGTCTTTACAGATTGATGCACTGACGAAAGCCGGTTGCGAGAAGATTTTCACCGACAAGGCGAGCGGGGCGAAATCGGATCGTCCGGGCCTGACCGATACGCTGCAATTTGCCCGGGGCGGTGATACGCTTGTCATCTGGAAGTTGGATCGGCTTGGCCGGTCGATCCGTGGTCCCATCAAAATGGTGGCCGGTTTATCGGCTCGAAACGTCGACTTTCGATCACTGACTGATGGCTTCGACACGGCCACCCCTTCTGGACGGCTTCTATTTCATATTCCCGCTTCCGTAGCCGAGATGGAACGCGAACTGGTCAAAGAGCGGACCATCGCCGGCTTGGCCGTATTTCGCGCGAAGGGGGGCAGCTGCGGAGGGCGGAAGCTGGCGATGACGCCGGAGAAGATCGACACTGCACGCAAGTTGCTCGCGGCGGGAGATAAGCCTGCCAAGATCGCCAAGCTGCTAAATGTCGGTGTATCGACATTTTACCGCCACTGCCCAGGTGGCCAAGCTCCACCCGACTAAAACGATTTTTCTCATTGCCCTGGAAGCAAGGGCGATTGGGAAGGCTTTGGCCATCTCATTCACCGTTCGTTTCTGGGAAGCTCTACCTTACTGAAAGAACGGGTGGTGCTCAGAGCAGGCGTAATGCCGTTGGTTGTTGTCAACGTGCAACAAGCAGCTTCGTAAGAGTGTCAGCTTGTTCGGTGATCCGCCCCAGACGAGGATATCTAAGCGTACCACGGTATCCAATCATGCGATCGGAGCGAGTACCATCCTGCTCAACACTCAGGACGATCGGTACGTGCAGTGCGGCCCGGACTGCCGCGAGCAGTACGTCGCGCGTGTACGGCACGCCACCAACCGCTACGATCCGAACGCCTGTTCGCATACCAGCGCGAAAGGCCGGGCCACTCCAAGACACCGCGCGCACCATTCCGCTATCCGTAGCGGTCAGTCCGACTGAATAGGAGAGATCGGCCACGCCATCCTCGGCCTCACTCTGCTCGAAGGCCGGCGTCGGAACGTCGGTGAACACAAGGCGCCAGCCGTGACGCTTGAGACCGCGAGTTACGTCCAATTCCTCGTGCGCTTCGAGCCAACTACCCAAGAAGTAGCGCCAGTCGCTCGGTGCGACCGCATCAAGGGTGCGGCAGATGGCATCAAAATCGTAGAGGCGTGCGGGCGCCTCTGGGCTGGCTCCAGCGTAGAAGAGGTGAGCGAAATCGTCGATACTGCGCCTTCCTCCGCTTCGTTCGCGTAGCTCGGCATCTACATCGAGCCACAGCAGCACGCCTTCCGAATAATAGTCGCGTCGCCGCTGCCAATCGCGCCATGGCACCGGTTGGCGGAGCATGAACGACGGATAGTTGACGTCATCCGACAAGGGCCGCCAGGCACGGCCAGGTCGCGCGGCCATCTCTGCCGCCTCGATCGCCACGCGATCACGCAACTCAGCAGAGGTGAACTGCCCGGCGCGGGTTGCCAGCACACGTCCCCAGAACTCCGTCTGCCCCTCGTAAACCCACAATAGACTGCCGCTGACCGGTACGTTGGGCGTTGGAGCCCATAGATCGGCGGGCGTCCGGTAGAGCCCGTTCCAGGCATGGACCATTTCATGCGCGATGAGGTCGCGGGAGAGAAGCTGCTTGTCCCATTCGCGAAACAGCGAAGATCTCAGAGCTAATTCGGTTGAAGCGCGATGCTCGGTGCCCCCTGCAGAGCCATCGTCGCTGAGCCGCACCAGCACACGGTACTGCTGGTACGGCGTTTCGCCAAAAACCAGGCGCATCTGGGTGATCAGCCGGCGAAGCTCGTCAAGACGCGGGGTTGGAATGGAAAGATCGCCTTGCCGCAAGCCCACTAGGTCGAGCATCACCGCGCCGGGTTGCTGCTCCGCCAATGGGATGCTGGCTGCATATCGTCCCGCGAGCACCGGCGAGTCCACTAACGTTTCCATCGATTTAGTGACGAAGCGTACCGTCGTGCCGTCTACGCTCCTCGTGGCAAGCGACGTGAAGGGGTGCAAGCCGGCAGGTAGCGCCAACGTCGCGGAGACCGGTATATTGCGGGCATACCAGCCCGCCGGGTACAAGATCAGCTGTTGCCACGAAATTGCGACGACATCGGGCGTAAGCAGATCGGCGCCGGCCACCATTTCAAAGCGCACATCGAGTTCGCCAGCGCCGTTCGGCACGTCGATGCGGAAGGCATGCGGTTCGATTGGGTCACGCCGCCAAGCAACCCGCTGGCCGCTTGCGCGAACTTCAAGGGCAGTAAGGTTGGTAACAGTCAGGCTTGGACCATGGCTAGCCGCCTCCCAGCGAGGATAGAGCAGCGTTACCGTCCGCTCACCATGAAGGGGAATTCGCTCCTGCACGGTAAAGACCCTATGCCCCACATCGGTAGCGTTGATATCGAGAGCGATCACGCCGCCATAAGCATGGTCGACCGGCACCGGAACGGTCTCCGCGCTGGCGATCACCTGCACCGGTCCGCCAACGCTTTGTGCGCCCGCGATCGTTGCCCAAAAGCCTAAGCTCGCTAGAGCCAAGCCAACATGGCGCTTCGTCATTTTTTCCCCTTTATCTGCGGTTGCCCAGCTCCGCCGAACTTTACGCGACGAGCACCTTTTGCCCGTTCGTTAGCAGGCGATTAGACAAACCCGCGAGGGAATCAGCGTTGGTCCCAGTGTGCCCGCTGCGATGTTTTCTCAAATTACCATCCCTTTGGGAAGCGCCTCTTACTCCGCCTCGATCGTGCACCAGGCTACGCGCCGCTGGTCGAACACCTGCACAGTAGGCGGAGGAAAGTCGGCGGATGCGAATGCCCCAGCCGGCACGGAGATCATGCCGGAACGCATCTCCACGTCGTAAAAGACGATCGAGCCGCAGGTCGGGCGGAAGTGATAGACGTTGGTTCGCCCGGAATCCGTCGCACGGGCAAAGCTCTGTCGTTCGCCAGCGGTCGTTACCGCCTTGGCAGGAAAGCTGGCGTTCCATGCAAAGGCGCTGCCTGTCCGCCGCTTGCAGTTCGTGCAGTGGCAAACGGAGACGCGATCCGGCTCGCCGGCGCAGGTTGCACGAAGCTGGCCACAATTGCATTCTGCCTGCCATTCCATCGCTCGCTCCTCCCGCAGGTCATCTATAGATCGACCGCCGGCGGTTGCATCGGCCATTCTCCTTTCTCGATCCCGTTCGAGAACTCCCACGCTTCTCGATCGACCTTCCGTTGTGGAAACGCCGTCTCAACCGTCTCGCCAGGATCGGCAACTTCTAGCCAGTCGTCTGCAAAGCTCGAACGATCTGCCGGCTATCCTTCGATGGCGGGAGACCAAAGAAACGAGAGTATTCCCGGCTGAACTGGGTCGGGCTTTCATAGCCGACGCCGAATGCAACCGACGTCGTATTCCCTTCGCCGGCAATTAGCAGGGACCGCGCATGCAACAACCTGATCCGCTTCTGATACTGGAGCGGACTGAGCGCCGTTACCGCCTTGAAGTGCCGATGGAACGCCGAGATGCTGAGCGCCGCCATGGATGCCAGTGCCTCTACCCTAAGGGGAACTGTGAAGTTGTCGCGAATCCAGCGGATTGTGACGCCTATCCGCGACAGGGCGGTCCCTGGTGCCGCGATATCACGCAGCATCCAGCCATGCGGGCCTTGCAGGACGCGGTAGAGCAATTCTCGCTCATAGGCGGGGGCAAGTGCGGGTATGTCGTCAGGCCGGTCCATCAGCCGCAGCATACGGACCCAAGCATCAAGGAGTTCATCAGTGACGGGAGCCACCGAAAAGCCGGAGCTGTAGAGTTCGCCCCCGGCAGGTTTAGGCATATCGGCCAGTAGGTTCGCAACGATCGACGGTTCGAGCGTCAGGCTGACCGCAAGGTAGGGAGCACCGGCATCGCTCGGATGCACGGACCCGACCGCAGGAAGATCGACGGACATTACGAAATAGGTCGCGGGATCATATTGGAAGGTGCGTGCTCCCACTGTCATCGTCTTCGAACCGGTCAGGATGAGGTTGATCATTGGACTGTAAACAGCCGCCAGCTTGTGCTCGGGGATCTCGCCCTGGACCATGGCAACCCGTGGTATGCCGGTTGGCGTAGCCCGGTTCTGGGCCCGCGCAGCCAGGCGGCGAAGCTCTTCGAGGTTGGTGTTCATATCACCATGGTACTCGATCCAACCGTATCGACCTACCATCAAGCAGGATCAGGCAGGTTTCGAAGAGGATCGGATAGGCATGCGATGGCGCGCGTGCCCATTTGAGGTGCAGGCAGCAGCGACCGGATAATGCGGCGTTGCGGCGATTGCCCTCAGCAAATTGGAGTTACCGACGTGGCAAAACTGATGATCTACGGCGCAGCCGGATACACTGGTAAAATGGCCGCCACGAATGCGCAAAAGGCAGGCGTCCAGATCGTCCTTGCGGGCCGGGAGCAGGACAAGGTGAAGTTCGCCATACTGGGTAGCGAGCTAGGTGTGGAATACCGCCTGTTTGCCGCGGACGATCTGTCCGCAGTCCAGGCGGCCCTTTCGGATATCGACGTCCTGTTGAATTGCGCAGGGCCATTCATGCTCACCGCCGAGCCGTTGATGAAGGCGTGCATCGAGGCGGGCGTTCATTACCTCGATATCGCCGCTGAACTGGACAGCTACCAGTTGGCCGAGACGCTGAATGAAGCTGCAACTGCGGCAGGCGTGATGCTTCTCCCAGGCAGCGGTGGCAGTGTTGCAATGCTTGGATCGCTCGCGGCCCATGCCGCAAAGCGCGTCAGCAAGCCTCACAGCGTCAGCATTGCCATGCACGTGGCAGGCGGTTTTTCTCGCGGTTCGGCCATCTCGGCGAGCGAAAACGTCACCACTGGTCTGCTGCACCGTGTGGATGGAAAGCTGGTCAGCTGGAGCCCACAGGATGTTCGCGATTTCGACTTCGGCAATGGCCCCGCGTCATCGTTCCCGGTGACTTTGCCGGATCTGATCACGATCTGGCGTGCCACGGACATCCCAAACATTGAGACCTTCGTCTACCTGACAGACACTGCGTTTCCGGAAGGCGATGTTACCGCCATGCCTGACGGCCCGACGTCCGCCGAGCGCGACGCCAATCGCTACCATGCGTCCGTCGAAGTTACCGGCGAGGACGGAACGGTGGCCCGTTCAATCCTGGAGACGGTCAACGGCTATACGTTCACGACCATTGCCGCGGCCGAAGCGGCTCGTCGCGTGCTGAATGGTGAAGCGCGCCCAGGCTTCCAAACGCCGGCTGGTCTGTTCGGCGACGGCTTTGCCGAGACGATTGCTGACACGACTATCGTCGATCTTTAAGCGATATCAGTGATCGGCGCCGGGTAAGGGCCATGCCTTTCCCCGGTGCCGATCCATATCTATTCTGCCGCAGCCAACTCGACGTTATCTACCGTCGCTTCGACCCGGAAGCGGGCCGCGTCCCGTCCTGGCGGCATACCGAACATGCGCGCATATTCGCGGCTGAACTGCGATGCGCTTTCATATCCGACGCCGTAAGCAATCTTGGCGACATCGTGCGTTTCGAACAGCAGGAGCCGTCGGGCCTTCAGCAGGCGAAGTCGCTTCTGATACTGGATCGGGGCCATCGACGTCACCGCCTTGAAGTGGCGATAAAATGCGGCAACGCTCATGCCGGTCATCCCGGCCAGCGGCTCTGAGTGGATCGTCTCCGCAAAATTGTCGCGAATCCAGTCGATGGCGGGCCGGACCTGCGCAAGCCGGCTGTCGGCACATGCGACCTCCCGAAGTTTGTCCCCCTGCGGTCCGATCAGCACACGAAAGAGGATTTCGCGCTCGATCATGGCACCCAGGATAGGTGCTTCGTTAGGACGGTCGATAAGCCGCATCATGCGTAACCAGGCATCAATCAACTCGGGCGTGGCCGTCGAAACGGAAAAGCCGCTCGGGTTCGGCGTCGTCCCGGTGCTGTGCATCTCCGCCATTAGATTTGCGATGATCGTAGGATCGAGCTTCAGACTGACGGCGAGGTAGGGTTGGTCCGTCCCTTCCGATTGGACTTCGCCGGTTGCGGGAACGTGGACGGGGACGACGAAGTAGGTCGCCTCATCGAAGCGCAGATTTTGGTCTCCGATCGACAAGCTCTTCGAGCCTTGAAGCACGAGGTGGAGCATTGGCTCGTAAACCTGGTCAGCACATCCCTCCGATCTGACCATTGAGACACGAGGAATGCCGGTGTCCGTCCACCGGCTTCCGGCACGCATCACGATGCCGCGGAGCTCGTCCATAACATTTTTCATCCATCACACATGGCCCGCTGGTAAGCGCGAACAACCTGCTTTGAGAAGATTAGGCAGGAATGAGAGAATAAGCGGCATGGGCTCCATACCCCGCGCTGCCATATCGGAAAGGCGAACGAGGGGCTTTGTGCCTTTCGCACCAGATCCTTTGATCGAGAAAGACAGTCCCATGAAACTCAGCAACAAAGTCGCGATCGTCACAGGTGCGTCGAGTGGCATCGGTGCAAGCATTGCCAAGGCATTCGGTGCCGAAGGCGCGCTTGTCATCGTGAATTACAATTCGAGCAAGAGCGGTGCCGACGCTGTCGTTGCCTCGATTGAGACCGCTGGCGGTACGGCGTTTGCCGTCCAGGCGGACATGTCGAAGTCGGCTGACGTCGCGCGCCTGTTCGATCGCGTCGTCGCCGATCACGGCAAGATCGACGTACTCGTCAACAATGCCGGCGTTGCGGTTTTTGAAATGGTTGCCGACCTGACCGAGGACGCGTTTCACAAGCAGTTCAACGTCAACGTGCTGGGCTACTTCCTCGCAACGCGCGAAGCGGTGAAGCACTTTGGCGAGGCGGGCGGTAGCATCGTCAACATCAGCTCGATCCTCAGCACGCACCCGTCCGCTGGCGGCAGCGTCTACTCGGCAACCAAAGGCGCTGTCGACAACATGACCTATGGCCTCGCGCGGGAACTCGGTCCGCGCAACATTCGCGTCAACGCCATCATGCCGGGTTATACCAACACGCCAGCTACGGACGGCGCGTTCGTCGGAGATCTGCGTGACCGGCTGCTGGCAGAGACACCTCTGGGCCGCGTTGGCGAGCCGGAGGATATCGCCCCGACTGCCGTGTTCCTGGCCTCCGATGACTCCCATTGGATCAGTGGTGAATCAATCCGTGTCACAGGCGGCGCACGCGGCCTCTGACACAAAAAGTCGGGGGTACGCGCCTCTGATCTGGATGCCATCGGCTAGCTGAAGCCGATGGCATCCTTCGCTTTCTTCCAGGCGCTCGCCTGCAATCAGCCACATGGGAACATGCACATGCCAAGCTTAACCCTCGGGGGCAGCCCTCCCGTGTCGCACCGGCGCGCGTTCGCGCTGTGGATCGTCCTGGCAGCGCAACTCATGCTCGCCATGGATTTTCTCATCGTCGTCGTCGCCTTGCCGCGAATCCAGTTAGACCTTGGATTCACCCCTGCTGCCCTGACTTGGGTACCAAACGCGTTCGGGTTGGCATTTGGTGGCCTGCTACTGCTTGGCGGTCGGCTCGGGGATATTATCGGTCAGGTTCGCGCATTCAGGATGGGGCTCACAATCTTCGTTGCGGCGTCGCTGGTCGGCGGTCTTGCGCAAGCGCCCATGATCCTGATCGCAGCCCGTGTCGTGCAAGGCATCGGCGCAGCGCTTGCCGCGCCAAGCGTCCTGGCTCTTGTCATGGTGATGTCGCGTGACGACGCGGAGCGGGCGCGGGGATTGTCGCTGTTCACCGCCGTCTCGTCGATCGGCGCGTCTGCCGGCCTGATCCTTGGCGGTATCCTCACCGACTTCCTCTCATGGCGGTGGGCGTTGTTCATCAACGTGCCTGTCGGCATATTCGTGGTGATCGCGATAGGCCGTCTGGTGGCAGAAACCCATCCAAAGCCCGCCCGTCTCGATGTGTCCGGGGCGCTCACTGCGACAATTGGTTCGGTAGCACTGGTCTACGGGTTCATCAGTGCTGCGGATCATGGATGGATCGCAGCCGGCACGCTGGGGTCCTTCCTTGCGGCGACAATCCTGCTCGTCGCTTTTTTCCAGATCGAGCAACGCCACGCAGCGCCGCTCCTCGACTTGAGCTTGCTCCGTGATCGCGCTCGGCTCGGCGGGCTGGCGGTAATGGCCTTGATCGTCGGCGTACATTTCGCCGTGCTCTTTATGCTCGTGCAGTACCTTCAGCGCGTCTTGGGCTGGACCCCGCTCGGGGCCGGCCTCGGCTACATGCCCCTCACGATTACGGTCTACGCGATCAGCCATTTCGCACCCCGTCTGATCGTCAGATTTGGAGCTCGCGCGCTCATGGTTGCGGGAAGCGCGATCGTCGCCGTCAGCCTTCTCGGATTTGCGATGCTCGACAATGCCAGCAGCTACTTCCCGGCTGTCTTCATCCCGCTGTTGATCCATGCAACGGGTATCGCCCTCATCTTCGCGCCGGGTACTGTTGCGATCATGGACGGCGTTCCGGAAGAACACGCCGGCACGGCGTCGGGCCTGTTGCAAATGGACCAGCAGATAGGCGGGGCGCTAGGGATTGCTGTGATGACGGCGATTTACGCGTTCGCGAGCGTTCCCGGCACGTTTGCTGCGGGCTTGCCTGAAGCGTTCAAGGGCGGTGCCATTCTTGCCGTTCTGGCAGCGATCGTCGCATGGCGAGCGATGGGTTCGTCCGCGAAGGGTGTTGCGACGCCATCGGGGCCAACTCCCGTTATACGGCCATGACTATGACGCCGATTTCCGAAGGGAGGTTCGAATGACCGTTCTTCCGTCCCTGCTGGCGTTCGGCCTGGCGGCCACGCTACTGACGATCACTCCAGGGCTAGATACGGCGATGGTCCTGCGGAGCGCGGTAGCGGGCGGACCGCGCCAGGCGATCGCGACGGCGATCGGTATTGGTCTCGGTTGCCTTGCGTGGGGCGCGGCCGTCGCGTTGGGTCTTGGGATCGTCCTGACGGCCTCGACGCTTGCCTATACTATCCTGAAATGGGCCGGTGCGGCCTACCTGCTTTGGCTGGGGATAAACCTGGTGTTCCGACCGAGAAGCCAAATGGCTGACGAAGCGGCAAGCCTGGTTGTTCCCCTCATCCGTAGTGGCGCCATGCGACGCGGCTTGCTCACGAACCTGCTCAATCCCAAGATCGGCGTGTTCTACGTGACCTTCCTGCCGCAGTTCGTACCGGTCGGCACGAATGTCGCTCTCTTCTCTTTCGCGCTTGCCTGCATTCATGTCACGCTCGGCACGGCGTGGTTCGCTATCCTGATCGCGGCGACTGCCCCGTTGAACCGGCAGTTGCGCCGGCCCGCGGTTGTTCGAATCCTCGACAGGATGACGGGTGGGGTCTTCATTGGGTTTGGTGTGAAGCTCGCATTATCCGCCCGATAGCGCGAGCTGCACGACATTCTGCAATGGCTTGGTTAGATGATGTAGCCGCCAGCGACTTCGATCGTCTGGGCATTGATCCAGCCACTGTCGCCCGACAAAAGGCTGGCAACGACGCGACCGACATCGTCGGGCTCACCCACGCGACCAAGCGCTGTTTGACCAGCAAGGAGCGCTTCGAACTCATCGTTCAGCCCGCCACCTAGCTCAGTGCGGATCGGTCCAGGAGATACCGCGTTGGCGCGGATGCGGCGGTCGCCGAACTCCTTCGCCATGTAGCGGGTCAGAACCTCAAGCCCGCCCTTGAACGCGGCATAGGGGGCCACACCTGCGGTCGCCACGCGGATCGTCGCGCTCGTCAGATTCACGATCGATCCGCCGTCGGCCATTAACGGCAACAGTGTCTGCGTGAGAAAGAACGGGCCCTTGAGGTGGACTGCAAAAAGTCCGTCGAACTCGGTCTCGGTGACGCCGGTGATTGGCTTGAAAAGTCCGTAGCCGGCATTGTTCACGAGGTGATCGAACTCCGTCCGATCCCATGTTCCAGCCAGAGCCGTTGCGACAGCGTCCTTGAACGCCGAGAAAGAACGGGTGTCCGAAACGTCGAGCTTCAGTGCAACGGCTTGGCCTCCGATTGCCTCAATCTCGTGCACAACCTGGTCGGCACCTTCAGGATGACTGTTATAGGTCAGGATGACCCCGCTACCCCGTGCTGCGCATTGCAGCGCGGCGCTGCGTCCGAGGCCGCGGCTTCCGCCGGTGATGATTGCGATTGTCATATGTCGTCTCCGCTTGGTGCTGAAGACGGTCTACGGGTGCCAAGCTTCGCTGGCTGCTAGCGTTCCTATCTCAAACCTGCCTATTTCTGCTCCAATCGTAGGCACCATATGGATTCTCGAAGTAGCATCCCAATCGGGACGAGCAGGGGAACGTCAGACCTTTTCAACAGCCCCGGTCGTTTTTCTGGCGATGATGACCGGTCTGAGCGTCCCGCTTTCCAGTCCGGCCGGCAGTTTCGGGAGAAATACGATTCAGAACAGATTTCGAAAAAACGGCACCCACTTTGCCATCCATCGTGTCTCGCTGCGGCAGCCGTCCCGACCAACCTGCGTTTTCGGGAAGGACTGCTAATATGTGGCTTCCCAGAGCGTTTCTGCCGGTGACGGTTCACGGACCGCGAGACCTTCGGACTGGGCAGACGCAATAACCGCTCGAGCAACGGCGCAGGCGGTCGCACGCAACGATGTGATCGGTGGAAGCAGGGCATCGGCACGAGCCGCTTCACCGGCAAGTGTACGGGCGGCGGCCAGGAACATCCCATCACTCACATAACGCGCGCCGCTTGCGACGACACCGAGCCCGATGCCGGGGAAGATGTGGACGTTGTTTACCTGCGAGACGCCGGGGACGCCGAACGGGCTGCCAGTGCCAACGATTGCCTGTCCATCGGTCCACTCTAGCAGCGACGAGGGATGCGCCTCGGCATGGGTCGCCGGGTTCGACAAGGGCAGGATAATGGGCCGTGCCGTGCCCGCCGCCATCTCGCGCACGGCGTCTTCTCGGAAAGTGCCCGGTCGTCCCGTCGTCCCGATCATCACGGTCGGATGGACGCGCCGCACGACCTCAACGAGCGGGATCACCCCGCTTGCGTCGCGCGTCCAGTCCAGCGTCTCGCTCGCGTCGCGGGCGAGCGCCGTCTGCGCGTCGGTGAGCCCTGCCTGACTGGCGATTACCAGTCCCGCCCGATCGACCGCCCAGATCGCCTGACGCGCGTCCGGTGCCGCCACGCCGTCGGCGACCATCGCTTGAATGACCAATTCGGCGATGCCGGTCCCGGCCGCGCCGGCCCCGACGAGGACGATCCGTTGTTCGCCAAGACGGCTCCCGGTCCGGCCTACCGCGGCCAGCAACGCGCCCAGCGCCGTCGCCGCAGTGCCCTGGATGTCGTCGTTGAAGCTCGGCAGCCGGTCACGGTAACGATCGAGCAGGCAGTAAGCATTCGTCCCAGCGAAGTCCTCCCACTGGAGGAGCACGCCCGGCCAACGGGCCACGACCGCCTCGATGAAACGCTCGACGAAATCGTCATAGTCCGCACCGCGGACACGGGAGTGGCGCCAGCCCACGTACAGCGGATCGCTGTGCAGCGCCGGATTATCGGTGCCGACGTCGAGCAGGATCGGCAGCACCTCGGCCGGGTGGAAGCCGGCGCAGGCGGTGTAGAGTGCCAGCTTGCCGATCGGGATTCCCATCCCACCGGCGCCTTGATCGCCCAAGCCCAGGATGCGCTCGCCATCGGAGACGACGATCACCTTGATCCGGTCGAGTGCCGGGTCCGCCAGGATGTCGGCGATGCGCTCCCGGTACGGCCAGGACAGGAACAGCCCGCGAGGGCGGCGCCAGATCTCGCTGAAGCGCCGACAGCCCTCGCCGACCGTGGGCGTATAGACGAGCGGCAGCATGCGCGGCAGATCGCTCTGTACCAACGCCTGGAACAGCACCTCGTTGGTGTCCTGAAGTTCGCGGAGGAAGGCGTAGCGATGGAAATCGTCGGGCAGCGCGTCGAGCGCGCGGCGGCGACGCTCGATCTGCGTCTCGAGCGTCGCGACGTGCGGCGGCAGCAGGCCGTGGAGGCCGAGCCGGTCGCGCTCGGCCTCCGTGAATGCCGTCCCCTTGTTGGTCAGCGGGTCCGCCAGAATGGCACGCGCGGCGGCATGAGCGCTGTTCGGGGTAGTGATGACGTCCTCCTAAGGCCGTTTAGAAGCGGAAGCTGACCCAGCCTGCGAAGAAGTCCGAGCTGTGCAGGCCGGCGTCGGTAAGGGCCGGACCGGCGTCGAGATGCTCGTAGCGACCGGTGATCGAGAGATAGGGGGAGATCGTCCAGACCACCTGCGCTCGTGCCGTCTCGGCGATCTTGCGAGCGTCGGACAACTGCGTGCGGGGCAGAGCCGTGCCGTTCGCCCGGTAGACGGCGTCACGCACGTCGTCGCGCCAGGAGAACTGATATTCGAGCGCCATCCGCACCTTAGCGACCGGCTGGAAACTAACGTTCGGCGCGATGGCGATCAGATTGGTTGGCGTCGCGTAGAGCTGGTAGCTGTAATAGATGTTGTTGCCGAAGGGCGCGAGCGCGGTCCGCAGCTTGCCCGTGCCGTAAGCACCGCCCCCCGTTGCATAGTCGGCGTGGAAGCCGACGCGAGGGGCGCTGCGATCCTTGCCGACCCGATAGCTCTGCGCGAAAAGAAGCTGCCACGCCGAAATGTCGCGGCCGTTGTAGCTTCCGCCCTGATGATTGACGGTCCAGTCCAGGTTGATCGGCCCGATATCGCCATAGGTATGGATACCGTAGAAATTACGGACCTCACGGGCGCTGCGTCCTCCCCAGACAGCCGCCGTGTTGCGCAGTCGCCAGACAAAGGGATCGACGAACAGCTTGGACTGTCCGAACAGTGTGTGTGGCACGGCGACGCCGCCCGAGACACCTGAGAAACGCCTCGTGTCCTTGTTGAGGTCGTCGTCCGTCCCCTCGTTGCCCGGCCTGGTCGGCGTGAAGTCGAAGGCGTCGACGCGAAAGCCCGCGGCCTTCGCCCAGCCGCGCACGCCGTTAAAGCTAAGAAACACCGTGTTGTTGTCGCGAGGTACGACCAAGAGGTTGGGACCATCCGCGAACGTCTGTCGCCCATAGCGGACGCCGAGATCGACCCGGGCAACCTGCGCCGTCAGTTCCACAAAGGACTGCTGGACGATCGCGTCGTTGCGCAAGAAGCCCGAGGGGGTGCCGAGGTTGATACCGGACAGGCCGGCGTGCGCGATCTCGCCATAGGCGCGGAAGTGCGTGCCGATGTGGAGATCAGCGCCGCCCACGATGCGGGTGAAGTCCTGACGCTGGTGCTCGGTCTCGCGCAGGTCGGGGTTGGTGGTGACGTTGGTACGTTGACGAAACTCTCCCGAGAGCGTGAGATAGATGTCGCCGGCTTTATCGAACGGGATGAACTTGAGCCGGTCGAATGGTCCTTTGCGCTTCTTGGGATCGCGGAGTCGGGACCAGTCCTCAACCCAGCGCGATTGATTGAACCCGCTCGTCGTGACGCCGTCACCGGCGCCCTCCAGCGGATAAGCTTCCGATAGCGGCGCAGCCAGCGTCTGACGGGGACGGTCGATCGGCCCGGGCAGTTGACTGACGGGTTCGGACCGGCTCGCCGTCTGTGCCAGAAGAGCGGTCGGATGCACCGTGCCGAAGGCGAGTGCCAGGGTGGCAGCGCCGATGCAGCGCCGCGACAAACATTTCATGGTGGTATTCCCCTCCGGGGACGGGCGGTCATCGCCGCCCGTCCGTGTTATCTACTCGGCAGCGACGGCCTCGGCCGGCAGTTCGTCGACGCGCGGACCGGCGTGGCCGGCCAGGGCGCGGGCGAGCTGCTCACGATCGAGGCGCCCCTCCCACCGCGCCACGACGATGGTCGCAACCGCGTTGCCGATGAAGTTGGTGAGGCTGCGGCACTCGGACATGAAGCGGTCGACGCCGAGGATCAACGCCATGCCGGCGACCGGCACCGACGGCACGATCGAGAGTGTGGCCGCGAGCGTGATGAAGCCCGCTCCGGTCACGCCGGCGGCACCCTTGGACGACAGCATCGCGACACCGAGCAGCAGGAGCTGCTGGCCGAGTGTCAGGTCGACATTGCAGGCTTGGGCGATGAACAGCGCCGCCAGCGTCATGTAGATGTTAGTGCCGTCGAGGTTGAACGAATAGCCGGTCGGCACGACCAGCCCGACGATCGACTTGGGGCAGCCCGCCCGCTCCATTTTCTCGATCAGCGCCGGCAAGGCACTCTCGGAAGACGAAGTGCCCAGCACCAGCAGCAGTTCAGTCTTGAGATAGGCGATCAGCTTGAAGATCGAGAAGCCGGCGAGGTGACTGACTATGCCGAGGACCACGACCACGAACAGGAAGCTGGTCAGATAGAAGGTGCCGACGAGTGCGGCGAGGTTGGCGAGCGAGCCGACGCCGTACTTGCCGATCGTGAAGGCCATCGCGCCGAACGCGCCGATCGGCGCCGCCTTCATCAGGATCGCGACCACCTTGAAGATCGCCAGCGAGATATCCTCGAGCGCGCGCGTGAGCCGAGCGCCACGCTCGCCGATGAGGGCGAGGCCGACGCCGAACAGTATCGCGACGAACAGCGTCTGGAGGATGCTACCCTCGGTCAGCGCGCCGACGAAGGTGTCGGGGATGATGCTGGTCAGGAAGCCTGTAATCGTAGTCTCGTGCGCCTTTTCAGTATAGTCGGCGATCTTCGATGTATCGAGCGTGGCGGGATTTATGTTGAGGCCTGCTCCCGGATGTACGACATTCGCGACGATCAGGCCGATGATGAGCGCCAGGGTCGAGAAGAACAGGAAGTAGATGAACGCCTTGCCGGCGACGCGCCCGACCGAGGCCAAGTCGCGCATGCCGGCGATGCCGGTGACGATGGTGAGGAAGATGACCGGAGCGATGATCATCTTGACGAGTTTGATGAAGGCGTCACCGATCGGCTTCATCGCCTCCCCGACGCTCGGATAGAAGTGGCCGAGCAGCACGCCGGCAGTGATTGCGATCACGACCTGGACATAGAGATGCGCGTACCACGGCTTGGCGCCATAGGGCGCTCCAGCATAGGGCTTCGCCATCGTATTATATCTCATTCCACCTCTCCTTCGCGCGCCTTGCCGGCGACTGGCTTGAAGGCAGATCGTGCGCCTATGAGCATGCGGTGCTAGAGAGTTTCTATGAATTATCTTTAATGCTATATATCAACGGCTTGTTCGATCTTTGGCGACAAATGCTAGTAAAGATTCTGCACGCCTTTTCACCACCGCGTGCAGAATATTGCACATTTGCCAGGACCGTTTCTAAGGAAGCGACATGACTCGCGCATGGGTAACGCAATGGCGATGGTTGGCGGCGACCGTGCTCCTCGCGGCGCTTGCCGCGACCATCATTGGTCTCGTGGCGAGGGACCGCGCGCGTGGCGCGCTTGCGCGGCGGGTCGGGACTGACGCCACGCTCAGGGCGGCACTCTTCGACAGCGAGGTCGCTCGGTTTCGCCTGTTGCCCGTTGCGCTGCGAGACGACCGGGACGTCGTCGCGGCGGTCCGCGGCGACGCCGCAGCGATTATCGCTCTCGATCGCAAGCTGGAGCGCCTCGCCGGTGAGACGGGAGCGGCGGCGATCTACGCGGTAGGCCGCAGCGGCACCGCGATCGCGGCCAGCAACTGGCGCTCCGCGCACAGCTTCGTCGGCACCGACTATCGCTTCAGGCGCTACGTGCGGGACGCGGTCCGCACGGGATCGGCCAGTCAGTTCGCGCGCGGGACGGTCAGCGGTCGCCCCGGCCTCTACCTCTCGCAACGGGCCGCCGAAGGCGGCGTTGTCGTGGTCAAGCTGGAGTTTGACCGGGTCGAAGCCGACTGGGCGAAGGCCGGCGGCGACACCTATGTCCGTGATCCCAACGGGCTGGTGCTGGTCAGCAGCCGTCCGCAGTGGCGCTTCGCCATAACGAAGCCGCTGTCGCCCCCGCGTCTGGCGGCAGTCCGGATTGAGTCGAGCCTGCCCGCCACCACGTTGCAGCATTTGCCCGGACCGGCGGAGATGGTCGCCGATACGGTGGCGACCACGCAACCTGGTTGGACCCTGACCGCCCGGCGCCGGCCGGAGGCGGACGCGCGCTTCGCCGAGCGCACGGCCAGCGCCGTGGCCGCCATCATCGTCGCCGCGATCAGCGCGCTTGCCTGGGGTTTCCGCCAGCGGCGGCTTCTCCAGCGACGCCGGACCGCCGACCTTGAGGAAGCGGTGGCGGCGCGGACGGCAGAGCTGACGCGTGAAATCGAGGAGCGGGCAGCGAGCGAGGCGCGCGCCATCGAGTTGCGCGAAGGCTTGCGCCAGGCGAACCGGCTCGCCACGCTCGGGCAGGTGACCGCCAGCGTGGCGCACGAGACGGCACAGCCCGTAGCCGCCATTCGCAACTATGCCGCGGTGAGTGCGACGCTGCTTAGACGGGGCAACGCGCACGACGTTCTTGAGAACCTTGAAGCGATCGCGCGTCTCGCGGACCGGATCGGAACGGTGACCGCCGAGCTGCGCGGCTTCTCGCGGCGCAGGACGGGTCCGGTTCGCGCCGTTTCGCTCGCGGAAGTCGTCGATGGCGCGCTCCTGATCCTGCGCGAGCAGCTGCGCGCCGTCGCCGGCGATCGTCCCGTGATCGATCCCGCTGTGATGGTCCGAGGGGGACGCGTCCGACTGGAACAGGTGTTGGTAAATATCCTTCAGAACGCGCTGGAGGCCGTGCGGGAACGAGCCGACCCCCGCATCGACCTGCATCTGCGATATGATAGTGAGACGGTCGTGCTGACCGTCGATGACAATGGGCCGGGCCTTGCTCACGCGGTGCGGTCCCGGCTGTTCACGCCCTTCGTGACCAGCCGCCCCGAAGGTCTCGGGCTCGGGCTCGTCATCGCCCATGATATCATGCTTGAGTTTGGGGGCACGCTCCGTCATGCCGACACTCCAGTCGGCGCGCGGTTCGAGATCGTGATTGTGATTGCATGAGTGAGCTTCGGACGATCCTGCTGGCCGAGGACGACGCCGACCTTCGTGCGTCCACCGTCCAGCTTCTCACGGTGGCCGGCTACAGCGTTCTCGCTCATCCCGACGGCGAATCCGCGCTCGCTGCCGTCCGCATCGACTTTCCCGGGGTCATCCTTACCGACATCAGGATGCCCGGCATGTCGGGCATTGATCTGTTCAGGGCGGTGCATCGCATCGATCCGGAACTGCCGGTCATCCTCATCACCGGTCACGGTGACGTCGAAACGGCGGTCGACGCGCTCAAGGCCGGAGCCTGGGACTTTCTGGTCAAGCCATGCGATCCCGAGACGCTGCAGGGGGCGGTCGCACGTGGTGTGGCCGCCCGGACGCTGGTTATCGAGAACCGTCGCCTGCGGGCTGCTGCCGAAGCGACCGGCGCCGGGGATCTCGTCGGGCAGAGCGCTGCGATCCGTCAGGTGCGGTCGATGATCCCGGCGGTAGGCGACCTCGACCTCGACATGGTGGTGGAAGGTGCGACCGGGACGGGGAAGCAGTTGGTGGCGCGCCTGATCCACCGGGCGGGGCGTCGGGCTCGCCACCGGTTCGTCGCGATCGACTGCGCCGCGCCGCCCTCAGGGGCCGGTCGCGACCTTTTCGACGGCGCTGGCCTGGTGTCGCGCGCCCATCGCGGGACGCTGTTCCTCGACAATCTCGATCGCGCCGATCCTCTGCTTCAGCACCGGCTATCGCAATTCGTCGAGCATCGCGCTTTGGCGCTCGACGCGCGCGAACCTCAGCCGATCGACGCGCGGATCATCGCCGCGATCGACGACGGTGGCCGCGAGCATGTGCAGCCCGCGCTGTATCATCGCCTGGCTGGTATCGCGCTCCGCCTGCCACCGCTTCACGAGCGTTCGGATGATATTTCCATTCTGATAGCACATTTCCTCGGACGCATCGCTGAGACGCATCGGCGTGCAGTGCCAACACTGCGGGACGCCGCGGCATTGATGGCGCGCCAAACCTGGTCCGGCAACGTACGAGAGCTCGAAATGGCCGTGGAGCGGCTGGTTCTTGGCCTGGAAGACAGCGGGCCAAAAGCTGTGATCAAAACGCCTCTCAACGAGCGCCTCCATGCTTTCGAGCGGGCAGCCATCGTCGAGGCGATTGCTCAGGCCTCCGGCGATGTATCATCCGCGATCCAGTCGCTCGGTATGAAGCGGGAAACGTTCTACTACCGCATCAAGCGCCTCGACATCGACCTTCCATCAATCAGGGCCTCATCACGAGTGAGGCGTCTTGCCAGCTAACTTCTCTCAATCGGGACAGGATCAGCGATCAACGAGATTTCTAACAGCCACGGTCGGTTTTGACACCGAAAGATCAGTCAATGTTGCACAAAAATCGTTCGCCCGCTCAGCGGTTGCGACGTTCCTCACGATAGTCCTGCAGAACCTCCTTCACGTCCTTGCGGTCTTCACGCGATACGGCCTCGGGCGTCCCGTTGGCGACCGTTCGTCCGGTGAGGCAAACGCGCGAGTGAATTGGCAGATGGTCGGAGCCGACATCGTCTGTCACCTCAAGATTGCGAACCTTGAATTCGGGGGTGACAAACATGTGGTCAAGCGGCCAGCCGAGCAGCGGCGTGCGCGCTGGGAACGTTGGGAACGTCCCCCGACCGATTCGCGCATCGAGATAGCCACCGACGCGTTTGAACAATTGTGACGTGTGGGACCAGGCAACATCGTTGAAGTCGCCGATAGCAAGCACGGGCAGCTTCATACGTGCGGCGCGCCCTGCGGCGATCGCGATCTCGGCATCACGCGCCTCGGTATCTTGCCCGGGAACCGGTGGCCGCGGATGCAGCGCGATTAATCGGAAAGAATCGCCCGCAGTCAGTTCGACATGGATCGACGGCGTATTTTTCTGAGCGATCGTTTCAATCCGGCCATCGCGCATCGGCAGGCGCGTGGCGAAGATCATGCCATAGGTGTTACTGATGGGGCGCTCTAGACGGTTGGGATAGCGCCCTAGTTGGGTAGCCAAGGCATCCGCCCAGCGCTGGTCCGTCTCCATGAGAAGCAAGATGTCCGGGTGAAGCCTATCGATCAGCTGCGCCGTCCGCCGATAATCCCGATTGGATTCCAACACATTCAGCGACAGCACGCTGAAGCACTTGTCCTTTGCGACCGAGGCATCGTCGGCAAAAGCCAGCTCTGTCCTGGCCAACGGGGTGTATGGAAAGATGCGATACAGCTGCCACCCTGCCGCCACGGCGCACAGCAGCGCCGTCCACCGCCCTACCCGTCGATCCAGCCAAAGCAATAGCCCGCCCGTCAGCGCCAGCCCGGCAAGGATCTGGACGCGCGGGAAATCCCAGATCCTGATCCACCATTCGTTAGACTCGAAAAGACTGAGGCCAGTGACGGCGACTAGCAGACTGGCCAGGACCCGGATCAGAATGATGACTATGCGCATATTGACCGCTTAGGGGCGGCATGGGCCCTGACCAAGCGAGGATCACTTTTTTGTGAGAAGGGAAAGAACGGCCGGATCGCTAGGATCGCCACGGCATAGGTAATGAGGTTCAGTGGCAAGCCGACCTTCACGAAGTTCATGTAGCGGAAGCGTGCCGATCAAGACCAAGCGCCACGAGGCGCAGGAAGCGCGCATGTTTATCGTCGAGGCGGGCTAAGTCTTATGTAGGTTTTCTGTTCCGTTGCTACTCAGCCCCCTACTATGAGGCGATGGGCCTCTAAAACTACCGTGCGCCAGAAGGCATCGTGCAAAAGGTATACACAGTCGGCTAGCACCACCTAACTCACGCTTTCCTGGTCCACGATCCAGACCGTGTGAAAAGTCGCATCTGCGATTCCCCTAGACTGCAGATCGGCGTATTATTCGGGCATGGCGTATATCGAAGGTCATGCGCGCGACCAGCCGCTGCTGCTGCCGGCATCGGTTGAGGATTACGTATCGGCGGACAACCCGGTGCGCTTCATCGATGCCTTCGTCGACGATCTTGATCTGGGCGATGCAGGTTTCCTGCGGTCGCGGCCGAAGGCGACGGGGCGACCGGGCTATGATCCGGGCGATATGCTGAAGCTGTACCTGTACGGGTATCTCAACTGAGTGCGGTCGAGCCGTCGCCTGGAAGCGGAAGCGGTACGCAATCTGGAGGTGATCTGGCTGCTGCGCGGGCTGCGGCCCGACTTCAAGACGATCGCTGACTTCCGCCGCGACAACCGTTCCGCTTTCAAGGCGATTTTCCGCGCCTTCGTACTCCTGTGCCGCAAGCTCGACCTGTTCGGGCGCGAGCTGCTAGCGGTGGACGGTACGCGGCTGAAGGCGGTGAATAGCCGCGAGCGTAACTTCACGAAGGCCAAGCTCGACAAGTACATCAAGTCTGCCGACGAGCGGCTCGAGACGTACCTCGGGCAGTTGGATAATGCCGACCGTGGCGAGGAGGCCGGTACGACCAGACGGAGCGAGGCACTGGCGGCCAAGATCGCGAAGGTGCGCGAACAGCGTCAGGTCAACCAGGCGATGCTGGAGCAACTAAAGGCCAGCGGAGAGAGTCAGATTTCGCTCACCGACCCGGACGCCCGGGCGATGGCAGCCCATCCCAAGGTCGGCGTCGGCTATAACGCTCAGGTCGCAGTCGATGCCAAGCACAAGCTGATTGCCGAACAGCATGTCACCAACGCGGGCAGCGATCTGGGTTTTCTGGCTGAGACAGCCGGCGCCGCAAAGGACATCCTCGGCGTCGAGCGGATCGATGTGGTCGCCGACATGGGGTACTACATGGGCGAGGACATCGCCGCGTGCGAGCGGACCGGCATCACGCCCTATGTCGCCCGCCCGCAGCGCGGCACGGCCGTTGGCGACGGGCGCTTTCCCAATGAGCGGTTCCGCTACGATGAAGCCACGGATTGCTACCACTGCCCCGCCGACCAACGGCTCGATACACGGTACCGCTGGCTTCAGGGCGGTCATATCATCGTGCAATATTCAAACCCGCGCGCCTGTGGCGGTTGCGGCCTCAAGGCGCAGTGCGCCCGCGGAAACTTCCGCTGCATCACGCGGTAGGAAGGCGAAGCCGTGCTCGACCGCATGGCGATACGCCTCGCCGCCCGGCCCGGGATCCTGGATATTCGCCGCGAGACGGTCGAGCACCCGTTCGGTTCGCTCAAGCAATGGATGAACCAGGGTGCCTTCCTGATGCGCGGGCTCGACAAGGTGCGGGCCGAGCTCAGTTTAACGGCACTCGCCTATAATCTCAGGCGGGCGATAAACCTGGTCGGCGTCCAAGGGCTGATCCGCGCAGTGCAGGCCTGATCTAACGCCAAAATGCCCCATCCCGGCCAGGCTCGGCGGCTGATGGCGCTCTATCGGTGGCCCTGTGCCCCCTATAATCCTCAGCCACTATCCCCGCCCTCATCCCGCGCATTCCAGGCGCGGCATCAGCCAACGGCGAGTTTCCGCACAGTCTGGATCCTTTAGGGAAGGCGCGGTCTCCGTCAGGTGCTGGGCGATAACGGCTTGAACGCTATGCCCTCCGCGTCGAACTTGCTGTCGTCCAGCCATGTCTCGAACAGGGCGCGTCGTGCCGGCCACTCTCCCCCCAGGGTCGAGAACCAGGCGGTGTCGCGCCGGCGGCCCTTCACGATGCCGTCACCGCGCCACGTTCTTTCATAGGTAGCCGAACCGGCGCGCAGCCCGCATGGAGGCAGCGTTCAGCGCGTTGCAGCGCCACACGACCCGGTGATAGCTAAGTGCAAAGGCGTGCTGCATCATCAGGAAAATGGCTTCCGTGGCGGCGCGCGTGCGTTGCAGCCGGGGCGATAGTCAGATGCTCGCAATCTCGATCGCGGCGTCGTTAGGCGCAATATCACAGAACGACGCCCGTCCTTCGGCCTTGCCGCTGGATGCCGGAATGAAAGCGAAAAAGGGCTGCTGTTCAAGACCACTGATCCGCGAGATATGCCCGGCCATGTCATCCTTGGTCGGGAACGGCCCGTACTTCAGATATGCCCACGACGCGTCCGCTGCCTGGCCCGCCTCCCATAGATCGTCGACGTGCCGAGTAGAGAGCGGTTCGAGCGTAACGGCCTTGCCAACATGGCGCTCAAACCCCGGCAAAGGCCGGATTGCTTCGGGGACGATCGGGCCAAGGGGAACAGCGGTCATACCGCCCGAATGGCGGGGCAGTATGATCGATCTTCCTTACTGGCGCTCGACCTTCGTGCGTTCGATCAGGATATGAACGGCGGATGGCGGACCCTGGAAACTAAAGGTTGCACTGTCGAAGCTGCCGATTTGATCCGAGATTGGCGAAAGGCGCATGGAAGCATGGGGGCTGCGGACACCCTTCTTTCAAGGCATGAGGGACAGCGGCGAGCCGACGTAGGCCAGTATACCGATGCGATCAGGCTCTTTGAGGCAGGAAGGCACCCCGCCACCGAGGATGCGAAATGGGGCTGGAACCTGTACGTGGACAGCACTGTCGCGTTCCTTCGCGGTAATCGCCGCGATCTAGAAACGACGCGCGCCAAACTCGCGGCGCTGCCTCGCCCTTTCGAACTCAAGGAGATGATCGGTCCTGAAGGCAAACCGAAGGCAGTTCGTTGGCCGATGAACATTCGCGTTCTCGACAGTTTTCTCCGCTGTTGGGGGCAGAGCTATAAGGCCGCGTACCGCTGTCCTATGCCGGTCAGCTAGGACTGGGGGCAGGGATATTGAGATCGCTTTATTTTCCCGAAATCAAATTGGATTGGGTATCGGGAAGGTCGGGTACATTCCCAAAATTCGATCTTTTTCGAGAAAGCCAGCAACGTCACTCCGCGTCAGCTATCCTACCTTCATCCCCAAAACGAACGGACCGCTTTCACCCATTGTTACCGGTCGCTCCTAGCGGACACGCAACTTACGTTCGTGTTGACCCCATGGACGTGATACCGCTGGAGGTCTCAGCGCATGGTATTATGCCACGCGCTGATCCTCACATCTGCTTATTCAGCGTCGCTCGTTACCGCGGGCTTCGTGTTACGGCGTGGCTTGGCAGCGGCAGGTTCAGCGGCCTTTTGAACCGTCTGGCCAGGCTTACGACCTAGACCGATCTTCTTGGCCATGGCGCGACGGCTCTCGCTGTAGGTTTCCGCAACCATGGGATAATCCGCCTTGAGATTATACCGTTCGCGGTACTCGGCCGGGGTCATTCCATTCGTAGCGAGGTGACGCCGCAGCGTCTTGTAAGGCTTGCCATCAATCATGCTGATGATGTGATCCTTGCTGGCAAGCGACTTTCGCGCGGTTACCGCAGGCGTGTATTCTGGCGCAGACGCTTCCGGAGCCTCTACGCTCTGTTCACCGCTTAGCTTCGCCACAGCCGCATGCATCGACTGTAGAAACGCAGGAACGTCGTCAGCTGTGGTCCGCGTATTTGGGTTACCCAGCCATGCAATGGTCAGTTCGGTTGCAAGTTCGACCGCATTGATATCATTCGTCATCAATTTTCCCGTGATAAGGTGAGAACGCTTTGAATATCGCCGCTAGATAGTAGCCGAGGCATCACAGGCAATACTTAATCTAACAATAACATCGAGATGAACCGGGAAATACGAAACGACAAGGAGAGGAAGGGGGGAGGGGATGGGTGTTCGGAAAAGATTCCGGATGCTCAGAAACGAAGGGTGATTTCCCATGATCCAGTCCGTAAAACTCTCGAAGCTCCGCCTCTCCGCCAGCAACGTCCGCACCGCGCCCGATGAATCGCTGCAGATCGAGCCGTTCGCAGCCGACCTCGAAGCCCGCGGCGTCCTCCAGAACCTGCTCGTTACGCCGGTCTCGCGGCCACGCGGGACGTTCGAGGTATTCGACGGCGGCCGGCGCTGGCGTGCGCTCAACATGCTGGTCGCTCGCGGCGTCATCAATCCCGACGAGTATGACGTGCCGGTGCGTGTCCTGAAGGGTGACGATGCCGAACTGACTGAAACCTCGCTCGCGGTCAGCTTCCATCACATGAAGCTCAGCCCGGCCGAGGAATGCCGCGCCTTCCAGCATTTTTTGAACGGCAGTACCGATATCGACGCTGTGGCCAAGCGCTTTGGCGTTACCCGCCGTTTCATCGACGGTCGCCTACGCCTCGCCGATCTTGCCGAGCCGATCTTCTCTGCTCTCGCCAACGGCGACCTGACCCTCGACATGGCCAAGGCCTATGCCTCGACCGGCAGTCACGAGCGTCAGTTGCGCGTCTGGCAGACCTACAGCTCGATGGTCCACTACAACGCGGACGCCATCCGCCGGGTCATCGCCAACGACACGATGCGGGCCAACGATCCGATCGCGCTCCTGATCGGCGTCGAGGCTTACGAGGCCGCAGGCGGCGTCGTTGACCGCGACCTGTTCAGCAACGCCGGCGAGCGCTGGACCAACCCCGAGATCGCACAGACCCTCGCGGGCGCGATGATGGAAGCGGAAGCCAAGCGTATCGGCGAGGAACGCGGTCTTGCCTGGATCCGGCCTGTCGCCAGCCACAGCACCTGGGATGCGGCCCGCAGCCTCCACCGCATCGCCCTGCCGGTCCAGCCTATGTCGCCGGCCAAGGCACAGCGCGTAGACGAGATCGAGCAGCGCATGGGCGAACTGCAGCAGGAGATGGAGAACGACGAGCTTTCCGAAGAAGCGTTCACCGCTTGCGACGCAGAGCATGATGCGCTTGGCGAGGAACTCGAAGCGCTGCAACGTCGCCCCTCGGTACTCCCCGCTGAACTCGTGTCGAGGGTCGGCGCGTTTCTGACGCTGTCGCAGACCGGTACGATGGTCCTGGATGAGACCTATTACAGCGAAACGCCGATCCGCGTGACAGTGGTCGAGCCGGAGCCGGTCGAAGGTGATAACGGGGAGACCGACGAGACGGACGACGGGTTTGCCGACAGCGAGAGCGAGGGGTCGGAACGGGTCCGGGCGGAGCCGACCTTCCGCATCGAGGAAGGCGCGGTGACGCCGGTGACGGCAGGCGGTCCCAAGGAGGTCGACCCCGATAACGCGGCGCCGGGCGGCAAGGCACTCAGCCAGGTCCTGAGCGACCAACTCGCGATGCAGCGTCGCGATGTCCTGGCGGCGTCACTGATCGCCAGTCCCGGCCTGGCGCTGGACTACATGCTGTTCGCCATGGTGGATGCACGGCGCGGCACCTCGTCGAACGACGGCACGACGATCAGCGCTCAAGCGCCGCAGGATCCGATCCTGTCGACCAACATGCCGGGATCGCGCGCGCGCGACTACCTCGCCGAGGTACGGGACGGGCTAGATGAATCGTGGGGCGAGTCCGACAATAAGGTCATGCGGTTCCAGGCATTCCGCGCGCTCGGCGACGAGGTGAAGAGCGCATGGCTGGCCTACATTGTCGCGACGTCGCTGGAGGCCAAGGAGTCCTACGGCTCCAATCGCCAGAACCCGCTCCACGGCCGCATGGCCAGCATCCTCGAGGTCGATGTCGCCAGCTGGTGGCGTCCGACGTCGGAGAACTTCTTCGACCGGGTTTCCAAGGGGGCGTTGATCTCACTGCTTCACGAGGCCGGAGGCCCAGCGCTGTCGAGCCGCCACGCCAGCGAGAAGAAGACCGAGATCTCGGCATCCTGCCAGAAGCTCTTCGCTGGCGAGGCGATCGTCGAGACCGACGTCAAGGAAGCTGCCCTGAAATGGGTGCCGACCGCGATGCGCTTCAGCGACACTGTCGTCGCGGGTGAGAGCGAAGACGACGGCGCGCAGTGCGATCTCGCGGACCTGATCGAGGCGGACAGCGACGACACCGGCGAGGACGATCTTGCCCCCTTGGTCGGTGACGGCCCGGACGATGTCGGGAAGGACGGGGTCGAGACGAATGGCAGCGCCCAGATCGAACTCGATCACCAGAACGATGACGATGTGAACGAGATCGTCGCGGCCGAATAGCGGCACGACGGTTCAATTCTGAGCAGCCTCACTGCCGGCCCGCGACTTCGTGGCGCCGGCGGTGCTTTTTCCTCATCGCTAACGAGGCCAGCGTCATGACCGCTACAACCCGCGACATCGCAGCCGACATCACCGCCGCCATCATCGCACGGCTCGAAGCCGGGACCCTGCCGTGGCAGCGCTCCTGGTCGGTTACCGGCGAGGGCGGCAGGCCACTGCGCCACGAGGGCGTTCCGTACACCGGAATAAACGCCCTGTGGCTCTGGGCGACCGCCGACACCTATGGCTATCGCAGCCGCTACTGGATGACCGCCCGTCAGGCCCGCGAACTGGGCGGCGAGATCAACCGCGATGCGAGGCCATCGTTCTCGGTCTACGCGTCGACCTTCCGCAAGGCCGGAATGCCCAACCTCCTCGGCGCGACCGCCGACCAGATGATCCGCTTTCTGCGCTCCTATGTCGTCTTCAACGCCGACGAAATCGTTGGCCTGCCGGACTATTACTACCCGCGAGAGGTGGCACCGACCCCTTTGCTGATCTCAGAACGGCAGGATCGCATCGACGCCTTCTTTGGCGGTATTCCGGCCAAGGTCCGTCACGGCGGTGACCGCGCCTTCTTCCACCCAACCTTCGACTATATCCAGATGCCGCACACCGGCAGCTTCAAGTCAGGCGACGCATACGCATCAGTTCGGGCGCACGAGACTGTCCATTGGGCGGGCCATGCCTCCCGACTCGATCGCACCTTCGGGAAGCGCTTCGGCGACAACGCATATTGCGTCGAAGAATTGGTCGCTGAGCTTGGCTCGGCCATGATCTGCGGCGATCTCGGCCTTCCGACCGAGCTGCACGACAGCCATGCCTCCTACCTCGCCAACTGGTTGGGGGTGTTGCGCGCCGACAAGACCGCGATCTTCCTCGCCGCGACCAAGGCTGAACAGGCCTTCTCCTACCTTCGCGCCTTCTCGACCGAGGCTGCAGCAGAAACGCGGCTCGCCGCATGAACCGGAGTAAACGACATGGGTTGGCTCTCGATGACCAGCGCCGGCATGGCCGGCCACCCGAACCCCAAGGCCTATCTCGACGACCAGTTCACCTACAGTCGTGCGCTGGATGGTGGCGGCACGCGCGGCATGCGCGTTATCGACAGCGCGTTCGTCGGAAACCGCGTCTGGTACGCAGCAGCTGAGATCATTTCAGACGGCGATACGCTCTACGTCATCGCACTCGTGTGTCTGGTCCGCTGGAACCCCAAGGCCAGAGACGGATACGTATTTGCGTACAAGGACCAGGAAGAATCGATGGGCCCCTGCGAGGCCGGATGCCCGGCCCGGATCCTGCGTCTCCTGTCGCCAACTAGCAAAGAAAGCGCGTTGGATTGGCGGCGCCGTTGTCTCGTTCGGCTAAGGCTGCACGCCCGCAAAATCGATAACGGGATGCGGATCAAACTTCCCCGCCCGGTTTCGTTCAGCGACGGCCATACCGGCACCGAGTTCATCGTCGTGAAACGCGGCGAAAAGATCACCTTCCGGAGCGACAAGGGGCACGGCCACTACCGCATCTCGCATTTCCGCGACCTGGCCTGGTCTGTCGTTCCAGAAACCAAAGTTCACCGCACCGTCTTCGCGGCTCCTACCGCGTATGCGACACCTGCATGATGGATAGCCCCATGTCTGCCGACACTCCCCTCTCGCCGCTGCGCCGTGTCCTGTGCAGCAGATCCAACGCCGTCAGGGTCGCCGCATGGATGCGCCTTGACGGGATCCACACCGACATCGTCGCTACGGGCGAGCCGCTGCAGCCGTGGCTGATCGTCGAGACGACCGCCGCCCTGATCCAGGACGCACTCGCATGCGCATGACCCTTGTCCTCGCTTTTGCCCTTGCCGCCTGCGGAGGAGCCGCCTCCCAAGCCGAAGACACAGCGCTGATACGCGCCGACGGTCGCGCGATTGACGGTGACACCGTATCGTTCGACGTCCGGATTTTTGGGGCTGATGCCTTCGAGAAGCGGCAATTGTGTCGAAATACGGATGGCTGCTGGCCGTGCGGCAAGGCAGCGCAGGACTACGCGTCGAAGCTCCTGAAATCAGGAAGCAGCACGATCCGCCTGACGGGCAAGCAAAGCTACGGTCGTCCGATCGGAACGGTCGAGATCGGGGGCCAGGACCTTGGTGAGAGCATGATCGCCGCGGGGCTTGCCGTGCCGGCGACCAGCTACCTGAAAAGCGACCCCGAGCGCGCCCAGCGTTATCTCGCCGCTTATGAAAACGCCGAGGCCAGACATGCCGGCGTCCATGCCGGCTACTTCATCGATCCGGCAAAATGGCGTCACGGCGAACGCCTCTCGTGCGAGGCGCGGGGCAAAAGCAGCCGAGAGCGCTAAATCGCGTGGGAGAGAAGGGGGAGGGGAAGGGCATCGATCAAGGAGACGATCATGCCCGCTTTCACTTCGACCACCGCGCCCGTGCATACGCTCTGGGACACCCCCGATACCGCGATCCAGCGCCTGCCGGGTATCTGGTTCGTTACGACTCCCTCGCATGGTGGCTTCGTCCTGTCGGATGAGCGTCAGGCTGCAATGCCGGAAGCCCTGCGCCTCGACAGCATCTACTGAGAGGAGGACGTCAACTGGTCGCTGGTGGTCGTCGGGTTCGAAACCGAGTTCGCAGCGTTGAAAGACCCGCTGTTCGACATCGAGCGCAACCTTGCCCATCAAACGGCACGTCACTGGCGACCGATGCAATACGGTGCCTTCACCGGCGAGGTTATCAGCCCAAGCGATAGCTACGTCCTGAAGAAGGTAGCGCTCTACGAGGCCGCGATCGGAGAGATCGGGGTACGCTCAGCATCCGGAGATTGGGCCGACTGGGTGCCCAAGGGCAAGGTCGGCGTCACCGGGCAGCGCATCACCGGCTGCGATCACCTGGGCTTCGCACAGTATGAAGGACCGGACTTCAAAGGCCTATGTGATGCAGCGCGCTACGACAGCTCCCGCCCGGTCAACACCTTCGCCGAACTTGATGTTGAACTGGTACCGTGACGATCAAGAGCACCGTCGCTCTACCCCCTCTGGGTAACGGAGGGCGAGGGCCGACTAAGGGACCGGAAAGATGTTGCCAAAATCCGGCAACATCTTTCCCCGAGGCGTGCCCAGGCGCCCAGCCCTGAGGGGCTGACGATACGAGCGCAAACCGGGTGTCGCGGGAGAAGAGAGGGGGGTGAAGAGTGTGCGCCGAAAGAGCGCACGGTCCTCATTCGGAGCATGCGTCGATGATTTACGATGTGCCTTTCCGCCACCAACAAGCGCTGGACCCGAGCGCCCTCACCACCGTCGTCGCGACATTGCACGCAATGGGAAAAGCGGTCGACGACTGCCGCAATGCCGGCGTCGATCCCAACAGCGACCCCGCTGTCGTCCTGCTGGCGCGTCACATGGCAACCGTGTCGACCAATCGTGCGCCCCGCGACGTACTTCGCCACGCCTGCAGGCGCCGCCTCGAAGACCTGAAGCGGTTCCCGACGCTGCTGGCGCTCGCAATCCGCGGCGTGGAATATGACGCCGGCGCCAAGGAGCGTTTTCATATCGAAGCGACCGAGGCGATGAACGCCCTCACCGTCTGCATTGGCCTGGCACCGGGGACATTCGAGATAGTGTCGCTTCAGGGCGAACGCGATCAATCCGGCCATGTCCTGCTGGCGGCCGGCGAGTTTGCCGTCACCGTCAGGATCGGCGCACGTCACGAGGGTCGCGAGGTAGCGTACCGGGCTGTCTGCGATAGCACGAGCCCGCCCAACCACTACGCACCGATGGCCGATCTGCTGAAGCCGGACCGCTTCGCTGATCGCCTGCGCCGTGATCTGTCGATCGAAGTCCGCCCGGTCGCGCCTGTCGCCCCGGTCCTGATCGCCGCCTGAAGGAGTGATGCCCATGCACATCCAGGACGCGCTCGCGATTGCACGAGCCGACGCCACGCGCATTGCGCACTTCATCGAGCGACGGGAGCGTTTCCTTGATGCGCTCGACTGGTCGATGCTGACCGAGGATCACGCGCGACAGTCGGCGATGCTCGACGACCTGCTCGAGGGGGATATGGCCGATGCCATCCTCTATATCGACTGGCTGGTCGAGCGGCTGGCTGGTGATGCTGAACAGGTCCCCGGCGTACTCCGCTTTACGCCGCATCCGCGCCCGTGGCAGCTTGCGTGGATCACGCTCGCTTCCTGACCGACTGGGGGATCAATTGATGAGCCGTCATACTTTCACCGGCAACGCCGGCACCACCGTAGCGATCGGTTGGGATCGACCCTTGGCGACGTTTTTCGTTCAGGTCCTGCGTCCTCACCCGTCCCTGAAAGGCGAAGATGACATGGTCGAATGGCAGGGTACGGAGCCCGACGAGCTACCGAGCGCAGCAACGGCGATCGAGATCGCCGCACGCTATGCCGACCTGCCGGAAACGCTCGGCGCTACGCTTGAGACCGACCGCCTCAAGACGCTCGGATCGGTCGATGGACCGGCGCAGCGCGCGGTGCGCCCGTTCCTTTATCGATCCTGAGCAACCTGCTTCGCAGGCGTTAGAGGGAAGGGGGATGGGGATTGAGTCGATCCAGGTGGATCGATGGAGATACCCCATGTCCTACATTATCGATATTGGTGGCGCACCGGCCAACGAGGACTGCGCCCAACTTGGCCAGACGCCGGACTTTGAGGCAGTGAACACGTTCGAGGTCCTCGCTTATAAGCTGGCGATCATCGCGCGGCACGGTATGCCGCCTGCCGGCTGCAAGCTTGGCCCGCATACGAACCGGCATGACTTTGGTGTCTATCGGACGCTTGCCCTCCACATCGAGGACGAGGAAGACGAAGCCGTTCAGGCGTATGCCGAGGCGGTAGAGGAAGGCCTGGGGTCATGGCTCGAGGCCGGATTTACGCCCCCGGTCATCTACGCTGGTTCGGTCGCCAAGATCGAACGCCTAGACCACGTCGAGCTGGTGATCGGTGCGCTGCTGGCGACAAGGCCGAACGCCGACGGGACGTTCCCGACCGCTGACTTCGGTATCCTTCACGGCCACCTCGCAGCGGCCTTTCCACAACAGGCGGAGGCCGCGCGCCAACGTCTGGCCGAAGCGTAATCCCGCCCATCCTCTGAAGGATTGAGCCAATGCCGATGCTGCAATCGCAGCCCGCCGGGATCGTCCCGGCGGGAGCGTTCCCCCTTGTCCGGTCACCGCGTGACGCCGAGGCCGTGGAGCCGGACTATTTTGATTCCACCGATATACGTTGCTGGCTGACGCGTGGCCGGTCGGTCGAACAGGCAACGGAGCTGGCCCTGATCTGGGGATCCTATCCGGACTTGCCACCCACGGCGCCACTGGAGGACCGGATGGCAAGGGGACGCGAACGTATCGCGGCGATGAAGCCATTGAACGACTCGATCGCTGCCAGGACGGAGGCCGAACGGCAGACCCGGAACTTCGCCTTCATCGAATCGCGCGCCCAGGAAGGGACGATCGTCGATAGCGAGATTGCGATCCTGCGTGGCCGGGATCGCTACGGCTATGACTGGGATCTGGCCGTTGCCTACGCGAGCGGCTGGACCGCGGCCGATGCCGGTTGCGAGCATCGCTTTTGCGCCGATGGCTCGCGCAGGCAGGACGCCAAGCGCGAGGCCTATGACCGTGGTTTTGCCGATGGCGGCGGTGACCAGGGCGACCTGTTCGACGCCGCGCGCCGCAGCAACCTCGCCGCCATTCGCCGGGATAATCAACGCCCGGTAGCGCCGCTACCGCCGAGGGCACGACCGGCGCCAAGCAGCTGGCCCAAGCCGAACGATCATGCCCGCCCAACGCGGTGGTCAAGGCGTCTGCTGATTGTCTCTGACGCCACGATCGAAGAGGTGACGCCAGGGTTGATGCGCGTCTCGAGTCTGCGCCTCGTTGATGAGATCCGCGCCCGACCCGGCACCGAGGCCATGACGATCGTCACGATCGACCGCCATGACGGCTTCGTCGTGAATGGCTGCCCGGTTGAGACGAAAGTGCCGATCGCGGCTTCCCGCGCCGACGAAATGATCGCGGATCCTAGCCACGGCGATGCCCTCCGCGCCATCCTCAGTGAACACGAGATCGATGACGTCCTGATAGCGGTTCAGGGCGACTACCTTCGCATCGTCGACGCCTTCGCAAGCGCGTTGCCGCTGTGTGCGAACATGGAGCGATCGCAAAACTCGCTCCTGCAACAGCGTGCGCATCTGCGCTGCTGGCTCGACCGAGGCTATGACGGCGCGGACAATCTGGGCGCCGGCCACATCCGGTGGGGCAAGGCCATAAAGGGTCTGACTGGCAAGCTCGGGGAGTTCACCGCCCGCCATGTCGGTCCAGCGCCGCGCCGCGGCCACCTGATCCGGATCGATGCCGAAGGCGGCATGCTTGCCGAAGGCTACGCCAGCTCCACCGGCGAACGCCTCGCGACTGAAATCACCGTCTCCAACAAGACGAACATCCGCCGCGAAATGGCAGCGGCCCTGCGCGCCTTTGGCGGCGCAACCCGTCTGATGGACGCCTGCGGCTGACGCGGCGGGACCCGCTTTTCCAACTTGGGGTCACAACACGAAAGTGGAACCTGCGTACGCTAGGAGCGAACGGACAACGAACGACGAAGCTTGGAGAGAAGCAATCCGACCGCTTTCCGGGAGGTAGGCTTAATAGATGCCACTGTGTCGCGTTGCTGCCTTTCTCGAGAAGGATCGCGAAATTGGAATCCGCGGAGGTAGCCGCTTGAAAGACACCAAAGCGCGAAGGGCGCTTGCTACGCAATAATGCCAGGTGTATTGCATGGATAATACACGAGAGAGTGAGGCGATGAGCAAGTTGATCCGAGTGGCGTACGTAATGGCCGTGCTGCCTCTCCCTGCGGCAGCCCAGCAGGCCGCTTCCACACCATCGAAGATCGCTGTGGTCGAGCAGGGACTGACGCCGGCTGTTGTGCTGTCGGGTACGCCAGCCCCGCGCCGCACGATCGAAGCGGAGATGCGCCGGCTGAATGTGCCCGGGGTCAGCGTCGCCGTTCTGCATGGCGGCATCATTGAATGGTCGAAGGGGTACGGAACCACGCGAGCG
The DNA here is from genome assembly GCF_036663855.1 of Sphingomonas fucosidasi. Lineage (NCBI taxonomy): Bacteria > Pseudomonadati > Pseudomonadota > Alphaproteobacteria > Sphingomonadales > Sphingomonadaceae > Sphingomonas > Sphingomonas fucosidasi. The sequence goes on along the minus strand of NZ_JAXOJR010000003.1, from coordinate 292,617 downwards.
GGTGGGCCATCCGTAACGCCGGATACGCTGTTCCAGGCGGGCTCGATCAGCAAACCGATCACGGCGCTGGCTGCGTTGCGCCTTGTCCAGCAGCACCGCTTGACGCTGGACGGCGATGTCAATGTGCAGCTCAAGGAATGGGAGCTGCCGACGCCACCCGGTGAACACGTCACGCTGCGCGAATTACTGTCGCATACGGCGGGAACTACGGTGCATGGCTTCCCCGGCTACGCTGTCGGGAGCGCTGTGCCGAGCGTGGACGACGTGCTTGCCGGGCGTGCGCCTGCAAACACCAAACCGGTTGTCGTGGATACGAAGCCGGGGACGACGTGGCGCTATTCCGGCGGTGGCTACACGGTCATTCAGAAACTCATCGGCGATGTGACGGGCAGGCCATTCGCCAACGTTCTCCTAGGCGAGGTACTTCAGCCCGCCGGCATGACGAGCAGCAGCTTCGCCCAGCCGCTCGACGCCGCTTCGCTGGCGACTGCCGCATGGCCGCATGACGGGTCGGGCAAGCCAGTGCCCGGCGGGCCACACATCTATCCGGAGCTGGCCGCCGCTGGTCTGTGGAGTACGCCAAGTGATTTGCTGCGTTTCACTATCGCCGTGCGAGACAGTGCGCGCGGCGAGAAGGACAGCATTCTCGATCAATCGCTGGCGACAGCAATGCTGACGCCCGGCAAGGGGGAATGGGGCCTCGGCCTTGAAGTCCACCCAACACCTGCCGATCGCGCCTTCGCGCATGGCGGCAGCAACGAGGGATACGAGAACTTCATGGTCGCCTATACCGGGTCGGGCGACGGGGTGGCGGTCATGACGAACGGGGCCCAGGGTGCCGAGCTGGGATCGGAAATCACCCGCCGCGTGGCAGCCGCCTACGGCTGGCCGAGCTACCACAGCATCGAGCGCGCGAGCGTGCCAATCCCGGCCGACATCCGCACTCGTCTGATCGGAACCTACACTGTCTCCGATCTCGGCTCCTTTTCGATCACCGCGGACGGATCGGGCTTGGCTATCTCGCTCAAGGAGGGTGTCAGCGAACCGCTCTATGCGTCGGCGCCGGACAGCTATTTCGTCCTTTCAACCGACTTGGTGCTGCGGGTGAACAGTCGCGAGCCTAAGGCCACTGGGCGGCTTGTTATGGGATCTTTCGACTGGCCGTTCGCGAGAGAAACGGATGCCAAACCTTAAATTTTGATGTTCCGACCGGGAATGGCCGCGAGACGGGTGGTGCCGTCTCCTTTGAGGCCCACTTTGAGGAAGGCTGGCCGGGACGGTCTTGCTCGCATATGATCTTGAAAAGACGGGGGGAAATACATGATTGATAGACGTATGCTCATGGCTGGTGGCCTTGCGTTGGGTGCAACACGCGCATTGGCAGCGCAACCATCGCCAGACCCAAAGCGCGCGGCCATTAACGCGATCCAGCTACCGCCCGGCTTCAATGGTACGTTCGCCTACGCGAGTAGCGGCAACATTAAACATGCCCGGTATGTCGGCATGGCCGACGTTGAAGCAGGTAAGGCTATTTCACCCGATACCCAATTCAAATGGGGCTCGGCATCGAAGTGGCTGGCGAGCGTTACCGTGCTTCGCTTCGTCGAACAGAAGCGATTGGCTCTCGATGCCCCGATCACCGCGTATCTCCCGGATTTCCGGCCCGATACCGGCGAACAGGTGCTGTTGAAGCATGTGCTATCGAACACCAGCGGCATCCCTGATCTATTGAGCCTCCAGCTTGGGAAAGAGCCGGATCTGCGAACTTCGTCCGCGAGCGCGGCAGCTATGGTTTCGCGCTTCGGTGGTGGTGATTTGTCGTTCGTGCCCGGCAAGGGGTGGGACTATGCCGCGCTAAATTGGGTGATTGTTGCGGCAATTCTTGAACGGATGACCGGAGAGTCATTTCCAGAGGTCGTCGCGAAGCAGACGCTTCGCCCACTCGGCATGTCGGCTACCGGGTTTGCGCAATCAGACCAACCGCTGATGCCGAAGCTGGCTGCTGCCTACGGCAGTGCATTGCCGCCAGTGCGTAAGATGGCCCCGATCCCGCCGTTCATTGCCGCAAGCGGCAATGTGGCTGGAACCGTGCGTGACGCAGTGCGTGCGGCACATGGCATCTTCCATGGCCCGTTATTGAGCGCAGCCTCACGGCGTGAACTCACGACGATCCGATGGCCGGAACAGGAATATACCCTTGGGGGTCGCGTACATCCGATCGACGGCACACTTTGGGCTTGGGAGACAGGCAAGGTCCAAGGGTATCGCGCCCACATCGCGCATCGGCTCGACCGGAGCGAAACGATTGTGATCTTCAACACAACAGACCTGGAGCAATCACAGATCGGTACCTGGGTCGAAGCTATAGCGCGCGCTTAAAACGGCGTTCGAAAAAGGGATCGTAGCGGCCCGTAAGACCGCAGCGGCGTTGCCGATCAACGAACGGCGGACGTGAAGGTATCGGTGTTCTGGGAATCGATGGTGACTCGGGAAATTCGATGGGTTCTCAACATCCGGCTCGAACGTGGAAACGGGAGGGGGATTTCTACCGCGTGGCGATGATTCCTTGCCAGTTTTGGGCGGTAACTGGCTCTGGTTCATACGCATTTTCGTCGCTACGTATCGTCACGCATGAAGAACGACCATTCTCCGGTGGCTAGAGAAGAGCTACGATTGGCAGCCCTGACCAGGTACAATGTCATGGATACGCCGCGCGAGGGCGGGTTCGATGATCTGGCCGCGCTTGCGGCCGAAATTTGCAGCACGCCGATCGCGATCATCAACCTGATCGCGAGCGACCGGCAATGGTTCAAGGCCGAAGTTGGATTAGGCGTCGATTCCACGCCATTGGAGACGTCATTCTGCGGAACTGCGATCCTTGAAGAAGACTTTCTGCTGGTCCCCGACGCTACCCGGGATGAGCGCTTTGCCTGTAATCCGTTAGTAACAGTGCATGGGGGATTGCGTTTCTATGCTGGCGCGCTCCTGAAAACGTCTGACGGCCTACCGATTGGTACGTTGTGCGTGCTGGACTATGAGCCGCGGGCACTGACCGAGATCCAACAGCGTGCGCTTCGCCAGCTTGCCCGCCAGGTTATGGCACAGTTGGAATTACGTCGCGTTATCCAGGATGGCGAAGACGCCCAGCGCGAGTTGGAGAGTAAAATCGCTGAGCGCGCGATGGCACGCAGCCGGACGTGGTTGGTCAGTCCTGACCTCATGGGCGTTATCAACGCTGACGGATATTTTGAGCAGTCGAACCCTGCCTGGGAGACCACCCTCGGCTGGTCGGAGATGGAGATCCGAAGCACGCCTTTCCTCGACCTTATCCACCCCGATGATCTCGCAAAGACGCAGGTTGCGTGGGCGGATGCGACGGAACGAGGCTCGCCCGCGTTGCGGTTCGACAACCGCTACCGGAAGAAAGACGGCGGATGGCGATGGCTGTCGTGGGTGGCGGTGCCTGACAATGGCAAGGTGTATTGCAGCGCGCGCGATATTACCGACGACAAGGAGCGGGAAGCGGAACTTGCTGCTCGAACCGCCGAGCGTGACCGTATGTGGGAAACCTCGCCGGATCTTATGCTCGTCATAGATTTTGACGGCGTATTTCGGCGCGTGAACCCGGCCTGGGGCAGGGTGTTAGGCTACGCGTCCGACGATCTGGTCGGGCGTCACGTTACCGAGTTTGTGGTCCCTGAAGATCACGTTGGGACCGTAGGTGCCTATGAGCTAGCAGCGGCCGGCGGGTTGCCGGTCATCGTCAACCGCTACCGGCACAAGGACGGTTCGACGCGGTGGATCTCATGGACCGCAGCCCCTGCTGAGGACATAACCTACGCAACCGGACGAGACGTCACTGTCGATCGAGAACGGTCGATCGCGCTTGAGACCGCGCAAGACGCGCTTCGCCAAAGCCAGAAGTTGGAAGCAATTGGCCAGCTTACAGGCGGTGTCGCACACGACTTCAACAACCTGCTGACTGTGATCCGCGGCTCTGTCGATCTCCTCCGCCGTGACAATCTTAGTGAAGAAAAACGCGTCCGCTACATCGACGCGATCGGCGACACGGCTGACCGCGCCGCCAAGCTGACCAGTCAGCTTCTTGCCTTTGCACGCCGGCAGGCGCTCAGTCCCGATTTATTCGATGTTGCGGAATCGCTGAATGAGGTCGCAACCATGCTCCGGACAATGACCGGTTCGCGCATCGTGCTCGACTTGCAAATGCCGCGCGAGTCTTTCTGGATTGTTGCCGACAAAAGCCAGTTCGATACCGCGATCGTCAACATGGGCATTAACGCCCGCGATGCGATGCATGGCGAGGGCCGGCTCACAATCGCAATGGGGCCCGTGTCAGGCATCCCGTCGATAAGGGGCGACGCTGCCGTCCCAGGCGACTTTATCGTAGTGACGATCGCCGACACCGGCGGTGGCATCGCGCCTAGCCAGGTGGATACCATCTTCGAACCGTTCTTCACCACCAAGGGTGTCGGGCAGGGCACTGGCCTAGGGCTAAGTCAGGTAATCGGGTTCGCCAAACAGTCGGGCGGCGACATCCGTGTGGATAGCACACCGGGTACCGGCACGGTGTTCACCCTTTACCTTCCGCGAGCATTTCCGGACAATAGGACGAACGCCGTGGAAAGAGGAGAGCCTGACCGTGTCAACGGGAACGGCGCGCGCGTGCTGGTAGTCGAGGACAATCGGGACGTCGGTAATTTTGCGACGGCTGCCTTGCGCGAACTGGGTTACGAAAGTGAACTAGCTATCGACGCCAAAGCAGCACTTACAACGCTTAAGGAAAACGCCGACCGGTTCAACGCCGTGTTCTCTGACGTCGTGATGCCGGGCATGAGCGGCGTCGAACTCGCCGAAGAGGTACGGCGCATCTATCCAAACCTACCCGTCATTCTGACCAGCGGCTACAGTCACGTACTGGCGCAGAGTGGGCACCATGGCTTCGAACTGTTGCATAAACCCTATTCAATCGAGCAGTTATCGCGGGTTCTTCGCAAGGCCATCGTTTGGCAATCCTCTCACTGATCCCGGTTATGAGCAGAAGACGTAAATATCGATATACGATCCAGTAACTGCGTATAATCCACTCAAAAAACTCGGGTAATATGAATCCCCTCATAAGCAAACTTGAGATAGTTGCCACGCTATCCAACGATGATCGGGCAAAGTTGACGTCGTTTTGTGAACACCAACAGGCCGTGGATCGTGGTAGGGATATAGTTCGTGAGGCCGGAAACCCTGAGAACGTGTATATCATGCTAAACGGCTGGGCCGCACGATACAAGACCTTACCCGATGGATCCCGGCAATTCACAGCGTTTTTGATGCCGGGAGATCTTTGCAATGGCGAAGTTACCGTCCTCAAGAAGATGGATTACAATGTAATCGCGCTTACTCCGGTTACTGTCGCGGTAATCGGTCGGGATGCCCTAATCGCAGCGACACTGGAACGGCCGAAATTGGTTCAGGCATTTTGGCGAGCTACCTTGGTCGACGAAGCCGTGCTGCGCGCTTGGCTGATCAATCTCGGGCGCCGTGACGCGTACGCTCGGGTCGCCCACTTAATTTGCGAACTTCACGCTCGTATGTCTAATTTGGGCTTACTCCAGCAAATTGAATTTGATCTGCCACTGACGCAGGAGCATCTTGGCGACGCCCTTGGCCTAACTGCGGTTCACGTGAACCGAGTGCTCAAAAGACTACGCGACGAAGGCTTGATGACACTGCAAAATCGTATGCTTACGCTTTTGGATGCGTCGCTATTGGCCAAAGCAGCTAGCTTTGATCCAGGATATTTGCAGGCCGTTGCGATCTAAGGCAAGAGCGTTCTCGAGATCGATGCAGTTCCGGACGGCTACGCCGAGGCCCAGCGGCGTTGGAGAAGAGGGGACGGCGTGAAGCTAGCCGGTTGTGGGGTGGTTGGCGGCGGATCAAAAACGCCATTGGCGAGATAGTTGATCGCATTGACGATGCCGGCTTGGGAGAAGGGCTTTGCAATGACGCCGTGAGCGCCAGCGAAGTCCGCCGGTATTCGTGCTACATTTGCCGTTATGAATACGATTAAAGCGTCAGGCCAGCGCCCCTGAATGAAACGACTTACCTCAAGCCCATTAGAATCGTCAGCGAGATGGAGATCGACGAAAGCCAGCTGCGGACTGATGCCGTCGGGCAATGCCTCCACGTCCCTTAGACTTGCCGCCTCACCAAGAACGTGGTGGCCGCTGTCTTCGACCATGGCTTCGATGTCCATCGCGAGTAGCATTTCGTCTTCGACAATCAGCACGCCCATCGCGTTGGTCATTTTGCTGCCTCGCGTTTTGGGAAGGTGATAGTCACGCATGTACCGGGCGAATTGCTGGTCCAGACCGCTTCCGCCTTTGCCTGTCGTGCAAGCCGGGTTATGAGCGACGTTCCGATGCTCTTCGTCCGCTGGGTCGATGGTACGCCCGGGCCATCATCACAGAGCCGAATGACGCCGCGATCATCGACATTCGTGACCAGCAACGACAGGCTTCCCGGCCGCCCATCTGCATAGGCGTGCTTGATCGAGTTGGTCAGGATCTCGTTGAGAATGAGTCCGAGTGCTGATGCGTTGGCGGCATCTATGAACAACGGCTGCGCATCGATGCTGATCGCGATGTCGGTTCGTCCGCTTGCTCCGACGACATCAAGAGTCAGATTCTCAGCGAAAGTACCGATGTCGAATGAAGAAATGTCGGACGACTGATATAGCTGACGATGGACGACGGCGAGCGCATCGACACGCTCCAGCATCGAATCCAGTCTTGCGGTCATGACTGGATCGTCGATCGACCGGACCTGTAACCGAAGCAGCGAACCGATCATCGTCAGATTGTTCTTAACCCGGTGATCGACTTCGTGAAGAAGGATAGTCTTCGCATCGAGGGCGGCGCGTAGATCGGCTGTTCGGCGTTCCACCTCACGCTCGACCAACTCTTTTTGCTGGCTGATAACGTTCTGAGCTTCGACGCGATCTGTCACGTCCATCTGCGAGGCAAAAAAGAACCGCAGGACGCCATCCTTGTCGCGCACCGGCGACATATAAAGGGCATTCCAGAACGTCGTTCCGTCTTTGCGGTAATTCAGCAGGTCGACGTCAACGTCATGACCATCCTTGATCGCTGCCCGTACTCGATCGATCGTCTTCGCGTCGGTGTCCGGCCCTTGCAAGAACCGGCAATTGCGGCCGATGATTTCTTCTCGCTCGTAGCCCGTTAGCGCCTGAAACGCGACATTGCAGAACACGATAGGATTGTCTGGTAGCGACGGATCGGTAACGACCATCGGCATTCTGGTAGCGCGGACTGCAGCCGCAAATGGATCGCCTCGACCATGCTCATATGCAAGCTTGTCAGTTAGATGCCAGTCTTCACGTTGCTTCAAAGGTACCTCCGGCGAATGCCAGAGGGCTACGCGTCCGTAGAACGTCCATAGCGTAAATCGGTTCCAACCCCTTGAGATCGGGGACTATCGCTTTGGTCTGGTACACACCTTCTCAAAGAGCGAGGTGCAGCGAGGAAAGCCGGCTAGCACCGTTCTTTTGATCAGTCCAAGGGGCTACTTTCTCGAAACTGTTCCCGATTGAGTTTTCTCAAAACGGCCTGTCGTATATGGGAAAGCGGGAGGATTTCGGTTCCAAGGCGCCGAGCTGATTATAGAACGGCACTCGTTGTGCCATCTCTATGTAGCGGGATCATGCCATTTCTACGTTGCGCTTACACCCAGTTCGAACTGTCCGGATCGATAATAGTATTTATGTTAAATCAGTGACTTAGTGGCATATTGGGCACCGATCTTGCCTAGGTCGATATAGGAACAAAGTGCTGCAGGACGAGCCTTTGAGCATCCTCACGATGCGCGAAGTTTTCGTTCTGAGTTTTCCCGAGATGGACGGTAGCTACTGTCGTGCACGACAGTATCGGCGGGGCTGGTTTGGGCTGCGCTCAAATCGTAATAGACGATACGGTAGCATCCGCGATGCTCGTTTCATCGCAATTGATAAACGCCAGCTCGCATGGTATATACATGGCATATGCAAGGAGCGTGTCGTGTCACAATCATCTTCGAACTTCGACGTGCGCGAAGCCAGGCTGTTCCGTAACAATCGCAGTCAGGCAGTTCGTATACCAGTCGAATTTGAGTTTTCGGGAAGCCGAGTGCTCATCCACAAGGAAGGTGACAAGCTCATTATCGAACCCGAACCCAAGGCTCGACTGCTCGACATCCTGAGAGGGCTAGCCCCCCTCCCCTCCGACGATCAATTGCCATACGATCTCAATGCCTCGCTGCTTCCGCTCAAGGCAGTCGACCTGTGACCGGCTCGCGCTACATGCTCGACACCAACATCGTCTCCGATCTCGTTCGAAATCCGCAAGGCGCAGTGTTCGACAAGATCGTCAAGATCGGAAGCGACAATTTGTGCGTCAGCATCATCACCGCGGCCGAGCTCCGCTACGGTTGCGCCCGTAAAGGCTCCCCTCGCCTTCTTCAGCAGGTCGAAGCTATCCTGGGCGGCCTCGATATCCTTCCGCTGGATGTCCCAGCTGATGTCGAATATGGCGGCATCCGTGCCGAGCTCGAGGCCGCTGGCAGACCGATCGGTCCGAATGACCTCCTGATCGCGGCGCACGCCTACGCGCTGGGGGCCACTCTGGTCACTGCCAACGTAGGCGAGTTCGCGAAAGTCCGAGGCCTTAGTGTGGAAAACTGGCTTTGCTAACGCTGATGGCTGCCGCAGACGAAAACGGAGTCGGAACCGATAGCAGCGGTTTCGACCCCGTCGATCGAAGGATCCTCCGTCAAAACGGTGGATAGACTGGCATAACGCATCTGCGTCGAATCCGGTCCACCACCCTCGATATACGGATCGTCGTCAATTTTCCATGAACGGGCCTTTCGGCCGTTCCACCCGCCATACGGCACTTCACCCGAAGGACTTCATCCCGAAGGGACATCACCATGACCGTCATTGCACCTTCAGCCCGACGCAGTTCACTGAGTTCACTCGAGAACGCCTACGCCGTTACTATTCAGTTTCGTGAGAGCACTGGCGTCGACCAGTTTGTGGTCCGCACTGACAATCCCATTCAGCCTTTTCGTGTCTCCCGGTGCCGGCCACATCACCCGGAGAGTCTTCTCGCCCTGGTCGCCTGACCGGGCGACTATTGTCAGCCCTCAGTCGTCACGTTGGCCATGATCTGCGCGGCCGTCAGGCTCTCGCACAACTGGGCGTTCGTGGCGTAAATCACCGCGAGCTTCTCGTCGCGCATCACCATGCACATCCGACCACGACGGTACGTCAGGCTCTGCAACCAGGCGAGTTCTGTAATCGCCTGCTCGATAGGTGTGTCGTACAGCAGATACCAAAGCCGCATCTGGAACGGGCTCTTGTCGCACAGGATCTCTTCGAGATCCTTGTGCCCCTTGCCACGGACCATGCCGTTGCTCGTTTCGCTCGCCAGTGCGGTGAACGCTTCCTGCATCTCCGTGATCGCGAAATAGGCGACGTCGAGCCCGATCCCGATCGTGGCGCCTGCCAGCACCCGGCGATCGGTCGATATTTCGGGGTCGCCGTTCTCGTTGGTGCCGCTGTTGTTCAGCACGTCGTATAGCGGGAGGTCATAGTCGTACCCCCGCATCATATCCTGTACTTTCATCATATCCTCCTTCGGGTGAGGCCTCGGATTTGGCGGGATTGTCATGCAATCGAGCAATACCCGGTCGCGTGACGAACATTGACAATTCCGCTGCCTGCGGCAATGTCTGTACGTCACGACAAAGAAGGTCAAGCCGCCATGCAAACTTTTTCCAGTCGCGACTTCAATCGCGAACCAGGTCGCATCAAGCGCGCCGCGGTTGATGGCCCAGTCATCATAACTGAGCGCGGTCGACCTATCATCGCGGTCATGCCCTTTGCCGAATACGAGCGGCTGAAAGCGCCTCCCGTCAACATCCTCGACGCCCTCGACATGGATGAGGTCGGAGACATCGAGGTAGACTTCAGCCGGGCAGCATCGTTCCCGCGTCCGGCGGTCTTCGACTGATGTACTTGCTCGATACCAACGCCCTATCCGAGCTGCGTAAGCGGCGCAGCGGTAAGATCAGCGCAGCCGTCGAAGCGTGGGCCGGTAGCGTCGATCAGGCGGACATGTACCTTTCGGTCATCACGATCATGGAGATCGAGCTTGGCATCGCATCGCTCGAACGGCGCGATACGCGGCAAGCCGGCGTGTTGCGGCTCTGGCTACACGACAAGGTCATGCCCGCCTTTGCCGGCCGCATACTCCCCGTCGACACAACGATCGCGCTGCGCTGCGCGCGGCTGCACGTTCCGGACACCAAGAGCGAACGCGACGCCTGGATCGCAGCGACGGGCCTCGTACACGACCTGACGATCGTCACCCGGAATGTCGTCGACTTCGCGGGCACAGAGGTTACGCTTTTGGATCCGTGGACCTATCCTCAGTGACTGCTCAAGAACGCGGCCTGAGCCGGGTAGGACGGCGTGGTTCAGACGTCGTCGCTCTCGACCGGCGCCATCACGCCACGCGCTACGAGCGCGGCATTCAGCTGACGCCTGATGCTCATGCCGTTCAGGTGGCTAAACACGCCCTCATAACCCTCGGCGGTAAGGCGTTCTCGAATGTCCGAAACAGAGCGACAGGCCCCTTCCCTCGCCAGCTGGAATGCCCGCTCAACAGTGCCGATGCGCGTGTCGCTCAATGTCCCCCCGGATAGCCGATCGATCGCGCGAAATGCGGCTGCCGGCTTTCGCCGGTTAACGACCAAAAAATTATGCGGTTCAAGCCTGTTCGCGGTTGCAATATGTTCTTCGCAAATGCAGCTTGGCGACGCCTTTCAGGCATCCTCTCCTAAAAACTATCCGGGCCGGCTCACGCTGGCCCTTTTTTTGTCTGCCGAACGCTGCCCGGTGCGCCTGACGGTACCTTCGGCACAGCCTTGGTCTGAAGGAACCCAACCCGGCTTGATGTCGCTATGCTACTTGAGCCGTGTAGCCAACACCCTCGTCTCACGCTCAATCTGCTCTTCCATCATTGGCCAAATACCACGCGCCGCGGCGCAATAACCTGACCAGTCCGCCTCGATCGACGTCGACGTCCACTGGGCAATATGCGCTCGCGAAAACATTCGCATCGTTGCGGTCGCAAAAAGTAACTCGGACAACTCTGTCCTCAAGCCATCGTCGGCATCTTTTAGTAACGTGGGAACGATCACCTCGCTGACATACCTGGACCGCGCCAGGCTGGCTGCGGTCAACTGTTCACGGGCGTCCGCCAGCTTACTACTGTTTGGGTTTTTTTCGCCGCAGTGCCGCCTGATTTCGCGAAGGCCAGCCATGATCTCTCGATGATGCCCTTCCAATGTGCCGAGCATCGCTTCCGGATTCATTTTTGTAACCCTACCCTGCCGGACGATCATAAATCGCGAGGCACATGTTTCATGTTTTCGACCAGCGTCGACGCGACGTTCGCCCTTCGAAATATGTCCCTCTAAACACTTGATTGATCGGCTCAAGCCAAGCTTTTCCGCTACGGAACCGGGGAGCCTGTCTGTCGATGGGGCCGTCTCGAATGTGGCTTATGGCCGGGGAACAGCCGGCTTAAATTCTCGAAGAGTCCAAGCAAGAATAGGAAGGGTTGGGACATCCCGCCCAAGAGGGCGGGACCGTTCAATAGTCGGCACGGACCTCCCCGAGCCCCGCGAAGAGCGGGTCTCGGCCCTTCGGGTACAATCACTTGTCGGGCTCCCAGGGCACGCTGACAGGGCTCGTGCGCCAGGTTTGCGGATGGCGTGGGGCGGGGGTGTCGATCCACACTGACGTCATATCTAGGACGATGACCACCGCAGGCAGCCTTCGGCTGTGGAATCATGCGCTAGGCGCATGATGTGTGCTTTGTGGGCCTGTGTTCTCATCACACCCTTCGCCGTCTCTCAGTGTCTCGGCGTGGCAGACCCGTCCGACGGGGTCGGCGTCAAAGGAGAATTGTCCGCTGGAGCGGACAATGCTTTTGTTTGATTTGAAGACGCCTCAACAAGAATACCGGGCCTAAAGGCCCTACGGTTTCCACGTCGCTGCGCGTCGCGGAGCCTCCGTCATTCGTGTTGACCCCGCCAGCCGTGCCTGCCTCTTGAGCCCCTGCGAGGACGGCTCCGGGTGCGATGAGAACAAAGGCCGGGCCTTGCCCATCAGCACGGTAGAAACAGAATTGCTCGCTATCGCGATCAATGCGTCTTTGATTTGTTATTTACGCCCCCTAGTCGGGGGCTTTTTGATGCTCGGACTCACCGTGTACGATGATTGGGCGTCAAGTAATCAATCAGGTTGGCCAAACAGAGTGGAGGGGGTAAAAAGAAGATGCCGGAGGGGAAAGGCCCCAAGCACCGGCAAACAGGGGGATAGGCCCCCGCAATGTGGAGTGAATACTATGAACATTGGTTCTTTCAAGTCGGTCGGCGGTCAGCTTCTCGGTTCGGTCGCAACGGCAACCATCGACCTCGCGCGGCTTGGCCTCCGGCCCGTCGAAAGCACGAACGACAAGGCCCCCGCGTTCGAGATCATGGTTTTGAACGTCGCGAAGCGTTGGGTGCAGATCGGCGCGCTTTGGGAAATGACCAGCAACAGCAGCGGCGAAGTTTTCTATCAGGGCAAGCTGGACGACCCGAGCATCAGCGAACCCCTCCAGATCATGCTTTTCGGCAATAACGAGGAAGGTTTCCGCGTCGTCTGGAACCGCCCGACCACGCGCCGCGAAAATCTGGACGGCACCCGCCAGAACCGCCGCAAGGCAACGGACGATGGTTTCGGCACCGGCAACGCCACCGACAACGGCCAGCTTTCCGAACCGCTGAACGACGAAATCCCCGCGTTCTAAGCAACCAAGACGGGCGGGGAGAGGGGTGCAACCCTCCCCCGACCCTAAACCGCAATCCCTGCCAAAGGTTAGCACCATGACCAAGAAAACGACCTCCCCGCGCCTTACCAGCTTTGCCGACTTGGGCGAAGCCATGAACGGCACCAACGCCAAGCCCGCGACCGGCAGCGCGTCCGACGACGCGACCGACCCCCGCACGGCAGAGATTGCCGAGAGCTTGGCCGAAGAGACCGCGACGACCAATTTTCAGGAAGCGTTCGGCGACGTTGGTGCGCTTTCGATTGTCGAAATGGGCGACGAGCGCGCCGAACTCGACATGCCCGAGCCGATCGAGGCGCAGCACGATTGCGCGGCGATCATGGCAACGCTTTTCGACCTGTTCCGCGATACCCGCCTAGAAGCGAGTGCACAGGCGATTGCATGGGGTTTCGTCAATTCGTTTCACTACGAAGCGCAGAAACTGGAACGCGAGGAAGACACGCTTTGTCGCGACCTTGGCGAGATGACGCGCCGCTATGATCCGTCCGAGATTTACGCCGTCGAAATGGAGGAATTGCAACTCCGCGCGCAGACCAAGACCGAACAGCGCGCCGCCATCGAATGCATGCGCGACTATGCCGCCGACTGCTACCGGGCACAGTCCGGCCACCCTTGGTCCCCCGCGCGCGGATCGAAGGTTTCCAGCGGAGGGACCGCAAGCCAGATTGCCGCCCTCGATTTTCTCAAGGCCCGCGCGCAGGACCACCGCGAAAAGCGCAACCCCACCGGCCCGCTTGTCGTCTTTTCGGGCGGTCAGGAGTGGCACGACTTCAAACAGCTTTGGGACCGCCTCGACCAGATTAAAACCCGTATCCCGCACATGACGCTTTGCACCACCGCGCAGCGTAAGGGGTGCGACATGATCGCCGCATCATGGGCCGCAAGCCGTGGCGTTACCGTGGTTGCCTTCACACCGCAGACGGGCCGCTATGGCAACCGCGCCGGGTTCGTTCGCAACGAGCAGCTTGTAAAACTCGCCCCCGTCGAAGCCGTCGTTTGCCAAGGTTCCGGCCTGCAATCGAACCTGTTGCAGACCTTGAAGGACGCCCGCGTCCCGACCCACGCCTTCCGCATCGACGGACAGGCACCGGCACCGACCGCAACCAAGCGGCAGGCAGTCGGCTAACCCTATCCGGGCGGCCCAGCCCAGAGCGCGCCGCCCCCTCCCCTTTCCTTGGCAGGAAAACACTAGGCCAGCGACGGGCGAAATCCCGGCGCTGGCTCTTTTTTGTCAGCGTTGCTGTGGGGGGAACCCTACGGTTCCCCCCACGCCAGGCGACCGGCCGCGCGACATCCTTGGCACGGCCCCGTCGGGCCGCACCTTGACGCCGCGCAGCCGGTCGCCTTCCCCCCTCCGGTACTGCGCTGCCGCAGCTTTGGAAGCATCGCGAACGAGCTGCCCGACCGTCCGGTTTGAGGCTGGCGCGGCACCCGGCTCGCTCGCATCGGTCAGGCCCCTCGGCCTGCCCTTCGCTACGCCTCGGCCGGGGAAGCGCCAGTGCGGGCATCGAGCCCGCCCTGGCGCTGCTGCCGCGGGGGAAAAATCTATCTCAAGTCGTCCTATTATCCCGGGCGGCGCGACGAGCCTCAAGGGACGGCAGGGTCCCACCATTTTTCTGCGAAAAATCGTTGCCCCTACCGCCGCTAAAGCGGTCGCAAGAGCGATCCCTTGACCCTCGCCGCGCCGCCCTAATCCGGAATGCGTCTTGAAGAAGAAGGAGGACGAAATGCAAGTCGCGTTGTTCAGAGCACTAAAATCGGCTAATATCGACGATGAGGCAGCTGCAAAGGCAGTCGTCGTCGTCGAGGAGCAGATCGACATGGCCGTAAGTCGCGCAATGCAGCCGATGGGACACAAAATCGACGCGCTCGAAGGCAAGATCGGGGCGCTCGAAGGCAAGATAACAGCCATGCAGACCGGGATCGAGGCGCGCTTAGACGCCGGACTGAAGGGCATGCAGACGTCGATCGACGGTCTCAAATGGTACGTCATCATCACGGGGTCGGTAATGACGTTCGCGATCGCACTCGGAGGCGGTCTGACCGCTTGGGCGCAGTTCATCAAATAACGTCCGGGAGGGGCTCCGGCCCCTTCCTTCATTCTCCAAATGATAAGGGCTATCCGGGAAATCGGGTGGCCCTTTTCCGTTGCTGATTTCGACGGGCGCGCGGCACCGGCTCGCTCGCGTCGGTACGGCCCCGTCGGGCCTCCCCTGGCTACGTATCGGCCGGTGAAGCGCTGGTGCGGGCATCGAGCCTGCCCGGCGCTGCTGACGCGGTTTTCCAACATCCGACAGCGTTACCCCGCACGCCTCGCCCGCCTGCGCGCAGCGGCCCTTCGGCCGTGCGCTAAATAGGCGTCGCAGCCTCGACCGTGGTGCTCGATCGCAGGCGTCGCGAAACCTCTCCGGAGAGGAGGGAGGGATGTGCGGTTTCAACGAAGGAGGTCACCATGACCATTACGTTCCGCGTAGAAGACGGCCGCGCCATCCTCGCGCCAGTGGCGGCAATCATCACATCCGACCAGCTCGCATCCGGACATGGCCGAGAGCATTGAAACGCTGGCGACGATGGCGGCACTCAAACCGATCGAAGGGGAGTACCTACTCGCGTGGGTCTGATCGGTCCGCGTGTAACTAAAACGACCGCATGGGACGCCCAGCCTACCGGCTGGCGCGTCCCTTTTTTTGCCTGATGCTACTAAGCCGGCTGCGCCTCTCCCTGTCCAAAAAGGGAATGGCCGCACGAGGTAGCAAACCCGTGCGGCCACTAGCGTGGGCCTCGGTCTCGAACCGTCTCAGGCTTTCGCCGTGAGCCGCTTCTCGACCTCGTCCACGCCCAGCGTCTTCACCGCCTCCATCCACCGCTCCAGTCGATCCAGCGGGAGCTTGAGCAACCCTACCTTCTCGACCGTCCCAATAGCCGTATCCCGCAGCTTCCTCAGATGCGCCTTTCGGCGATCTGCCAGCTTGCGTTCCTCGGCCTCGATCGCGGCCATTTCAGCGTCCAGTGACTTCGCCATAATACTTGCCTTTTGGTCAGGCTGATCGGGCTCTGAACGGGACCGGTATAGCTATCGATTAGGCGAGGGAAAAGCGGCAACCCACGACCAGCTTCGAACACCAAGGAAACCCCGGTGACGATCATCGCAGAACGATCCCAAGACACCACGCCAAAGCAACCAGTTCGACCATCATTCCGCCGCGAGGGCGGGCCTTTGCCCCGAGGAAAACAGAGATGCCATCATATCGATACGAAGGACTGGGGAGATCAAATCGACAAATGGGAACCGGGACTACAGTAGAGCACACCTTACGCAAGCTACGCTTGCAGAATGGAAAAAAGATCAACGAAATCAACGGTAGTAGTTTCAGAAACACCTAGCAGTTTGGGGTGTGGCGATGGCCATATGCTCCCCGAAAAGTTAGCGTTGTCAGAAGCTTGCAACCGAGATTTGACAGCCTTGGACGGCTATCTGCTCCCCAACGCGGGTAGAGCCGCTCAACAGGCCTTCCTGGACGGCAATTTTGCCCGAAAAAGCCACCCTGCCCGCCCCTTGGAATATATGATCTGGGACACCGAGCTTGCCGGTTTTGGCCTTCGGATACGACCGAGTGGCAACGCTTTCTGGACAGTTCGGCTACGCCATCGCGGAAAGCAGCGCCGCGTCACGCTTGGGCGTGCCGAAGATGTCGAGGCGACGTTCGCCCGTGGCAAAGCGCGGCGCCTGCTCGCCGAGGTGGCGCTCGACGGCTTGCCCAAGCGGACGGCGGTCAAGGCCACGCCAACGCTGTCCGCCTACGTCGAGACTTACTGGGACGACATTGCCCGCTACTGGAAACCATCCACGGCCAAGCGCAACCGCGACGCATGGCGGCGCGATCTCGCGCCGGTCTTCGGCGCGATGCGGGTGGCTGAGGTGTTGCCCGCCGACGTGGTTCGCTGGCGTGACGATTGCGCGGGTTCGGCGGAAACCCGTTACAATCGCGCCGTGCCGGTGCTCGCCAGCCTGCTCAAATATGCCGAGGCGCTTCATTTCCGGCGCAGGGGCTCAAACCCGTGTCGGAGCCTGCCGCGCTACCCGCGCGAGGCAAAGGAGCGCTACCTGTCACAGATCGAATATTGCCGACTGGGTGCGGCGCTTCGGGACGCGGAAGCGACCCACCCGGCGCAGGTCGCGATCATCAGGCTACTGCTCTACACGGGCGCGCGGGTCGGCGAGATCCGCGACCTTCGGTGGGAATGGATCCAGCCGCCCCGTTTAGCGCTGCCGGACAGCAAGACGGGGCCTAAGACCATCTGGCTGAACAGCCAAGCTCTCGCGATCTTAGAGGCACTTCCCCGCCGCGCAGATTGCCCGCTGGTGTTCCCTGACAAAACCGGCAAGGCACCCGTTGCCGTGATCAGCTGGTGGACCGCATTGCGGCGTCGCTGCTCGATGCCTGACCTGCGCATCCATGACCTCCGCCATAGCTTCGCGTCCACAGCCATCATGGACAATGTTCCGCTGGCCACAATCGGAAAGCTGCTCGGTCACTGCCTTCCAGAGACCACCGCCCGGTACGCCCACCTTGCCGACGACGTCATTGCGGACGCAGCGCAGCGGATATCCGGTGGGCTGGCGCAAGCGATTGGGCTACGGCCATGACCGCGCTGGTTTTACAAAAAATCGTAAATCAGGCTCTGGCCGAGGTTGGGATATCCTTTCAATATCCATATCAATATCAAACCAGGGCCCGGAGCACGACGTGGTTTGCGCACGAGCGCGGCTTCGGCCTGCGTCACTATGCAACGGGCCGTGAGGTCTACATAGTCCAGACCCGCATGGTAGGTCGCCTTCGCACCGTCACGATCGCACCTACTACGATCATTACGCAGCATCAGGCGCTGACGGTCGCGCGCCGCGTGATCGCCTATGCACAGGTCGGTCACGATCCGGCGACCGATCGCAAACGCATCCGCTCCGCACCACGCTTTGATGACTTCCTCGATGAGTATTGGCGGCGCTGGTCACCTCAGTGGAAAGCCTCCACCCTCGCCACGCACGGAGTTTACCGACGGCTCTATCTCGACGACGCCTTCCCCGGCATCTTCATTGACGAGCTGAACGAGGCCCACGTCACCAAGTGGTTCGCCTCGCTTAACAACGAGACCGGACCAGGGGCCGCTAACCGTTGTCTGACGATCCTCGCCAACATGCTCACCAAGGCGGAGAGCTGGGGCTACCGCCTAGAGAACACCAATCCCTGCCGGGTTGTCCGGCCCAATCGAAAGCACCGATGCGAGCGGTTTCTCTCACACGCGGAATTGGCGCGGTTGGGAAAAGTGCTGGCAGAGGATCGGACCGGCGAGGACAGGCTTAAGGCGGTGACGGCGTCGGCGGTAGCCCTGTTGCTGCTGACGGGGTGTCGCTCAGGCGAGGTAGCAAGCCTGCAATGGTCGGACGTAAAGGGCAACCGGCTCAAGCTGCGCGACAGCAAGACCGGGCCGCGCACCGTCTGGCTGGGTGACGAGGCTCGGGCAGTGATTGCCGGCCTGCCCCGCCAGCCTAACGTGCCATGGCTGTTTTGGAATCCGGTACTGCGCAAGCCGGTGCTGCACATCCGCAATCATTGGGCATCGATCCGCGACAGAGCTGGCTTGTTCGCAGTTCGGCTTCATGATCTGCGACACACGTTCGCCAGCCATGCGGCAATGAACAGGGAGACGCTGCCAATGATCGGGCGCCTACTCGGACACCGCAACACGCAATCGACTTCCCGCTACGCGCATCTCGACGACGAGCATGTGCTCAGCGCAGCCGAACAGATTGGCGCAGCTATCGAGCGAATGATCGCCTGATCATACCAGCTACTGGGGTATGGCTGCATCGCCGACCAAACGACCGACGAAAGGTACCGGATGGTACCAACGCAATGGCTACCGTTTGGTACCAAGAAGTATGCCGGACCGGCTAGGATATGGCTCAAATTGGTCAGTCGGCTGACCGCCCGCTTGCCGTGCAGATCGGTCTATTTCACACCGGGACTGCTCACGGTCTGACCAACGGCGCCAAGAAATGACGAATTTCATGCAATCGGAGCAAGGCTGCGATCTCCCCCGATAGCTTTACCTCTGTCACAAGGAACGCCTCAACGGGCACTTGCTCACGCACATCCATCGCCTCCTTCACGGCGCGATACTTGATGCACTGATAGACGCCGCGCCGTAGATCCACCTCGTTCGAGATGCGGGACTTGATCTCAAGCACCACGGTACGGTTCTCCAGATGGTAGACTGAATCGATACGGTCGCCCGAATCGAGCCGAAACTCGGTCTCGGTCCTGGCTGCGGCGAATCCGCGGCGTATCTCAGCTGGATTGGCCGTCACCCACAGGCGTAGGGCACGATGGTGGTCGCCTTCTCCGCCCGCGCCATACTTGTGCGAACCGGTTCCGTAGTCGTCCTCTTTGCCTTTGTGGCGTCGGTCGCGCTCGGCGCCGATGACGGCGTCGTCGAGCTCGTCACCGAATACGCGCTGGTACAGCGCAAACCATTCGGCCGGGGAATAGGCATAGACCTCCGCCGCGGCCCTCTCAAAGTGTTCCCGCCAGCTCGCAGGGTATCGCTGCTTGTAGCTCTTGGACGCCAGCTTTGGATTACGGAACCGGGTCGCCATGTAAGAACCCGCTCCCTTGCTAGGCATGCGGTCCTTCTGATTAACCACGAGGACGTTGATTAGCGGCGCATCCGGCTCGACAGCTTGGATGTGGTTCATGAGTTCTCCAGCCACAAGCCCGATCCGGGTCGCAAACACGGTGGAGAAGCCGGCTTCCGCTTCCAGTCGATGTTTCACCTCCCCATATGAAATCGTTGCCCCGTCCAAAGCCGCTGCGATCAGCCAGCGCATAGTAGGCGCCAGCCCATGCTGGAGCAGGTTGTCGTTCGTCGCCGCGTATCGCGCTCGGCTCGTAACCATCGGTCTCCCCTCCCGTCATTTCTGAGCTGCGAGGATACGATCCTCTTCGGCAAAGACCATAGCCCCCTACCCGGATAAGGTTTCCGAACATATGGAACCGATCAATCCAACCCCGGCATACTGAATTTGCCCAACGGCCAATGCTCCTGCTTAAAGAATTAACGTGCCTATATCGGGAGCGATTTGTACGCACGCGATAGAGGTGTCGCATGGCAACAGTCGGCACCTGGCAAACTCCGCGAAGCTGGCATATCTTTGAAGCTTAACGTTACTAAAAACCGTCCAAACTTAGGGCTTTTAAATGGCAACAGTAAATTCCGCTCCTACCGAGCTTGATGAAAAACCCTCTATGGACAACCTGGTTAACCTTCGGATCGCCCATTTGAGCATGATCCAAGCTACCATATCGCGAATGGCAGGGTACAGCGCTACCGCCAAAAACTTCTGTGTTACAGTGTTAGCGGCACTTATTGCTCTATCAAGCCAAGAAAATGCAGGTAAGCTGTTGCTAGGTGCAATATCGCTAACGATATTGTTAGGTTCTATCGATTTATACTATCTTATCTTAGAAAGAAGTTTTCGAGACCTCTACTCCGATATATCGTCGAGGAGCTTCATAAAAGCGGATCTAGCCATTGCCCCTCGAAAGATAAAAACTAGTAACGTGGCGAAGGCTATGCGAAGCCCATCCTTGCTATTGTTTTACTATCCTATCCTGGCGGCATGTGCGTTCGCGTTCTATACTATACCAGAAAGGCAGCCTCACAAATCACATTTATCGCATCCTAAAGCGGAGGGTCGCAAAACAAGTGAGTTAAAAAATCAAATGTAATGTCGGAATGGCAGCGGTGGTGGATTTATCTCTGGTGGGATTGCCGTTAGTACCGCTCCTACCCTATCGGCAAAACGTAGCGTTACCGGAATACCGTCGCCGTAAATGCAAGTATTGAAGTTAACCTTAGTGAGAGCAAGAACATCCGACATAACTAATTGGAGATCGGCTTCTCCTCTGCAAATATCAATCAAAAGCGGACTCGGAACCTCTCGGCCTTGATATGTTTGTAGGCGAGGTACAAAACCGATCGTCCAAAGCAGCCCTTGGGTATGCGATAACCTACGTGCCAGGCCTCTCAAAGCTGTAAACCGATCACTTCGATATAGCTTGTGCTGACCACTCCGACGTATTCTCACTCCAACAAGTTTGGTAGTGTCGGGAACGCCGTCTAAGAATCCTTGCCATTCGGCGTCGGTGAAGCGCGCCTTTCCATGGATAAATACCTCGCTTGGCGGCCCCCCATGCTGTGAGGTGTAGGCGCCGATAGCCTTTTTCATCAACAATTCGGCATTGCATCTATCAAGATGGTATTCGCCGGTTCGATCAGAGTACCAGTTGCCAACTGCGCCCTTGAAGACAAGACCATCGCCGTCTGAAAGAAACATCTGGGCACCGCAGCATGCCTGGTTTCCAGAACTCTCGTCTAAACGTTTATAGACCATGCCCAGGTAGCAAACCCCTGGGCGAATTCCTTCAATTCGCCAAGGCTGCCCCCCCGCCTTGTAAAAGGCTGCAGTGCTCAAATTCCAAGCGATATCTGCCGGTCCTTGGAGCCTTCTACCGGGCCGGCCGTCCGGCCGAACGAAAGCCTTGGGATTTAGCGTCGTTTCCCGGACCACCTGCACCACGGCACGAACTTCCAACAGCCGACCTTTCAGTTGGTCATGGAAATTTCGAGCATAGCGGTGTTTCTGAGCAGCTTCATTAACATCATCTAAAAAAGAAAATAGAGGCGAGGCCGCCATCGATTTTGCATCGCTATGCTTCAGTCGCTGAGCCTGATTAGTACGCTCGGCCATTGGGACTTGTGACAGTGGCCGTCCGCGTTCGAACAATTCCTCTGGAACGATCACAAACCAGAAATCGACCGGGAATTCTTCTTCGTTCACATATTGCGCAATACGATCCCGGTATATGCTCACAGCGTTGTAAATCCGCTGATGGGGATCTGCATGGCGCAGGACATCGGTAATAGTGCCAGCATCGATTTCGATGCTGGCGACTGGCTCTGTTGGCCACTCGCAGCGAAACGTCACCTGAAAGCCCGGAAAAGTTGACTCTTTCGGATCTCCCGGCACTGACACCGCAACTGGCATCTGAATACCAGATACCCATGTATTCAGGTGCGCTAAGCCTGCGCGGGTGCCGATGGCGCCTATTCGTAGCTGCTTGGGCTGACGCCGGTCGCTGACCGGTCCAAACGCTGTTAAGCCGTCCTTTGGATGTTCCATCGACTGGTTAAAGCCGAAAAGGCAGCGCGGCTCGGGTATATAGAGTAAATCTTTCAAAGGTCAGATCCCTCTATCTCAACCCAATCATCGCCACCGTCATCCTCGGCGTACGGATCTTCATCGGGGACGGCGTCGACTTCTGTAACTGGGGCGCCAGGCCGAGCCCTTTTAACTGGCAGGTCGAAACCCACGGGACTCAAAAACTGCTCGGGCCGAACGTCCAGTTCACATACTTGGTCGCGCGAAACGGGCAGATCTACAAAGCCGTCTGCGTCCGCAAGATGAGAAAAGTATGCAAGGTGCAAAGTTCGCCATTGCTCATTGAACCACGATTTACAAAAGGATCGACGTATTTTGTGAGCACGTTCCGCGTCTCCCAGTAGGGACTTACCATCGGTAGTAAATGCTACGTGTGGCTCGACAATAACCTCTTCGCGGCTACGACCAAGCGAAAACCAAACTCGGGGTGCGAAATGCCAGTGCATGTCGACCACCCGCCCCTCTGCCGCTTGCTTGGTTTTTATTCCGTACAAAACCTTCTTACGGCGACGGCCATCAAGATCTTCGAAATTTACATACCGATCAGGTATAGTTCCCGCGGGTAGGTACCACCCGGTTCGTCCTGACGAAAGATTGAGGGCTGCCAATCCTCTGCTTACGCAATGCCTGTCCCAGGCTTGTCGGAGAATATTAGCAGTATGATTGCTGGCATCCCTGGAAAGTATATTCGGGGCACCCTTTTCCGGGCGGCCGTCAAGGAAGCGATTAATCTCTACCTCAGCACGGGTACGAATCTCACATTCCGGTAGAAGCGCCTGAATCTCGTCTAAACCGCAGAAAGACAGAAGTAAGTTGTCGTGTACGGCACATGATATGGGCAGCGTACTCGCGACTGACTTCAACGCGCCTGGTGCTACCGATAGGTTATAAATTTTCATAGCCGCGGGTAATTGTGCAAGTCCTAAGGTATTTGACATATGCAACTCGTCGCGTTCGATGACTCGATGTCGGCCTTCGAACCAATCGGCGACCCAAGCTCCAACGGCCGCAGGCTGAGCTGTTTTGGGAAACGCTTCTTTGGTCAACACTTTCATTAGCCTTCCCAGCCCCTCAGCCCATGACGGATGAAAAGGTATGGCGTTCTGCCGGCCCAACTGGATTGGCATGTCTTTGCGGCTCAATGGCGCCAGCGTTATTGGAAGCAGAAACTTGTCGTGCGGAATGCTGTGTGCCTCAGCGGTCGCTGTAGCACGCTCGATCTCGTCTAGAACGCCGTTCTTGAGGCGTGTAATTGGTGAGACCACTACGACTGTCTTACCAATAACAGTATCGAAGGCTTCCTCGATATCCGTCCAAAATCGCTCGCCGCCAATCAAGCGGGTCGCTTCGGACCAAACTTGATAGCCAGCGTTAGCAAGCTGGATGCTCAACCAAACTGCAAACTCGGTGTCCTCAGGCATCGCGTGGCTGAGGAAGATGACGTTTCGACCGCTAACGGGAGTGGTTGACTTCAAGGAGCTCAAAGCAATGATACCTCCTTGAACTTCCGCTCGCAAAGCGCGCCGCGCACAAGGTCGCTTAGGTATATCAAGCGACGTAATCGGCAGCTGCGCCGCTCTCATACAACGCTTGGATTGACGATGCAGAATTAACGGCTGCCCGTACGGTTGGTTCGGTTAGATCCAAAACCCTATACCTGTCGCCTACCTTGGCAATGGCATCGACGCGTCGATAGGCAGCATGGTTAACTCTCGCATATTCAGCCATCCCCCGAAGTTTTGGGACCGAGTCGCTTAGGTGAATACCGTGTGGATCGACGATATCTGCAGCTATAGAACCATCAGGTAGCTCAGAGAAAAAGATGAAATCCGGGCGGGTTATTTTAATAGAGCCATTATCCTCATATGTGACTCCTAACGAATCCTGGCTGGCGCGAGGTGGGTTACGATACCATGCAACCGTGCTAGCCCGCTCAAGTTCCGCTGCGACTACCTGCTCCTCCCACGCATTAAGCTGCTCGGGGAACAAGCCCTCCTCATCGCATAGTAAATGGTTTTTGAGACGAGGTATCGGAGTCTCTGTTCCATCAAGACCGCGTGCGACCGTCGGCTGCATCCACAGCCTTGGCTTAGCCAGGTCGATGTCCATCGGAGTGGGACTCATCTCGCGGATCAGCCGGTATACATCTTGCCGTTCATCCCCAAGATCCTTGATTTGCACGCGGTATGTGGTGAGCCATAAGTTTGCCTGCTTGTCAGCCTCGGCGTCGAGATACTGGGACACTTCGGAAACCATACCCAGCGCAGCTACGACTGTATGAGCTTCATTCAGCGTTTCCTCATCAAGTTCGCCGTCGCCGAGCGACGTTGCCAAATACTCTACGTACGTCTTCGCTAGATCAAAGCCGATCACCCGGGCAGACCGACGGTACGCTGCCTCGATGGCCGCGTTGTCTGCTGCTTCAACGAAGTCGTCGAATGACATGCGCTTTGAGTGGAGTTCGGCTCGGAGGCTTTTGCCTTCTACGGTCAAGACGCTTGTTCGGGCCTCTGCTATCTGGACGCTGTATCGTGCACTCGCCGCATCAAGGCTCTTGTGCATTTCGGTTCGCGCTAATTTACCCGCACCATCGAGAAGACGGTCAACCGCAAGCTCGTGGGCAAGTACCATAAGCCGTTTCACAGGCCGGGTTTGACGGCGAGGAAGCGACTGCGAAGGTAACGAAAGAAGTTTGTCCCAAACGTCAGATGATATGGTTTTATTTGGCCGCATTTCTTTCGGGTTAATCAAAACGCGACGTTCAGATAGTTCTTCGCCGCTATCGACGCCGGACATCAACGCGATGGCTACTTCCTTTACCGAACGGGCGTCAAAAAAGGGTAGAAGACAGTCGACCGAATTAAGCCGCTCATTGCCCGGTATACGTCTCGCAAGTGGCGTTCGCACCATCCGGCCAAGAAGCTGAGTTATCTGGGTCTTGTCCTTGACCGGGCGAAACGAGACCATCACCTCGGCTCGCGGGCAATCCCAACCGGTACTAATTGCATCTTTCGCAATTAATATCCGCACCCAGGTGGACTCCTGTACACGCTCTGGTGAAATATAAGGTACGTTATATGGCCCAAACGTTTGTACGGTGTGCTCCCCAAAGACGTGAGCAACTGCGTCGTCAGGCAAGCTCGGCCAATGCTTGTAGATAGTCGCAATCGCGGCGCCAATTTCGGCATGATCAGGCGTGTTTGGGACCTGAAGAACCATTAACGGGACAACCCCGTTAGTCAAACGCTGCTCAATTGCGTAAGCGTCCCAGGCTTTTGAGATATCTTTAAGTTTCTCTGTACCCCGCCTAACTAAAACAGTGTCATATTGGCCAACCCCGGTTGGCACGTCTAGAATAATCGTATCTTTGAGAAGGCCGGAACTCTGAACCTTGACTGCGTCAACTACTACGTTCGGAAGAGTGGTACGATCTTCCATCTCCGAGATAGCTGAGTTAAACCGCTCGACGGTGGCCGATATTCCCCAAACGACAGGAATTCCTTCGGTACCGCCTGAGCCGTTGATTAACCTTTTGACGATCGTCGGGCGTTCATCGCTTAACGACCGGGTCGAGGTCTTCATTCCGCGATGAGCTTCGTCAAGAACGAGAAAAAGCGTCAGGCTTGGATCGTCGATCGTGTTTTGGATGATGTCCCAGATCGTGAACGATCGCAAATCGGGCATTACCCCTTGGCGGCCGTCGGCACCCGAACCGTCTATGGTGTCGTCGGCGCCGCGAACTAACAGGCTGCTTCGGCCAAGCTTTTGGGTATTTAGAAAGTAGACTTTTCCACCTTCCAGCTTGTCCCGATTAAAGGTGTTCTGGATCGTTACTAAACTGGAGATCGGTATACGGTCAGACGCCTCGCGCAGACGAAATCTGGACTGCTCATTTAGGGATGGGTCGTCGCTTAGCCATATCACTACAGCCCCGCTATCAGGCGCCGCGCCACTTGCGTCATCGCCATAAAACAATGACTCAAAGACGGCTGCCGCCATGACGGTTTTTCCAGCGCCTGTTGTGGCGGTCAGAGAAAATGCGCTGCGTTCGCCGTCTTCGTGCCAGCGTCGCGTCGCTTTGCGAAGATTCTGAAGAACGTCGCGGACGGCGTCGTCCTGGTAATCTTTAAGTGTGAACTTCATATCAGCGACCAGCAGAGAGGCGAAAGTTGGAAAGGTAGGCTTCGTAAAGCCGTATTGGCTCGATACCAGGCGGAAGTTTTTGAGCAACGGATTGAAATAGACCGTCGTCGTTAGTCACGATGTAAGTGACGGCGATAGTGCTATTGGCTATTCCATTGTAAAACTCGGCAGCTTGATCAAGGTCTGCCAAAATCGCGTAGGTTTCAGAAACGCCCCATCCACACGATGGTATCTGGTCTATCCTAGGGCCCCTACCACCGGCTCGCATCCATAACAGGGGGGCTATACGTTCGAAGGCGAGATCATGCTCGATGGTAACTCGGGTTTCATAGGTGAGTGTAAAGAACTCGGCATTTTCGTCAAAACCGTCCGCCATGGCAAAACTGTCGTTAACACGATACTCGCCTTGAAGATCGGTTCCATCCGGACGCTTTCCCTCAATGGCGGAACGAATGCGGGGCTTGGTGATAAATTCGCATATACCTTGCGCCTCCCATTCAGCATCGCCCGGCCTATAGCCGGCTTTACGTAGAGCGATATTCTCGGCCGGGCCTACCTCGTTGTTGGTAATCGAGATACTCTGTCTATGGCCGCCATCTTGCCGGTTCAGCCGCATTACTGCGTGTGCTGTTGTTCCCGAACCGCTAAAAAAATCCAGAACAACCGCATCTGGTTTGTTAGCTACGAACAGACGCAAGCAATCTTCCACGGCATGAAGGCTCTTTGGAAACGGAAAATTCCGCTCACCAATCATACTTTTCAACAAATCCGTTCCGTATATCTCGGCATTATGAGACGGGCGAAGCCAAGTTGAAGTCGGCATCTTTACTTTACTGGTTATATACTTGGCGATGACACTTCCGTCGCTATTGCTTCCAACGACTTGGGCTCGGCCGGTCGTAATGTCAGCGATCCGTCCGGACGTAAGATAAGAAATCTCGAAAGGCTGTGGCTTTCCGGGCGCATGCCGTCCGACGCGGACATAACCTTTTGCGAGCAGGTTTTTTAGAGAGGGGGCTGTCAGGCCCCAGTTCATCTCAGTACTATCTTCACGAATTGGAAAAACAGTCGTGCAACCCGGGAGGTTGGGTGCTGTGCTTCGATCGACAGCGTGCGGGAGTGCCGCTCCAATACCCTGAATGACGCCCAAGCTGTCTACGTAGATTGGAAAAAACTGTCCGGTTCCGCCCTTCGGCGTTCCTCGGCGGGAGCTGAGGTCGCTTCGCCTTAGTGTTCTCCAAGGCACCTGAGCACCGGTCCCAAAATCCTCGTCGGGTTCACCAAGAACGCAAGCTTTTCCGAAGGCGAGAAAGAAAAGGTACTCTTCTGATCGACCAAACTCTCCTTGTCGGTACTTCCCACGTGGATTGATTACTGACGTGATCATCTCCATGCGAGCTTCTGGAAAAGTCTGTTCTAGCAAAAGGGAAAGCCGCGAAACTTCCTTGTCATCAATAGCGACAATCATCACACTATTCTCGCGATTCAGTAGGTCACCAGCCAGTAGAAGTCTTCGCTCCATCATCGCTAGCCACTTTGAATGGCGGTAAAGGTCATCCTTCTCTACGTAATTATTGTTATATTTCCAGTCCTGAGCGCCGGAATTATAAGGAGGGTC
The DNA here is from genome assembly GCF_036663855.1 of Sphingomonas fucosidasi. NCBI lineage: Bacteria > Pseudomonadati > Pseudomonadota > Alphaproteobacteria > Sphingomonadales > Sphingomonadaceae > Sphingomonas > Sphingomonas fucosidasi. The sequence continues at coordinate 264,602 of NZ_JAXOJR010000003.1, read as the reverse complement.
GATGTAAATCGCATCTACGCGACCACGGTGAGTGAAAAGCAGGGCCTGGAGCGCGTGAAAGTTTTCGCCGTTAATGACGACGTGGGAGGGTTTATTCTTATCTTTCTCGATCTTCCCAGTGCTGAGCAAGCCCGGGTAAATGCTGTCGCGAAACTCCGCCACGGCAACCAGCTCGTCAACCGGAATGGCCATCGGCGGATCAGCCGGCGAGTGCAGAGGTGTCAGAACGCCTTTTCGGTCAGCCCCCTTACCCTCAATTCCGATTACCTTCCATAGGCCAGTATCACCGGATGCAAGCGCCCCGCGTTGGGGTAAAACTCGCACCTTGCCGCCCTTCCTGATCGTGCGTCCTGGAAGTTCGACAGTTTCTGGCTGATGCCGTTCGAAGTTAAGCCCGAACGCGCGCCTTGCCGCTATCGCTTTGAATTCGTGCTCCAATTCGGTGCTCAAATGGGTGTCCAGGCCTCGCACTCGCTGGATCAGGTCTGTCAGGCGCGACAAAAATTATCGCCCTCGGGGTTTCGCACCTTAATAATCACGCTTGTGCCTCATGCCACTGTCGTTTCGACGGCCTACTATGACGGCTTATTCCGCAGCGTCCACTGCCGCAACCGATACCTCGGCAGCTGCGGCTGAGCGGGCCTTAACCCGGGCGGTTCTCCTAGATTAGCTCGTCCTCTAGGTATCGGGCAGCGACTTGGCTGAATGCCTTAAGGCGGCCACTAGGGTCAGCGGTGTGCCATCGCTCAATCTCTGCGGCTATCGTAGCTGGACTTAGTTCGCCGGCGGCGACGTCGGCTTCCAATGCGGCGATGATTTGCCTTCGTTCGAGAGCTAACGCGTCATCATCCAGAGCTAGGCGATGGATCATAGTGGTCGCAGCGAGATCAGGTGAGTTGGTCGGACCTATATTGCCTAGGCCGTCGTACCTGAAACGGCTGTCGCTATCCGGCGATGAAGGAATGATAAAGTTCGGGCTGGGTATCCAATCTTCCTTCTCTGTGCCGCACGTCGCGGGGCATGTGTCGCCCGTAGCTCGACCACACGAAATAAAGAGGTTCCACCACTCGACTGACCAGTTCCGAAACTTTTTTTGGGGGAAAAAGTGCTCAATGTGGCTATCGCTTCCATCGGCGAGAACCGCTCGCCCGCAATAGGCGCAGAGGAATTGATGTTCTTTCAGCAGCGCTTCGCGCGCTGCCGTCATCGGCTCGCCGCTCAGGTTTCCATAGGTTGGTGTCCAGTCCTCGTTAGCCAGATTTAGCCACGCGACGAACGCCAGTGGCGCCGCTCCTTTAACCACGGTTCTCACTTCGCCCTCGTAGTCCGACGTTGGATACGAGCCTCTGCTATCGCAATTTCGGGTGCCGAGCCCTCGATCGCGGACGCGGCCGCTTCAAGTGCGTCCTTCGCTCTCTCAAGGTCACCTTCAGAAAGTGCGATCTCAACGGCTTCCAACGCATTTTGCGCCTCGGCACTTCGTTCATCGGCACCTAGCGCGCTTGCCAGAATGAAATTACTATCCCGCCCGCGGGTAGCAGCAACCTTCTTGATCCTGCTGCCACGAGATGAGAATTCCAGAACACGAAGATGGTGTGCACCAATCTCCCCAACTACCTGCGGAGAGTGCGTAGTAACAATAAATTGACAATTGGGGAATGCTTCCATCAACCACGGCATTACCTTGCGTTGCCAGCGGGGATGAAGGTGTAACTCGATTTCGTCGATCAATACAATTGCACTGCCCAGACGAGCATCCTTGCTAATGCTGCTAATCATTGACAACCGCCGCGCAAGGTCGCCAGCGAGAGATAGAAACGTACGTTCACCCGTCGAGAGCTGCTCTATATGAAGTTCAACCTTGCCCTTTCGAACTGTTAAGCCTCTAGGGGGAACGGTACTGTAACTTAGTTCGCTTAGGCCTGTTGCTGCCTTTATAGCTCGACGCACCGTGTCGAGTTGCGGGTCCTTATAATCGTTGTCCCGCCGCTGAATGCGAAGTTCTTCCGTTTCTCTTTCTTGGAACCAATACGTGAACCCGCGAAAATCCAAACCAGAATTGCTTCGGCTTTCTACAAAAGCATCGTGGGCATTATGCTTTGCAGATCCCGTCTTACGCTTCGGGATATCCACTAGAGCACGGCGTTGGTCATAATAAATCGGCAAGCTTGTATCAGTTAGATAATACTGCTCCTCTTCCGCCGAGTCAGCGATAAATCGCACGAGCTGATTAAGGCCATCCAATTCGCTCGATCTCGGTCTTAGGACGCGTTCTCTTGCTCCTTGTTTCGCTAGCGACCAGCGATATGACATTCCGCCTTCTTCTACCTCAAGCGCTATTTTGGTTTCCGGCGTGTTCGCTCGCGCGTCATATTCGCTAAGGCGCCGGGCTGTAGCCCGTGTAGACAATAGTCGCGCTGAGTATTGATCCAATAAGATCGCAATTGCGTCGAGCACACTAGTTTTACCGGCGCCATTTGCTCCAACGAGCACCGTAAGCTGCTTGTCGAAATCAATTACGGTACGATGGAAGCCGCGAAAATCACGAAGGACAAGCCTATGAAGACGCATTTATCAGCCGATCCATATGCATTAACACTTCGTTACGGACAAAATATTTAGTCGAATTGCGGAATAGCCCTGTCATAGATTTGAGTCCACTTGCGCCCTGAGAACCGCCGTCTCCGGCCACTGCCTGTCACCTGATTGGGCCCAGTTTACGGTGATCGCCACCGAAAGCGAAGAGGCTGTTTTCCACTAGAAATCTGACGGATCGACGATGTCAGAACGTCAGATTAAACCTCAGTTGATCAAATTCTGGCCTGGAGCAGTGTAAGCTGGTGACTCATTTCTGATGCATGCCCGACGCCTCGCCAAGCACCGTGAGACCCGACCACGTACAGGTTTTGCTTGGCGCGAGAAACGGCAACATTGAGGATGTTGGGGGTGCTGGCCGCCCAAGCACGTGCTCCACCCTGCGAAGCGGCTGGAGCACCTAATACCAAGATTACTGTCTCCGCTTCACGCCCCTGAACTGTATGGACAGTGCCTACCCGATCGCGCAGCCATTCACGGCCTTCGAGGCCCAGCGTCGACAATAGACTCCCCTCCTGATCGAGACGACGCCGTATCTCCTGCGCGACGATCCGGAACGGTGTGACGATAAACAGGTCGGGCCTAACAATGCCACCATCGGCGAGCGTGCGTAGCAGTCCGACGATACGCTCGCCTTCGGCTGGACACCATTTGGATGTTGCTTCACCTACGATGTCGAACCAGCCGGACGGACCAAGTAATTCGCCAACCCGCCCCGGCATACGCGGGCCGGCCGCGTGCACCATCTGGTGATCATAGGCGATCGCGTTGGCGATCCCGAACATTGGCTCTTGGCAGCGGCGATGGACCAGCAGCGGCACACCCACCTCGCGCCGGCCCCGGTCAGTGTCGAAACCACCCTTGAAGCGTGAGGCTCGGTCAGCAGCGGTCTGGACGCTCGCCTCGGGCGCGCCCCACATGTCGGCGTCTACTTTGAACCATCGACAGACTTCTTTCGTCAGCCGGTCTGGTAGCGACACGACGGGCGGCACCTGCAGTGGATCGCCGACCACGACTACCCGACGCGCGCGCATCACCGCTCCCACGGCCGCCTGTGGCAGAGCCTGGCCTGCTTCGTCGATCAGCAGCCAGCCGAACGAGCCCTCCCCCAGCTCGCCGAACATGGCATCTACCGAGGCAAAGGTGGTCGACAACACCGGCACAACCAGGAACAGGGTGGACCACAGGTCGCCGAGCAGCGCGAGCTTGGCCGGATCTTTGGGTGGCCCGTTCTGCAGCACGCCCATCAGCACGCTGAGGTTGTGAAGGACCTTCTGGGCAGCGGCATCGATGAAGGCGCGGTGCAGCGCAAGCGCAGCCAGGAACAGCGCCTCTCGCTTCCGGTGCAGCGTGTCGGGGATCCAGGGGGCGGCAAGGTTGGTTGCGTTATGTCCCTGCGCAAAAAAGGCGCCGTCGACAATGCGATTGCCCAGCCGCGGTCGGTGCGCATCTACGGCAGAAACAAGCCGCACCACCTCGGTCGCCTTGCCATCGCGCACACGCTGATGCTCCTCAACCGCAGCAGTGGCCGTACGAAGCTCATTGGCTACTGTGGCATGGACTCGCTCGCTCGTGGTCAGCACTTCCCGGCTCCGATCAGCGTCGGTCTGCAATCCCACCAAGACATTCGACCAGTTGCGCCACGGCACCGTGCGGAACAACCGGGCAAACAGCCCCGGCCGGATTCTCTGATGCTGGGCCAACGCCGCCATGCGATAATCGTGTACCGAGGCGGCATCGGCACGTGAGTGGCGCTCGACCTTCTCGCGGGCTTTGGCGTGGACCTGGAAGACGACGAGCGGTGTCAGCGCCGCCTCCGCCAAGGCAAGCGCCTGACGGGCGCCGGCAAGCTCCAGACAGGTCTGTCGCACAGCCTCCAATGCGGCCAGCTCCGCAGTGACCTCCCGATGCAGTTCTGTGAAAGATCGGCGCGCACGCAGCCACGCTCTGGCGACAGTGCCAGAAGCCGGTGGCTGCTCACGCAGCACGACAGAGGGCAACTCCCGCCTAATAACGTGGCTCTCCTCGTCCTTGATCTCGCGGAGGACGGAGTCGCCCTTTACCGCCTTCAGGTATATCCGGAAGCCACGATCCCTGTCCCACCAGAAGCGCTGCGTGAACTTGAAGCGGTTGCGGGCATTACCCAGAACCGCCGCCACCAGTCCCCACGTCTCGATCGGGACGGTATTCTCCCCCTCCCCTTCCCCTTCCGCGGTGCCGTGCATGTGGTCGCTGATGGAGCGAAAATAGCTGCACTCCTCCAGCGGACGACCCACTGCCTTGGCGGCGGGTAACTCGCGGCTGACATTCTCGACCGCCTTGTTGTTGCTGGACGCGACGACCACCTCGTGACCGCGCACGTTGGGGGCCAGCCGGTAGAAATTGTAGAAGGCCTTTGGCCCGGCAGCCATCTTCTGACCGGTGACGGTGAAGGCGTCATTCGGATCATCAAATTCAATTAGCGCCAGGGCCCTGTCGAGCACGGCGCCGGCGACGACATCGCGCAGTAGCGTGGTCTTGCCGGTCCCCGGTGGACCATTGACCGCAAGCAGCCCACCAATAGCTGGCTCGCGTCGCGCCAAATTGACTGCAGCCTGCTGAAGAAGCACCAGCGGATGCCCGCTGGGACTTGGCCAACGCGCAGCGGGCATAAGCTTGGGCGCTACCGCGGCTTCCAGTGCCGATGGCTCAAGTTGGAGGTCGAAAGTGCGCTCGGACGTGGCGACACCAAGATAGCGGCGTAGCGTCTCGGGCATGCGGGTGGGATCGAGCTTGCGGGCCTTGCTGAGATCACCCAGAAAGAACGAGTTAAGCAGGTCTACTTCAGGGGGTTTGGCTGCCTTGTAATAGTGGTAAACGCGCACCGCGAAACTGGGTGGTTCGACGAGGTCACTAGGAATGCCAAAGGTCTCCACTAGGTAGCGAAAGGCACGATCGATTAGGGGTAAATCAAGCGGCACCGGTCGCCCATCCTCGTCAACGCGGCGGAGCATTTTTTCTAGTTGTTCGACCATGTCACTTTCGACGTTAGGCCAGTTGCCCAGCTCGCCGAGCCGCATCTCCAGAGCTAGCGGCAGCGCCCATCCAAAGCTCGATATGCCAATAGATTTCTCAGGCAGCAGGCAGCCTTCACGATCCACGAGCAGCGCCGCAACGATGGCCTTTTCGCGGGCTCGATTGGAGCGTTCCTCATCCACGCCGAACGTCTGAATCAGACGTTGCATGGCGCCGTCGACATGGACCGCGCCGAGAACCACCTGATAGTAAAGTTGCCGGTCCGGCTTGGACCGCTCACGTAGTGTCCACGGTAGCTGGTCATGCAGTGGCGCCACGCACCTAAGATCATCGTTCGCGCAGTTTTCTGGACGCCGATAGGTCTGCGGCGACAAGGCTTCTAGCGCGGCCCAGGCAGACAGGATCGATCGGGGCTCGTCCGCACGATGCGGCGGGTCAGGATGTGTCAAAATTCGCTTCGATCGTGGCACGGTGGTGGAAGCCGGTTGCTGGGTGGCAGCGGCCGGTGTTCCGAGCCGCTCGCGCAGCTTACGCGCTCGCTCTGTGGAGCGGTGCGACAGCTCTTTGCGTAACATCTCACACACTGCCGGTTCACTGCCGGAGGCTGCATGCAGGATCTCTAGATCGGCAATGCTTTTTGCTGCCAGTGGCCGTTGCTTAAATGTCATGACCACCTTTAGTTAGTCTCGGCGACACAACGCAATATGGATGGCCAGTGAGCCATTCCTGATGCGCCATGCCGCACCGGATAAGGCGGGCGCCGTCGCCGGTGTCCAACCTTTAGGTGTTCGGTAGGGGCAACTTTGCGAGGCTTCGGAGCCGGACAGCAAGTTTACTCCCTCGTAATGGCTATTTGATCCCCAAATCGGATCAGACCAGAAACATTGAGTTTGCCATCGGAAGATGGGCAGCACTCTAGCGCGCTGTCCCGCGCGCTTAAGTTACTGTTGAAAAAGAATAATGGGGTCCTCTTCAACGGATGAGTGTGGGCCCAGGTTAAGGCGAATTTCATGCGGATTTGACAGCACACCTTACGCAAGCTGCGCTTGCCTTTTCCCGAGCTATATCAGCATCTTAGAAAGTACGAGTTGCGGCGGACCACGTCCGACAGATTGCGGGACATTGTCCGACGCCCACGGAATGGCGGTTATCAACCGTTTTTTCGTCGGACGACGTAGTACATATTCTCGAACTGTCTCCTGACGGCCCTTGAACCGTATACGCGTCCCGGCTAAACAGGAAGTCCGTCGAAGAGTCCACCAGCCCCCCTGCTAGGGAGCTGGAAGTTGAAACTATTCCGTAAATGCTCGGTCAGGTTGCCGCTCGACCTGTACACGCGCATCGATGCTCAGGCGGAAGCCGAGAGCTGCACGCCGTCCGACATCATCCGAAGCGCAATTGAGCAGCATCTTGGCCGCTCGGCCCTCATGAGCCAGAGCCATCGTCGCCAGCTTCGCGTAACGGAATATATGCAGGTCGCGATCGACGCGATCATCCGGGAAAACCACCCGGAATTGCGCGAGACGCTCGTCCTCGAGGCCGACCGTCGCATGAAGCTTCATCATGGCGCGTGACGACCCCAAAGCGCCCCGCGAGGACATCCGTAACGACCGGCGTCCGATCCCCCAGAAGCACCATAGCGCGCGCGGTGAAGCACCGCGCAATTCGGGCAACTTCACCCGAGGTAGCCAGCTTCTCAACACCCAGGTCCTGATGTGGCTACAGGGCGCCAAAATGCCGATCTACATGTGGCTTGGCATTTTCCTCATAGCGTACTCGACGATCCTCTCGCTTACGTGATTGTCGATTTCGCGCAGCAGCTCGGTGTCCTGCACCGCCGCGCAGTCAACCGGCGAGCACAGGAAGTCCGGAGTTCCGCCAATGGGCATTGATGACCGCGACTACATGCGCGATCGCTATCGCCAGCGCCAAGGACTTGGCGCCGGCACACCATGGTGGAATGACCGCAAAGGCCGACGGGAGCTTCATGAAGACCGCAAGGCGGTGCCGCTGGCAAGCGCTAGCTGGATTGGCGGAGGCGGCAGCGGCAGCGGGGTTGGTGGTGGCTGGTTCGATGCCGCCAATCGAGGCTTCGACTATCAGAAGAACCGACATCGACCCAGGCGGCACAACCGGGCGCACCCGGCGCAGAAATGGATGTTCCTGTTGTGGGCGATACCAATCCTGATCCCCGCGTATCGTGAGGCAAAACGCTCAGCCTGGATTCCAGATCGCGCGGTGGCGCTGCCCTTCCCCGCGTCCGGGACCGTCACGGTTAACAATAGCGTCGACCCGAAAACGGCGACCTCAAAAATTGGGGTGACAGCGGCAGATGCGAATGCTGTCGTACAGCTGTTCGATCGGAAGACCGATGTGCACGTTATCTCGGTCTATGTGAACCGAAACGAGGATGTATCCGTACCGGTGCCACCTGGCACTTACCGGATGAAGATCATCGAGGGGGACAAGTGGCACGGCCTGACGACATGGTTCGGTACATCGATCACCTATGAAACCGTGGTGAAGCCAATGATCTTTAAGCCCCGGGGCACCTGGAGAGTCGATCTTAACCGGTCGCCGGCCGGCAACCTCCACACCAGAATCAACTTTACCAACCCAAAACCGCTCAACTGAACAAGGGGAACAGACATGAATCGGACACTCGCAATCCTTGGAATGCTGGCGATCGCCCTCCCCTCCCCTCGCGACGGCGCAAAAGCTCGTTAAGGGCGGCAGCGGCATTGATGGTGACATGGAGGTGCCTTGCGGCGACCGATCGCTAGGGACAATCGCGCTAAGCTAGAAGCGTACCCGGTGAACTCTGCCAACGGGCTCTTTGCCGTTATGGTGGCTCTGATTTGGGTGGCTGACGCAGAGCGGTGGATGCCCGGGTGTTGACCTCCCCTCCCCCATTGCTGAAGCTGTTGGTGTCATAGTCGGGTGATCCCCTGCTCGTCGCCTGCGGAGAGGGTATAGATGGCCTTCGGCGCGGGCGGCAGCTTGCTGCGGGTGGATCGGTCGCTGGCGCAAACAATCAGGCTGCGCTGAAGGCGGCAGATTACCTATTGCATGCAAAGCTACTCTATTCTGACAACGATCCTGGCAGCAGCGGTGGTCGTCTAACTCCAGCAGACCACAACGTAGGCCCGTGAGGAGGGTGGATATCTCGAGGATATCCATTTGATTTGGCCACCATAAGGATATCCAGTTAATATTCTTCGGGTGGCGATCATCCACTGGACACCATATCCATATGCCACCATATCCATATGCCACTATAGGCATAGGCTACCATATCCATATGCAACCATATCCCTATGCAACCATATCCCTATGCAACCATATCCCTATGCAACCATATCCCTATGCAACCATATCGCTAGGCTATCCAAAGGCTGCCGAAAGGATATCCATCGTATATGTATTGCGCTATCAATTGGGTTTCGATAGGCCTCCAGCAGCCTATGCGTGGCCAATCGATCGCAATAGGCAATTAGTAGCCTAGTAAGATGTTAATGAGGAAACGCAGGCATGCCAGCGATATCAGTAGCAAACCCGAAAGGGGGTGCCGGCAAAACGACCCTTACGTTCATTCTCGCTGGGGAGTTGGCTCGCAGCGGCGCGTCGGTTGTCGTCGTCGATGCTGATCCAAACGCAATCATAGCGAAGTGGGGCGCCAGGCGTACCGCTGAGGGGAGGGCACTTCCGTTTGAGATCGTAGCAAGCCCTAAAGAGTCAGAGCTAGTTAAAGTGCTCGACGCCCTCACAGAGAAGAACGACTTTGTTTTGATCGATCTTGAGGGGACTGCTTCGAGAATGACATCACGAGCACTTGCCCGCTCTCACTTGGTACTGATTCCGTTCAATCTCTCGCCGATTGACGCAGAATTAGCAGCTAATGCCGTTGGTTTGATACACGAGGAGGCGGAAGCCTTAGGCCGCGTTATTCCGTACCGCCTCGTCCGGAGTCGTGACAACGCGGCGATTGAGACGAAATCTGCGAAACGAATTACCTCAGCAATCAAGGACGCTGATCTACCCTTGCTCAGCAAGGGACTGGTAGAACGAGCGGCTTACCGTGACGTATTCGATTTTGCATCAACATTGGAAGAACTGTCCGATGAAAAGACTTCAGGACTTGCGGCAGCCAAACGAAACGCATTCGAAGTTGCGTACGCAGTCGTAGAGGCTGTGCGTGAGGAGACTGACCGATGAGCGGTTATGGGTTCAAGAAGCCTAATGCGGCATCGGCTGACGAAGTCGCCGACAAACTAAATCTTTCCGGCCTCTCGAAAGCGCCCCTTCGTATCGATCGTGTGAGAGAAGAGGAGGCAGTTGCGCGTGGCGCCGCAATGGGGTTCGTCGATCGCGCCCAGGGGGAGGGCGAGAGTGTCTCGGCTCGACCTAGTCGACGTCGGCGGGAAACCGTCGCTCAGGGAAATCTCTTTATTAAGGGTCCACAAGAAACACTCGACTGGTTCGTTGAATTTACCAACCAGCGCGGTCACCGCTCTTATTGGCAGGCACTTGAGGAACTGCGGGCACTTACCGCGAAGGGTTAGGATCTTTCTAGGCACCGAGCCTCCTGCAAGTAAGGCAAGCGAACGGGCTAATAATTTTCGTGGGTATCCAAAAATCGCACTGGCTAGTTTCGTTTATCGAGACCCCGTGTGAGGAGGCGGTCAATCTCTGCCATTGCGATATCAAGATCCGCAGCCGCTGCACAAAGCGGACCGTGATCGAGGGACGCAGACGGCGACGGAGACGGACCGGGGAGGGCAGGGGATACCAAACCTCCCGTTTCGAGCCCAACGAGTCTCGCAGCAGCAAGCGCGCGCGCCTGGATATCGGCACCGGCGCGCGACAAGCTAAGTGCGCGCATGAGCTGCTTGCGCGTGGTCGGACCGAGCGCCGCCAAAAGCGTCCAAGCCTGAAAGGTACGGGCGTTGCGGGATAAGCCGGCGAGGGCCTCACGACCGCGACCCAACACCGATTCTATCCGCTCCAAATTCGTGAACGCGGCCAACGCTTCATGCGTGCTATGGTCGACGAGCGCAGCAGCCCGCTGGGCATCCGTGACATCGAGGCGAAAGACCGTGCGCGGGACTATCCCGGTAACCTGTGGGACGATGCCGCGTGCAACAAGCACAAGGTTCAGGGCCCAGCATCCGGCCGGCTCGGACGCAATGTAATGCCGCATCGATCGGGAGGGCAGGGGGAGTAGCGCCTCGTGCCCAGAGCTTTCGGCGAAGTCCGGCGCGCGGATCAAAACGTCGACCGCCACCGCAGCGCGCGCCAGCCCATGGAGCGGATGATCCGGACCGGCGTCCGCCAGTCCGCAGGCACCGGTGAGGGGGCCACCAGCAGTCGCCTGCGCCAAGGCGTCCTGGGCGGCGTTGAGCAATGCCAGCGCATCGACCTCGAACCCGCGCGTCGCGTTGACCATGCGAACGACCGTCGTTGCAGCGTCGGCAATCGGTGGCACCCCGTGTGCAGCAAGCCAGAGCACGACGGCGTCGCGGCGGGGGTCGTCGGTCAGGAGGATCGAGAGGGCGTCAGTAGAAGGTTGGTGGGCAGGGCCGACGTTGCCAACGCCGGCATCGCGTCGATACGCGCGCCACGCGTCAGCCACGGTGGCGAGGCTCGCAACCTTGCGGATTTCTGGGGAGGCAAAGCGAATTGCACCCCCCAGTCGACCGACTGCGTAGCCTAGCGAAGTATGATAAGCGAACGTCATTGCGCCCGACATATGCTAGCAATCGCACGATCGCTAGGCAGCTTTATATGTCATGTATACCAACTTACCATAATCGGACATTATGGTAAGTACAGAGATGTGCTACGGAGCCGGAATGCAGGGTGAATTGGACCAGCCGGCAGGCGCCGCATGAGCGAGATCGTCATTCACCGCACAGACGGGGAGGGGCTTCCGGTCCGAGCGCGGCGTAGCCTAGTTGAGCCGATCGATGCCCGCGTGACACGGTTGCTGGGCCTTGCGCTGCCCGCCAACGCCGGCCCTGTCAGCGAGATCGGCTTCGAAGCGCAGCTTGGTGCTATGGCAGCAGCGAGCAAGGCGGCACTGGCATCGGACCTGGCCTGCTATCTGCGTTGGTGTGAGGACATCCGTGTCGCCCCGCTGCCCGCCGAGCCCGAAAACCTGGTCCGCTACATTGCCATGCTCGAGGCGCGGGGCGCCAAGCCCGCCACAGTCGCCCGACGGGTTGCCAGTCTCGCCACCGCACACGGCCTGTCAGGCCTGCAGGAGAGGGGGCATGCGCCCACGAGCCACGTCATGGTCCGTGCGGCGCTCAAAGGCCTGCGCCGGCGTCGTGGCGCTGCCCAACGCCAGGCTGCGCCGTTGCGCTTCGGCGCCACCCTGGACCCGCATACCAAGGGATTCACCCTAACTGCCTTGTTGGAGGCCTGTGGGGGCGATCTACAAGGCTTGCGGGACGCAGCGCTGCTGTCGCTCGGCTATGACGCTGGACTGCGGGTCAGCGAGCTCGTCGCCGTCACCGTCGCGCATATCGATCCGCACAGCGACGGTTCGGCACTCCTGTTCATTCCGTCGTCCAAGACCGATCAGGAAGGGCAGGGGGCCTGGGGCTGGCTGTCCGCGGACACGATGCGCCGGGTCGGCGCTTGGCTGGTAGCGAGTGCCATCACCGAGGGGCCTGTCTTCCGCCGTGTCGGGGTCGATCGTCGACGTCTGCGCGCCGCGGTTCCGCCAATGGCGTACGAGGCAATCCCGGGGCACACCCGGCACTGGCAGGAGAAGCTCAAGGGCAAGAAGGCCGAACCGGCGCGGACGGTCTATACCGTGGGTACCGCGTCGCTGAGCCGGCAGGGCGTCAATGGGATCTATCGGCGTGTGGCGCTGAGTGCCTTCGATCATGGGCTGGTCGAGATGCCGCTCGCGAAAGTTGAGGAGGCGGCAAGGGCGCTGTCGAGCCACTCGCTGCGCGTTGGACTTACGCAGGACCTGTTTGCGGCCGGGGAGGACGGTGTCGGGATCGCGCAGGCGCTGCGTTGGTCCTCGCCGTCGACCGCGCTGCGCTACGGCCGGAAGCTTGCAGCCCGAAGCAACGTCGCGGCACGGGTTTTATCCCGGATCAGGAGCTAATGGCGTACAGCGAAATTTGCATTTTACATCAGGGTGCTGCGGGCTAGTAGCAGTAGGCTTACGCGCGGACAGCCCAGATAACTGACACCAGCTTTGCATTCGAAGGCGGCAAACAATGAGTGCGAACGAGCAAGAGCGACTGGCTGCGTTAGCGCGCTACGAGGTGATGGATACACCACGGGAGCAATCATTCGACGAACTTGCGGAATTGACTGCTCGGCTTTGTGAAGCTCCGATCGCAGTCGTCAACTTGATCGGCGAATGCCGCCAGTTCTTCAAGGCAGAGGTCGGTCTTAATGTTCGAGAGACGCCGCTCGAAACGTCGTTTTGCGCTTTCGCGCTTTTGGAAGACGAGCTGCTCGTCGTGCCAGACCTGACGCAGGATCCACGGTTCAGCCGTAACCCACTCGTGACCGACGACCCTCACATCCGTTCCTACGCAGGGGCATTGCTAAAGACGGAAGATGGCTTGGCAATCGGCACGCTCTGCGTGCTGGACTATCGATCACGACCGTTCACTGCGCTGCAGCTGGATACCCTTCAGGTCCTGGCACGGCAGGTCATGGCCCAACTGGATTTGCGCCGCGCGGTCCAGGACCGGGATCGACGGTATCAGGCAGCAATCGAGAACGAGGAGAAGCTCAAGGCTGCCCAGATTGACCTCGTCGAAAGCGAAGCGCGGTTTCGGAACATGGCGGATCATGCACCAGTGATGTTGTGGGTCACTGATCCGGACGGCAACTCCACCTATCTCAACCGGCAGTGGTACGCATTCACGGGGCAAACGCCTGGTGAAGCCGAGGGCCTCAGCTGGCTGGATGCTATCCATCCCAAAGATATGGCCGCGGCAGGTCAAACATTCCTCGAAGCGAACGCAAAGCACGAGCCATTTCGGCTGGAGTACCGGTTGCAGCGTGCCGATGGAACGTATCGGTGGACGATCGATGCGGCTTCGCCGCGGTTTGGCCCTGATGGCGAGTTCCTCGGGTACATCGGCTCAGTTATCGACATTGCCGATCGTCGTGAGGCAGAGGATGCCCTTCGCGGTGCAAATGCCTTGTTAACGGCAGTCATGGAAGCTGTACCAGGCGTGGTTTACGCCAAAGACCGCACTGGACGCATGCTCGCCGCAAACCGTGGCACGGCGAACCTGGTCGGCAAGCCGTTAGCGCAAATTATTGGTCGAACCGACCGAGAGTTTCTCGATGACTCCGCTCAGGCGGAGGCCGTCATGGCGAACGATGCGCGTGTCATGACCGAACGGAATAGCGAGGTCATCGAAGAAGAGGTGAGTCTTCCGGACGGCGTTTGCGCAACGTGGCTGTCGACCAAATCGCCGTTCCTTGACGCCAACGGTGTCGTAACTGGCTTGGTGGGCTCGTCGATCGACATCAGTGATCGCAAGCGGGCTGAAAAGGAACTGCAACGGCTGAATGAAACACTCGAGGAGGAGGTAGCCGAGCGCACGGCGGAACGTGACCGGATTTGGGTAACATCGCCAGACCTTATGCTCGTGATCGATTTTTCCGGGGTGTTTAGACGTGTGAATCCCGCCTGGACGGCAATGCTAGGCTATAGCGTTGGCGAACTGGTAGGCCATCACGTGAATGAATTCGTTGTGCCTGACGATCACGACGCGACCACCAATGCGTATGAGATCGCCGCAGAAGGTGGCCGACCTATCGTAATGAATCGCTACCGCCATAAGGATGGATCTACGCGGTGGCTCTCGTGGGTTGCCGTTCCGGCAGGCGATATGACGTACGCGACGGGGCGCGACATTACTGCCGAGAGGGAGCAAGCAGACGCCTTACGCAAAACCGAAGAACAGCTTCGTCAGGCACAGAAGATGGAAGCGGTCGGCCAGCTGACTGGCGGCCTCGCTCACGACTTTAACAATCTTCTCACCGGCATGATGGGCAATCTTGAGTTGCTCCAGCTTCGCATTGGGCGAGGCCGCCTTGACGATCTTGATCGGTTTATCAGTGCCGCCCAAGGGGCGGGGCGACGTGCTGCGTCTTTGACCCAGCGTCTTCTAGCCTTCTCGCGGCGCCAAACGCTTGATCCCAAGCCGACAGACGTAAATCGGCTGATCCTGGGGCTGGAAGAGCTGTTGCACCGGACGGTAGGCGCCACGGTCGGTATCGAGATCGTTGGCGCTGCCGGATTGTGGGCCGCAGATATCGACGCATCGCAGCTTGAAAACGCTGTCCTCAATCTTTGTATTAACGGCCGTGACGCCATGCCCGATGGGGGCAAGTTGACGATCGAAACTGCAAACAAGTGGATCGATGATCGCACGGGACGGGACCGTGATCTTTCGCCTGGGCAGTACATCTCGATCTGCGTAACGGACACGGGTACCGGCATGACGCCTGAGACAATTCAACGCGCGTTTGAGCCTTTCTTCACGACGAAGCCGATTGGGCAGGGAACAGGGCTTGGCCTGTCGATGATATACGGGTTTGCCCGGCAATCAGGGGGGCAAGTCCGTATCTATTCGGAGGTCGGACAAGGCACGACCGTGTGTGTTTATCTGCCGCGGCACCATGGGGACGCAGACGACGACCATGAAGAGGCAACAACCGCTGTCGTGGAAGGGGGCAACGCCCAGACGGTGCTCGTCGTCGACGACGAAGCGACAATCCGCCACCTGATAGACGAAGTGCTGGACGATCTTGGCTATACTGTGATTGGCGCAGCCGACGGCGCGGCAGGTATCAAGGTGCTTCAGTCCGGCGCCAGGGTTGAGTTACTGATCACTGATGTGGGCTTGCCCAATGGCATGAACGGTCGGCAAGTCGCCGACGCCGCGAGAATGTTACGGCCCGGGCTAAAGGTGCTGTTCATCACCGGCTTCGCGGAGAATGCCGCGGTCGGGAATGGCCATATGGAACCGGGAATGGAATTGCTGACTAAACCTTTTACTCTGGAAGCAATCTCGACGAAGGTCGCGCAAATGCTGAAAACATCTACGTAGTACACCTTTTCACCAGGGTGTTTAAAAAGGCGTCAAATCAAACTCCGACTTGTTAACAGCGCCCAACAATACAGGTTTATGAAGATCTTAAACAGCGCCTAATCGGGTCATCTTGGAGACTCAAGTTGGAAAATATTACGATTATAGGTAAAAGTTCGGCAAGGTTACGGTTCGACGCTTCACATCTGACGACAGCCACCCCGTCGATATGACGAGCGCCAATGAGCGTCACCCCGCAAAACCTTTATATCGCTGGTCGATGTTCGGGACAGAGCGGCCGGGCGGCCGCCCCGACATATCTAGGGAGCGTCTGCCGGGCAGACTATCCAACTTGCAGGAATACGGAACCGACAACTGAGCGTATCGCCGGTGATATCGAGCGCGACGGTCCCGGCGAGTGCATAAGCTATGGGGCCTTCCAGTTCCCTGCTGAACTCGTCTTCCGCGTCTGAAGAAAGTCCCGTCTGGCGTCCCCTCTCAGTCCAGTTAATCCAGAGATCGGGAGCGGCATCGCCTTGCCCCTCGACACTCCAACTGACTGTGATCCGACTGTCACCATACGTCAGCGCGCCACCCTCGATCGAAATGCGCGTCAGCTCATGAAAAACACCCGCAAGCGCGCTTGCCGCCTTTGGTTTGACGAAGACCGCTTGCCCGTCAACCTGAGCTTCTGTTCCCAATTGCACGCAGAAGGCTACAAGTTCGTCGGCAATCAGCGAGTAGAGATCCACTCCAGCGGCCGGATCGCGAAAAAGGTAGCTTTGAAGTCGTGCAAAGGAATCAAGGCGTCCGACAAGTCGAGCCTGATACTCCTCAGCGGTTTCATCTACCGCAACGGGGCGGCATGCGATTGTACGAACGACTCCAAGCGCATTACGAACATGACGTAAAGTCTCGCCTTGGTGCTCCCGGCTCTGTTTGCGCAGCGTCTCCGTCATTGCGTGATCGCGCAGCGCTCGACGTTCGGACTCATCAGGTGCGTCGGGGGAACGAAAGTGGTCGGGACCTAAGCGGCGTTGGATCACGGGAAGCTTGTACAGACCAGGCGTCGACCTGGTTCATAGTGGCTACGGTGTACCATTAGAGGGCGCGTTGGCGCCGGCCCCCTGTACCATCGCAGAATAGCCACCAGTCTGCTCGTGCTTTCGGGCACGCCCAGGCGCTCGACGGCGCCCCTGTATTCAACCGGAGCAATGTCCTCATCGCCGCGCGAAGTCCGTGGATTGGGGCTAGCAGCACGATGACGAAGTCGCTTTTGGCGGCGCGAACGTCAGCCGATGTCGGTTGAAATGGCGATGAGCAATGCGGCATTCTTGTTGCCGGCACGGGCGACGAACGCGAAAAGCAGCATGTTCTCGGTCTGAAAGACGAACAAGACGACCGGAGCTGCACTTGCAGCTTCCCTCGGTGTGCCACATCCGAACAGAGCCCGCATGAGAATGCCGAGATTGAAGCCTGCGACGTGGATTAGGTATCGTTTGTGGAGGTTCTCGCGCCCACGCAGCCATGCACGGCGCATACCACCGCGGTCGAGGACATGGGCGAAGCTGCGCTCGACCAACTCGCCGCGCTTGCGCATCGCCCTTCGGCCGACGGCGGACTTCAGCCGGGACCGGTTGGCGTAGACTGCCTTTTGCGCTGCATCGTCGCCGTGCCAGCGCAAAATACCATTGGCCGGTTTGGGTTCAGAGATACGGCTCCTCCACACATCGCCGTCGAGCTGCTTGAGGACGCCGCGCGAGTGGTAACCCTTATCCGCCACGAGATCGCAGGGGTGTTCGCATGTCAGCGCCAGACCGACGCTGGCGAGGTTTTGCACTGCTGCATCCAGAGTAGGCTCAAGCGTGTTGGTATCGCCTTGGTCGGCGGCGTGGATCGGCGCCGCGACGATCACACCGGTGTCGAGATCAACTGCATGCTCGGGCTTGTAGCCCAGCCTGGTTGAGCCGTTCTTCATCCGGGCGACCTTGGCATCGGGATCGGTCGCGCCTTCCCAATCCGTATTCGACAGCTTCTTGCTCTTGCGCTTGCGATCGAGCCGGACGAGATCATCGGCGGTCGGGGTATCGATACCGCTTTCTTTTGCCATCCGCGTCAGCATCTCACGGTACGTCTCGCCAGTATCGCGACGTACGATCGTGCGAAGCGCCGCATTGGTTTCCATGGTCGAGCCGTCCACCCCGATCCGCTCGGCCTTCACCAGGTCATGGCCGGCGACCAGCGCGAGCACCCAGCCAAAAATCTTGTCGTGCACCTCGTGCGGCATGCGGCTGCGCATCTTCGACATCCAGCTGTGATCCGGCACCTTCTCCCGGTTCGTCAGCCGTAAAAACTCCCGCAGCGACAGCGAATCCGAACAGCGCCAGACGATGCCGCGCTCGCTATGGATGCCCTCGAAGTAGCCGATCAACAGCATCCGGAAATAGCGGCCCGGTGGCACTGATGGCGCGCCCATCCGCGGCGCGTAGCAAGCCTGGCAGCTGTCCTCGACGAAGCGGTCGAACCCAGCTTCGACCAGCAGTTTCTGGAGCCTGTCGTAAAAGGCGTGGCCCGGAGACCGCGGCACATCGGCCCACGATACAATCAGATCCGGCTGACTCTCACCGTCGCGCTTCATCGCCATACCGGCACACCTGCATCATCGATCGACGCTCAATGAATCAGTCAGGCCCGACTTCGTCAACACGCTGCAGGGTGGCAGCGTCCCCGGGCGTTGAAAAACAAGGAGGCTTCCATGCACAAAACGCATCGGGGGCAAGACGATCGATCAACATTGTAGGCACCCGCGCTGAGGGCAGGGGGGCAACTGGCTCAGCCAAGGCCGAGTCATTCTAGCCACTCTCGCATTCCCGAAATTCCATCGTCGTTGGCTAATTTCGAAAAAAATCGATTTGGGAACAGATTTCGGGAGAATGGCTCGGACGCAGGATTATAGAAGTCCAAACAAGTGTCAGACTCTCTTGTGTGGTTCCCAATCGGGAAGCCGATTGGCTGAAATCGTCACACAGTTTGACTTAATGACTCGTAGGTGATCCATGTTGAAGAATATGCGGAAGATTGGTGTAATCTATCGCCAGGCTCTTCAGGGCTCTGCTGCCTGAGAGTTAATTGCTCGTACCCCAATGCGTGGAGCCTCTTTGCCGCTTTACTTTCTTCATCTACGCGACGGCACTGACGAAGTACTGGATCCCGATGGCGTTGTGTTGCTTGCTGAGGCAGTTTAGGGCACCGCCTTGTCTGCCGACCGCGACTGTATTGCAGGCGATGTCCGCCGTGGACGTCTCGAACTTAAATTCCGCATCGACGTTCACGACGAAGCTGGGGTTATCGTCCACACCATTGGGTTCGCGGAAGCGATCAAAATCGTGCCCGCATAACCCGGTCAGCCACGATCGACCGAGCTTTAGCGAGCCAGATCTGCCGTTTTAACCCATTCCACGCCAATACATGTTCAGCCGGTTCACCATCATCGAAGTGTCGATCGTATTTTCCGATACGACGCGTAAAGATTTCGATTTGTTGACACAGAAATTTATATACTGAATAATGAAATAAATTCTCTTGCGATTCATGACGGGTAGGTTGCTTGTCGTTCTTCTAACAAGAGTCAAATCATTGGCTGGGAGGTCGAGCATGCCTCGGGATTGGGTTGACCGACGCGCGGTGCTGGCGATGGGTGCGGCGGCGACCCCGGCGTTTGCGCTCTCCCCGGCTGGAACCCAAGATTTTAGGCGTATGGACTTTCCTGAACCCTACCTCGAATACGCGTTTCAGGCTGATGTCGCGCTTGGGCCGATTCAGGAATTGGGAACGATCGACGGCGTCCGGCGGCGTATCGTCCCGATAGTCGGCGGGACGATCGCCGGGCCGCGGCTGTCGGGAATCGTCCTGCCGGGCGGGGCCGACTGGCAGGGTATCCGGCCCGGCGACTTCCTGACCCGGGTTTTTGCGCATTACTGGGTTAAGGCGGACGACGGCCAGATCATCTCGGTCCAGAATGCGGGCATTCGTCGGGCCAATGCTGCGGTGATGAAGCGCCTGATGGCAGGCGAGATGGTGCCCCCGGCAAGCTACTATTTCCGCACGTCGCCTAGTTTCGAAGTAGGCGACGGTCCGCATCGCTGGCTGAACGAAACGGTGTTCGTCGCGATTGGCGCGCGAACGCCCGATCATGCGATCATCCGGGTCTATGCCGTAGGCTAAGCGACGTCTTCTGCCTCCCGTTCGTCGTCGGGGCATCATGCTGCTAAAGATCGGGGTTGATTGGTTGTAGATAACAATCACGCGCAACGCCGACGATTTTGGGGCGTTTTCCGCTAATATGGGTCATCAAGCTCACCGGATGCACGTGCTGATGATGGCCTACAACGGTGAGACCTTGTCGCGCGTCGGCTTGACCCCCGCTCGTGCGTCCGCGCTGGTCTTCATCAAGTTGCATGCGGCATGCGATCAGACGCGCTCGACAACGAACTTGGTATCAATCGCGCCAAGGCGGTGACGACGGTCAACCGCCGTCGCTCGGTGCGGGCGAACGGCGCCCGGATCGCGACCGGCGGAGCAACGCACTGCATCTCACCGCAAGGGCCAGCGATTGAGCGGCGAGGTCGTCCAAATGACCGCGGAACATGATGCGAGTTCTTTTCCGTGCTGACCAAGGCGGAGCGTAACCAGCTCGACCGGCTGATCCGCAAGACCCGCGCGTTCAGCCGGGGCGCGACAGGCCGCACCGGACATCCGACGAGCGCTCCAAAGCGCTTTTATGCCAGAGTGACTGACAGAATACACGATTTCACGCCACGGTAATTGTTGCCTTGTATAACATTTCGTCTGATACTGCCCCGATAATAACAAGGACTGGAGAGCGTAGTGGACGATCCACGGGATATTATCGATCGGGCGCCAATGTCGCAATTCCAGTGGGTGATAGTCGCGATCATGATCGGGCTTAACGCGCTCGACGGGTTCGACGTCCTGTCGATCAGCTTTGCCTCGCCCGGGATCGTCAAAAATTGGGGCATCGACCGCGCGGCGCTGGGGCTGGTGCTGTCGATGGAGCTGATCGGAATGGCAATCGGATCGATCATCCTCGGCGGGTTGGCGGACCGGCTGGGGCGGCGCAAGACGATCCTGGGATGCCTGATCGTCATGGCAGCGGGCATGTTTGCCGCATCGACCGCGCATGACGTCGCGACGCTGTCGGTCTGGCGGGTTCTGACCGGCCTCGGCATCGGCGGGATGCTGGCGACGACCAACGCGGCGGTGTCGGAGGCGTCGAACGTCGCGCGACGCAATCTGGCGGTGGTGCTGATGGCGGCAGGCTATCCCCTCGGCGCGATCCTCGGCGGCGCAATCTCCTCGGCATTGCTGCAGCATTTCGACTGGCCGATCGTGTTCCAGTTCGGCGGGGTCGTCACGCTATGCTTCATCCCGATAGTGCTGTGGCGCGCGCCCGAATCGATCGCGTTCGAAATGCAGCGGCGCGGGCCGGGCACGCTCGCTGCGGTCAATGGCACGCTAGCGCGGATGGGGCATCGTACGATCGACGCGCTGCCGGCCGAGCGGGCGGTGCGTACGCGGCTTCCGATCGCAACGCTGTTTTCGGGCGATCTGGTGCGGATCACATTGCTGGTGACACTGGCCTATACCGCGCAGCTGATGACCTTTTACTTCCTGCTCAAGTGGGTGCCGAAGATCGTCGTCGACATGGGCTTCGCGCCCAGTTCGGCGGGCACGATCCTAGTGTTCACCAATTGCGGCGGGCTGATCGGATCGTTGGTGCTGGGCCTCCTAACCGTAAAGGTACGGGTGCGGATGCTGACGATGGGGATGATAGCAGTGTCGGCGCCGATGGTGTCGTGGTTCGGCCATGGGCAGGAAAGCTATGCCGGACTTGCACTGATGGCGGCGATCACCGGCTTCTTCACCAACGGCGGCATCGTCGGGCTGTATGCGATGCTAGCGCGATCCTTCCCGACCGGGGTGCGGGCGACGGCAACGGGCTTTGCGATCGGGGTAGGGCGCGGGGGGTCGGCACTGGCGCCCGCGCTCGCCGGGTTCCTGTTCGCCGCCGGCTATGGCCTGCAGACGGTGGCGATCCTGATGGCATCAGGATCGGTAATAGCGTTGCTTGCGCTGCTTGCTTTGGGCAACAGGACCGGGGAGACCTGATGCGTGGTTGCCAAGGGGTGCGTGACGATGACGATAGTGCCGCAGGACGGAGCGGAAGAGGCCGTCGAGCTCGGCGTGTTGAGCGGGCTTGCGGGCTATCACCTGCGCCGTGCTTCGGGGGCGTTCGCCGCGGACTTCTTGCGGGCGCTCGACGGTACGGGGATGCGTCAAGTCCTGTTCGGGATACTGTCGGTCATCGCCGCCAACCCCGACATCAACCAGGGGGCGGTAGGCCGCAGTCTGGGCATTAAGCGCGCCAACATGGTGGCGCTCATTAACGAGCTCGTTGACCAGGAGCTGATTGAAAGACGCGTCTCCGCTGGCGACCGTCGCGCCTTCGCGCTTCGGCTGAGTGAGGCCGGAGTTGCGAAGCTGGCCGAATGCATTGACCGTATCGGCGCGCATGAAGAGGAGATGCTGTCCGACCTGAATTTGGTCGATCGCACCCGATTGATCGCCTTACTTACCCGGATCGAGGCGCAGGACCGAGCCTAATTCGGTCTAGCCTGGCCATGACATAGATGCTGGCGAACGTTTCGAACCGGCATTGATCGGACCACTCGGTGGGCGGCAGCTGTGCTCGACGTGGACATGGATGTCGATCGCGACGAGATCCGCGATATCGACCGCTGTCCTCATCGTCGGTCCGGTTCGTCGGCGAGGATCAGTGCATCAAGCGCGACAGCCCCTTCGCCCTGTGGATAGGCGATCACGGGATTGAGATCGATTTCCCGGATCGCGGGCGTGCCACGCAGCAGGCGCCCGAGCGTGCCGATGATATCGGCGACTGCGCCGATATCGAGCGCGGGGGAACCTCGCCAGCCGTCGAGCAGCGCGCCGCTTTTCAGGGCCCGCAATTCGGCGATGATCGCGTCGCGGGGAAGATCGGGCGCCAGCAGCCGGACGTCCTGGAGTATCTCGGCCTGGACCCCGCCGAAACCGACCAGGATGACAGCGCCCCATTCGGGATCGTTGCGCGCGCCGACGATGAGTTCGACGCCTCGCTTACCCATCGCCTCGACCAATACTCCCTCGATCACCACGTTCGGGGCATGCGCCGCGACATTGGAGCACAAGCGCGTCCAGCCCTCGGCAAGGGCCTCGGCATCGGCCAGGTTCAGGATCACGCCACCGGCTTCGCTTTTATGGCTCAGCGCTTGTGCTTGCGCCTTAATGACTACCGGATAGCCGACGCGCGCGGCGATCGCCTGCGCATCGGCGACGGTCGCGGCGAAATCGCCATTGGGGACGGGGATGCCGAGCGGTGCAAGCAGCGCCTTCGCGCGATGCTCGGAGATGACGCCGCCATGCGGCAGCGTTCCGGAGATCGGCGCGGTACCCGCGGATGAAGGGTCGCGCGCGCTGGCGGACGCAAGCTGCGCCAGCGCGCGAAAGGCGCGATCCGGGGACGGAAAATAGGGAACGTTCAACCCATGTAAGGTCGCGATATAAGCAGGCGGCACTGGCGCGCCTTCGTCGAGCCCAGCGAAGAGTACCGGCTTGTCGGGCTCCAACCGGCGGATCGCGTCGATGATCGCCTCGAATTTCTGCTTAGAGGTCGCGGCGTCGGTCTGGATGAGGCCGAGCACGATGCTTCCGAACGCATCGTCGGCGAGCAGCGGCTGCATCGTGCGGCGATAGAGATCGGGATCGACCAGCGCCTGCGCGGTCAGGTCCATCGGATTGCTGACCGGAATGAAATCGGGGATCGTCGCGCGCAACGCGGCTTCGGTTTCGGGCGCGGGTGCGGGCAAGGCGAGGCCAAGGGTTTCGCATAGGTCGAGCGTCAGTGCCTTGAACGCGCCCGATTCGGTCAGGACCGCGGTCCCTCCGGCGGGGAGCGGGCCGCAGCGGATCGCGATATCGACAACATCGCCCAGTTCCTCGAGCCCGTTGACCAGCAGGACACCCACGCGTTCGACCTTCGTACGCATCACCTGATAATCGCCCGCCATCGCGCCGGTGTGCGTGGCGGCGGATTCGCGCGCGGCGCTGCTGCGGCCCGGGTGCAAAAGCACGATCGGCTTGCCGAGCGCGCGGGCGCGGGCGGCCAGTGCGAGGAAGCGGGCCGGCTTTCGGAATTGTTCGACGATCATCGCGATCGCACGCGTATCGGGATCGTCAAGCAGGAATTCGACATAATCCTCGACACCGCTCGCCGCCTCGTTACCGGTCGACACCGAGAAGGAGATGCCGAGATTCTTGCTCATCAGCGTGGTGCCGAGCACCACCGCCATCGCGCCCGACTGCGAGACGATGGCGACGCCCGGCCGGCCGTTCAGCCGCAGCGGCGGCGTCTCGACGAAGGTTAACGGGATGCCGTCAACATAATTGGTCATGCCAAGGCAGTTCGGACCCTCGACGACCATGTTATGGTCAAAGGCGATCCGAGCGACCTCGCGCTGAGCGGCCAGACCTTCCTCACCGCCTTCAGCGAAGCCGGCCGAGAAGATCACCGCCGCACCGACGCCACGTGCGGCCAGCGCCCGGATCGAATCGAGCACCGCGCCGCCCGGAATGGCGAGCACCGCCGCATCGACGCCCTCCGGCAGATCGGCGACCGACCGCAGACAGATGCGGCCTGCAATCTCGTCGCGCTTCGGGTTGATGAGGTGGATATCGCCGGTGAAGCGGTGGCGTTCGAGATTGGCCAGCACCTGATTGCCGAGAGCACTCGGCTTCTCCGACGCACCCAGGATCGCGACCGAGCGCGGGCGGAGCAGGCGATCGAGCGAGCGCGTGGCGGGCTTCATGTCGGTGGTCACAGTGGGTCTCCGTTGGGCGCACGGGGCTTTGGGGAACCGTCCTGTCGGGTGGACGCCGACAAGACGATCGACCGGTCAGGCCTTCTGCTTTGACGTGTCGTAGGCGCCCAGGCCGGGCTTGAACGTCTTGTCGTCGATGAACTGCTTGATGCCTTCCTTGCGACCTTCGTTGTCGTAGGAATTGGCGGCTTCCTGCATGCGGATCAGATAATCCTCCGCATCGTCATAGCTGAGCACGCCGACGCGGCGGACGGCATCCTTTGTGGCTTTCAGCGCAACGGGATTCTTCTTGAGCAGGACGTTGGCGACCTCGGTCACGCGCGTCTTCAGCGCATCGAGCGGCAGCGCTTCGTTGACCAGGCCCCATTCGGCGGCGGTCCGGCCGTCGACATTCTCGCCCATCATCGCGTGGTACATTGCCTTGCGGAACGGCAGCAATTCGGTTGCAACCTTGGTCGCCCCGCCGCCGGGCAGGATGCCCCAGTTGATCTCGGACAGACCGAACTGCGCCTCCTCCGCCGCAAAGGCCAGGTCGCACGCAAACAGCGGGCCGTAGCCTCCGCCGAAGCACCAGCCATTGACCATCGCGATCGTCGGCTTCTGATACCAGCGCAGCCGCCGCCACCAGCCATAGGCCTCGCGCTGCACCGCGCGGGTCGCGCCCAGGCCCTGGGCTTCGGCCTCGCGGAAATATTCCTTCAGGTCCATGCCCGCCGACCAGGCGGTGCCCTCGCCCGACAGCACCAGCACGCCGACATCGTCGCGATACTCGAGCGCGTCGAGCACGACCATCATGTCGCGGTTCAGTGTCGGCGACATGCAGTTGCGTTTGTCGGGGCGGTTGAACCGGACCCAGGCAATGTTGTCGACGATCTCGTAGGCCACGGTGCCGTTGGGCGAAGTTTCGGTCATGCTGGTTTCTCTCGCTCCCCTCCACCACGGGAGAGGCCTGGGGGGTGGGGGACGACCTGCGCGGATGCGCGCCGATCAGAGCGGGTAATGGCCCGGCTGTGTTTCGATGGTGATCCAGCGCAGCTCGGTGAAGCTGTCGATACCGGCCTTGCCGCCGAAACGGCCATAGCCCGACGATTTGACGCCACCGAACGGCATCTGCGCCTCGTCATGGACCGTCGGGCCGTTGATGTGACAGATGCCCGACTTGATCTGGCGGGCGACGCGCAGGCCTCGTGCGGTATCGCGCGTGAACACCGCGGCGGACAGGCCATATTCGGTGTCGTTGGCCAGTTCTATAGCATGCGCCTCGTTGCGCGCACGGGCGATGCCGACGACGGGGCCGAAGCTCTCGTTGCGGAACAGCTTCATCGCGGGCGTCACCTTGTCAATGACGTGTGCGGGCATCAGCACTCCGTCCGATGCGCCGCCGTTAAGCTGCACCGCGCCCTGCGCCAGCGCGTCCTCGATCAGCGATCCGACATGCGCCACGGTCTTGGAATCGACCACCGCGCCGAGCGGCGCCTTGCCCTCGCGCGGGTCGCCCACCGGCATCGACCCGACTTTAACGGCGAACTTTGCGGCGAAGGCGTCGGCGACGGCATCGACGACGATGATCCGCTCGGTCGACATGCAGATCTGGCCCTGGTTCATGAACGCGCCGAACGCCGCCGCCTTCACCGCCTCGTCGAGATCGGCATCGTCGAGTACGATCAGCGGTGCCTTACCGCCGAGTTCGAGCAAGACGGGTTTCAGATGCTCGGCCGCACGTTTGGCGATGATCTTGCCGACATGCGTCGATCCGGTGAAGTTGATCCGTTTGACCGCGGGATGATCGATCAGGGCGCCGACGATGTCGGCGGCGTCCTGCGGCGCGTTGGTGACGAGACTGACTACGCCGTCGCCCATGCCCGCCTCGACAAACGCCTCGACGATCAGGGCATGGGTACGCGGGCATTGCTCACTGGCCTTCAGCACCACCGTATTGCCGCAGGCGAGCGGCATCGCGATCGCGCGGACGCCCAGGATGATCGGCGCGTTCCACGGCGCGATACCGACCATCACGCCGACCGGTTCGCGCAGCGCCATCGCGATGCAACCAGGCTTGTCTGACGGAATGACCTCGCCCTGAATCTGCGTGGTCATCGCCGCGGCTTCGCGCACGACTCCTAGCGCCAGCATCAGGTTGAACCTGGCCCAGCCCTGCGTCGCGCCGATCTCCGCCGTCATCGCGTCGATGAATTGCGGCGCGCGCGCTTCGAGCGCTTCGGCGGCTTTCGTTAGGATCGCGCGGCGTGCGTTCGGGCCAATGGCGGACCAGGCGGGAAACGCGGCGGCGGCGGCATCGCAGGCGGCATTCGCATCGGCGATGGTCGCGGCTGGCACGGTGGATGCCACGACTCCCGTCATCGGGTTCAGACGATCGAACGTCGCAGCTGCGCGGGGCGTATCCGAATGAATCGCTGTATCCAACACACACTCTCCTAATTGCTATGGTCCATAGCTTGTTTGGCGGTGTGTGCAATCGCTTTTGTACGTGGGACGTGCGGTCATCTTACGGCTATGCCAGCGCCTCAGCCTCGAGCAGTTCGGTATCAATCTGCGCCTGCATCGCCGCCGCATCGCGTGCGCCGCGGATCGCTCCTGTCGCAAACAGAGGTGGTTCTAGGAATCTGAACAGCGAGGATAAGTGGATTGCCGATCTGACAGCGGCCATGCTGGCAGCGAAGAGGAAGCAAGCTTCACGACGAAATTGCAGATCTTGACGCCATCATCATCCCAATCGTCAATGAACTGGCTCCAGCACTTGTCGCCAGAAACTTGATCGGTCACGGCACTGCCGCGCAGCTGCTGCTGACGGCTGGAGATAATATCGAGCGACTCAACTCCGAGGCGAGCTTTGCCGCCCTCTGCGGCGCAAGCCCCGTGCCAGCGTCTTCCGGCAAGACGACCCGTCACCGTCTCAACAGAGGGGGTGATCGCGCGGCAAACAGCGCGCTGCATATCATCGCGCTCGGCCGGCTACGCACCGACCCACGCACGAAAGCTTACTTGGCGAAGCGCGTCGCCGAATGCCATTCGAAGCTGGAGGTCATCCGATGCCTCAAGCGCTACATTGCTCGTGAAGTCTTTACCCTGATGAGACAGCGTCGCCTCGATGTAAATCAGCTCCGGCCGGCTGCTTGACAAACAGAAGGGCATCCAGGGCTCGCAATTTACCAGTGCGGCTTTCACCGCTGTCCTTCACCGAGAGAAGATCGCCATTAGCATGGATGGAAAGGGTTGCTGGCGCAACAACGTGTTCGTGGAGCGACTCTGGCGCTCGGTGAAATACGAGGAGCTGTACCTCAACGCATACACCTCAGTCCCGGAAGCACGCGCCGGCATCGGCCGATACTTTGCATTTTTTAACGGCGTTCGGCCACATTCAGCCTTTGGTACCAGGACACCGGACCAGGTATACTTCGACCAGCCGCTGCTCGCAGCGGCATGATCAACCAGCGGCGATCCACTTATCCAGACCGCGAGCCTGTTCAGACAACAGGGGCCACCTCTTTAACCCGGCAGCCGTTCACGACGTTCGATACCGTCATCGCGGACACACCCGCGTGCCGCCACCATTTTCATTGTCATCGCGCCCCCAACGCGTCGTAATGCCCCTGCCATCGCTATCGACCCTTTTCCTCATCCGTCACATCGCAATGTTATTTGGCATAGCTATCCATTGACACTCAGGTCGCTTCACGGCATTTAGCGCTAAAGCCAGCTACAGACCGGTTATTAGGGAGGATGAGAGAACACAATGGTTCCGACGCCCCCTTTCGATGCCGCCTACGGCAGCGATTTGATCGATACTAAAGGGGAACGCTATGAAGAACATCTTCCGCATCCAGATGCTATCCGCGAGCGCGCTTACGCTGGTCACTCTTTCCGGCACGGTATCTGCGCAAGTAGTCGCGGGACAGGTCGCATCAAACGTGCCCACCACGCCCGCGCCGAACAGCTCAGTTAGCGGCAACGCACAAGTCGAGGTGGGCGTCGCTGACGAGAGTATCATGCCCGGAGACATCGTGGTCACCGCGCAGAAGCGGGTCGAGCGTCTTCAGGATGTTCCGCTCGCGGTCACCGCGGTCGGCGGCGACATGCTCGCCAGTCGCCAGATTAACGACAGCAATAGCCTTGTTCAGGCGGTGCCGTCGCTGACCTTTCAGCAGGGCGCAAATCCTTCAAATACCACCTTCCGAATACGTGGCATTGGGACGTCGCTTTTCAGCCAAGGTGTCGAGGCGGCCGTGTCGGTCGTGGTCGATGGGGTCGTCGTCGCCCGCCAGGCGCAGGGCTTCGCAGATTTCGCGGACATCGACCGGGTCGAAGTGCTGCGCGGCCCGCAAGGCACGCTGTTCGGACGCAACGCAACCGCGGGCGTCATCAACGTCGTCACCGCACGTCCATCGCGCGAATTAGAGGGCCGCGCTGACGTCACTATCGCTGAGGGCAACGAATATCGGGCGAAGGGGACCGTCTCCGGCCCGATCGGCGAAACGCTGCGCGCGCGTATTACCGGCTATTATAACCATGTCGGCGGCATCACCGAGAACGTCGTCACCGGCCGCGAGGTCAACGGATCAGAGGGCTGGGGCGTTCGCGGCAAGCTGGAATGGGACGCGACCGACAGCCTCAACTTCCTGCTCGCCGCCGATTACCGCAAGAACGACAGCGATTGCTGCGCCTCGGTCGCGATCAGCCTTGTCAACCCCGTGGTTGCTCAACTGACCGCGCCAGTCGTCGCCTCGCGCCGCAACCGCCAGATTGCCGAGGATGTCGAGACGTTCTCAAACAGCAATCAGAAGACGTTTTCGCTGCAGGGCGACTGGGATCTCGGTTCGGCGACGTTGACGTCGATTACGGCCTATCAGGACTATTATCTGGACGTGAACCAGCCGATCGACCGTATCGACAGCGATCCGGTGCGCTTCGTCGGTGCTGGAGCGGCGTATGCGGCATGGCCAGTCAACGGTGGTCAGGTCGACCTGAAAAACTTCACCCAAGAACTTCGGCTCGGGTCGAACGGAAGCCGCGACCTGACCTATGTGGTCGGTGCCTATTACTCGAACCTCGATATCGATCGTCCCTATGCGCGACGCCGCGCGGTCTGTGCGACCGGGACGATCGGCCAGCCCTGCGCCAACCCGGTTTTCCAGTCGTCGTCGAGCCGTTCGCACCTGGATAGCGAAAGCATCGCCGCCTTCGCGCAGCTCGAATACCGTCTGGTCGGCGGACTGAAAGCACTTGGCGGAATCCGCGTCCAGCATGAGACGGTCGCGGTTGAGGGCTCGCGCATTTCGCCTGCGGTCGCCGGGGACGCCGTCTTCCCGGCCAGCCCGGTGATCTCGGGCAGGCGTTCGACCAGCGACACCGCGGTTACCGGCAAGGCGGGTCTCCAGTATGAAGTCAGCCGCAATGCGCAGTTCTACGGCTCGTGGACCCGCGGCTACAAGGGGCCCGGCTTCGACACCGAGATCAGCGCGAATTTCGCGACGCAGAACCCGGTCGAGCCGGAAACCGTCGACGCCTATGAAATCGGGTTCAAGGGCCAGTCGTCCGATCGGAAGCTGAGCTTCGCAGCAGCCCTGTTCCGCGCCGACTACAGCAACCTTCAGGTGCAGGCGAACCGCTCCGACCCCGTCACCGGCATTACACAGTTTGTGACCACGAACGCAGGCTCGTCGCGGACGCAGGGCTTCGAGCTGGAGGCCACGTTACGCCCATCCGCCGCCTTCTCAGTGAATGCGTCGTTTACCTATGCCAAGGCGACGGTCGCTGTGGACGGGCTGAACTGCCCGTTGCAATTCCAGGCCGCGGCCAATGCGTCGACACCGATCACATCCGGCTTTCCGACCAATGCCTGCTTCCGCAGTGCGACCGTGGTCAACGGGGCGACGATCATATCGGGACCACAGCAGAACGTCCGCGGAACACTTCCGGCCTCGCCGCGCGTCCGCGTGTCGGTGACGCCGCGCTACGACGCGGAAATCGGTAACACCGGGCTCGCCGGTTTCGTCCAGACGAGCATCAATCTAACGTCGAAGCAGAATTTCTCGCTGGAACAGGATCCGCTGCTCGTACAGCCGGCCTACGCGCTAGTCGACATGAGCGTCGGCGTTCACGACGCCAACAACCGCTATACCGTCTCGGTATTCGTCAAGAACCTGTTCAACGAGAATTACTTGACCAACATCGCGCACAATTCGCTGCTGGCGACCGCAGCCAATCCGTTCGATCTGATTGCCAACTACAACAAGGACGCCGACCGCTATTTTGGAGCAGCCTTCGGTCTTCGCTTCTGACGAACCAGTGCCGTGTCCCGCACGCCGCCCGCCTCTAGCCGGAGAGCTGCCCTGACCGATGCGACCGAGCGCTGGAGCCGACCGGACAACGCCCGGTGTGTCCTGCTGGTCCTGACGCTCGCTAATGCGCTGGCGTTCGTCGACCGGCAGGGGCTCGCCCCGTTCGTCGAGCCGATCAAGGCGGACCTTGGCGTGTCCGACACCGCGATCAGCCTGCTCTACGGCATGAGCTTCACGCTGATCTACGTCACGGTAGGCGTGCCCGTCGGGCGTTTTGCCGACCGGGCGAACAGGCGCAACGTCATTGCGGGATCGATCGTCGTGTGGAGCCTTGCCATCGCTGCCTGCGGCCTCACGCGTTCCTTCGCTGGGCTGTTCGCCGCGCGCCTCTGCATCGGGGCGGGGGAGGCGGGGCTCAATCCCGCCGCCTATTCGATGCTGGCCGACTGCTTTCCGCGCGAACGGCTGGCCGCCGCGATCGGCGTCTATCAGACCGGCATCTATCTCGGCGGCGCGGCGGCACTGCTCGGCGGCGGGTTCAACGCGGGCATGCTGCCGGCCGGCGTACCGATCATGCTTCCGCTGGGTGGCAAGGTGAAAGGCTGGCATATTGTCGTCCTCGCCCTCGGCGCGCCCGAGCTGGCGCTGTCGGCGCTCTTGTTTGCCCTGCGCGAACCCGTCCGTCGCGGCGCACCCAGGACCGACGCCGTGGTTCCGCTTTCCACCTTCTTTGCGCACGTCGTCCAGCGTCGCGAGGCGTATGTCGGCATCGGCTTGGCCTTTGCGCTGAAGATCCTTGTCGGCAACAGCACCGGTGCCTGGATTATGACCCCCTTTGTCCGCAAGTTCGGCTGGACGACCGCAGAGATCGGCGCCCGATACGGCCTGACGGTCTTCGTCTGCGGGTCGGGCGGCGCGCTGGCAGGCGGAGTGTTTGCAAGCTGGCTGGAACGGCGCGGGCTGTCGCGCGGTAACCTCGTCGCCGCGCTGATCGGGTTTGTCGCGCTCCTGCCGCTGACGATCGGCTTCCCGCTGGTGCCGACGGCCTGGCCGGCGCTGGCCATGATCGGTGCGATGAACTTTTTCGCAGGGTTCAACTTTGGCGGCGGGCTGGCCACGCTGCAGAACATGACCCCCAACCGGATGCGCGCGCTGCTCGCGGCGAGCTACATGGTGTTCGCCAACGTCGTCGGCGCAGCGCTGGGGCCGACGGTAGTCGCGCTCGTCACCGATTACGGCTTCGGCGACCCGCAGCGCCTGCCCGACGCGATCGCGATCACCTGTGCAGTCGCGTCGCCGCTCGCGGTACTGTGCCTGCTGATCGGCATGCGCGGACTGGCGCACGTGCAACGCCTCGATACCGCCGGACCCGTCGCATGACGGTCCCGGCGCGAACGTCGTCACCCATCTACCGGCATGCACGGGCCTATGTCACCTGCAACAAGGAACGACCGACATGATGAGACGGATACTCGGTGGATCAGCGGTGATCGCGTTCGCGGCGGCGGCGGCGGCGGCGGCGGCGGCGGCGGCGGCAGCAGCGCAGACGGCACCGGTGACGCGGTTCCGTGATCTAAACCACAACGGTCGCCTCGATCCTTACGAGAATGCGCGGCTGCCCGTCGCCCGACGGGTCGACGATCTGCTCGCCCGCATGACCCTGGACGAGAGGGTCGGGCTAATGCTCCACGGCACGCTGCCCGCGACGGGGTCGGCGATCGGTGCTTCAACGCAAGGGTACGACATGGCGGTGGTTGCTGAACTGATCGGCACCGCCGGGATCAACAGCTTCATCACCCGCCTGGCGATCCCGGCCGCCGCCTTTGCGGCTCAGAACAATGCCGTCCAGAAGCTGGCGGAAGGCGGACGGCTCGGCATCCCGGTCACGATCAGCACGGATCCGCGCAACCATTTCCAGGCCGTCATCGGCACGAGCAACGCCGCTGGCGGTTTCTCGCGCTGGCCCGAGACGCTGGGGTTCGGCGCTCTCGGCGATGCGGCGAGCGTGCGCCGTTTCGGCCAGCGTGTCGCTGCCGAATATCGCGCGGTCGGCATTCAGATGGCTCTGTCGCCGCAGGCCGATCTGTTCACCGAACCTCGCTGGCCGCGCGGTACGGGCACGTTCGGGTCCGATCCGGCGACGGTGTCCCGGCTTGCGGGTGCATATGTCGAGGGCTTTCAGGGCGGTGCCGCCGGACTGCGTCCGAACGGCGTCGCTGCGGTCGTGAAGCACTGGGTCGGCTACGGGGCCGAGCCCGACGGGTTCGATGGCCACAACCAGTACGGCCGGATCGTGCGCCATTCCAACCGCAGCTTCGCACTCCACGTCGCTGCGTTCGACGGTGCCCTGAAGGCGCGGGCGGCGGGGGTCATGCCGACCTATCCGATCATCGACGGCGTCACGGTGAACGGCAGGCCGCTGGAACCGGTCGGCGCGGGGTTCAGCGGGCAGTTGCTCACGGACCTGCTCCGCGGGACCAAACGCTATGCCGGCCTGATCGTTTCCGACTGGTCGATCACCAACGATTGTCTCGACACCTGCGCGGCACCCACCGCGGACCGACCACAGGTGCCGCCGGCGATCGGCATGCCATGGGGCGTCGAGGCGCTTGCCAAGGAAGATCGCTTCGCCAAGGGGGCCAATGCCGGGATCGACCAGTTCGGTGGCATCAACGATCCCGGCCCGCTGCTTGCTGCGGTCAAGGCGGGCAAGATTGCTGCGACTCGGGTCGACGAGGCGGCGCGCCGGGTCCTGTCGCTCAAGTTCGAGCTAGGACTTTTCGACAACCCCTATGTCGATGTCACAGCGGCGACGCGCATCGTCGGCGATCCGGCCACTCAGCGCGAGGCGGATGCCGCGCAGCGCGCCGCCCAGGTGGTGATCCAGAACCGCGGTGGGGTGCTGCCGCTGTCCCGCGGGCGACGGGTCTGGCTGTCGGGGGTCGATGCCGCCGCTGCCCGTGACGCCGGGCTGACGGTCGTGGCCACGCCCGACGCCGCCGACGTGGCGATCGTCCGTACCGCGACGCCGTTCGAGACGCTGCACCCGCATCACTTCTTCGGTCGTCGGCAAAACGAGGGGCGGCTCGACTTCCGTGATGGCGACGCGGGCTATGAGGCGATCAAGCGTGCCGCCGCGTCCGGGCGTCCGGTGATCGTGGCGGTCGACATGGACCGCCCTCCGATCCTTACCAACATCCGCGACAAGGTGGCGTCGATCGTAGGCCTGTTCGGCGCGAGCGACGCCGCGCTGCTCGACGTGCTGACCGGCCGGGCGATCCCGCGCGGTCGCCTTCCGTTCGAGCTGCCCGCATCGATGGCCGCGGTCGCGGCGCAGAATCCGGCGCTTCCCGATGACAGCCTCGACCCGCTTTATCCGCGGGGCTACCGGCTGACCATGACGCGACGGCGCTGAACGGTGGCAACAGCGATGCACCCTCTGCCCGGCGGCCGTTTCACGATGGGGTCGGACCGCTTCTATCCGGAGGAGGCACCGGTGCGCCTGGTACGGGTCGGAGCGTTCCGGATGGACGAAGCCCCAGTCAGCAACCGCGCTTTCGCCGATTTCGTCGCAAGCACCGGCTATTGCACGCTGGCAGAACGGCCGCTCGATCCCGCGGACTATCCCGGCCTGTCGCCGGAGACGATGCGCGCCGGCTCGCTTGTCTTCCGCCGCACCCCCGGTCCGGTCAATCTCGGCGAAGTCCATCGCTGGTGGGAGTTCGCTTATGGGGCCGACTGGCGCCACCCCCACGGCCCCGACAGCAACCTCGACGACCTCTGGGACCATCCGGTCGTCCACGTCGCCTGGCAGGATGCCGAGGCCTATGCGGTCTGGGCGGGCAAGGCGCTGCCGACCGAGGCCGAATGGGAATATGCCGCCCGCGGCGGGCTGGAGGGGGCCGATTATGCCTGGGGCGACGAGCTTGCACCTGACGGGGCGATGCTCGCCAACTACTGGCAGGGCAATTTCCCGTACGCCAACCAGTTGCTCGACGGGTGGGAGCGCACCTCGCCGATCGGCAGCTATCCCGCAAACGGCTACGGGTTGGTCGACATGATCGGCAACGTCTGGGAGTGGACGACCGACTGGTGGTCCCTGCCGCAAGTGCCAAAAAAGGCGTTCAAGGGGGCATGCTGCGTTCCTGCCGATCCCCGCGGGGGGGCGGAGCGGACTAGCCGCGATCCCGCCATGCCGCAGGTGCGGATCGGTCGCAAGGTGCTGAAGGGTGGCTCGCACCTGTGCGCGTCGAACTATTGTTGCCGCTATCGCCCCGCCGCCCGCCATCCCCAGGCGATCGACAGCGCGACGAGCCACATCGGCTTCCGCTGCGTTATCCGTGAAAAGGACCATAGATGAATCGTGTCTCGTTCCCGCGTGCCGTCGTCCTGTCCGCCTGCGCGCTGCTGTCGATGCCCGTCTGGGCAAAGACCCAGGCACCGCCCGCACCCGCCCTGCCGAAGAACATCGTGTTCGTGCTGGTTGACGACCTGCGCTATGACGCGATGGGTTTCCTGACCAAGGGGTTGCAGACGCCCAATATCGACCATCTCGCGAAGAACGGCGTCTATTTCCCCAATGCGGTCGTTACCTCGTCTCTGTGTTCGCCAAGCCGGGCGACGATTCTGACGGGCCAGAGCGCGCGGAACCACGGCGTCATCGACAACAACAATTCGTCCGAGAAAGGCCTCGTCTTCTTCCCCAGCTATCTTCAACAGGCGGGCTACCAGACCGGCTTCTTCGGCAAATGGCACATGGGCAACGACACCGACGCTCCGCGTGCCGGGTTCGACAAATGGGTCAGCTTCAAGGGGCAGGGCACCTATTTTCCGACCGAGCAGCTCTCGCCGCAACAGGTCGCGGCCGGCCAGCGCCAGATGCTCAACGTCGACGGTCGCGCGGTGAAACGTACCGGCTATATCACCGACGAACTGACCGATTATGCGATGGGCTGGCTGGAGAAAGAACGTGATCCGTCGAAGCCCTTCTTCCTGTACCTCAGTCACAAGGCGGTCCATTCCGACCCGCTGCCGCCCGACCGGTACAAAGACCTGTATCGCGACCTGCCGATCGCTTTGCCCGCCAGCATGGCAAACACGCCCGAAAACAATTTAGGCAAGCCTATGTGGGTGCGCAACCAGCGCAACAGCTGGCACGGCGCGGACTTTCCCTATCACACCGACCGCGATCTCAGGGAGCAGGTCCGCGACATCTATCGCACGCTGTCGCCGGTCGACGAAAGTCTGGGCCGTATCCTGGCCTATCTCAGAAAGGCGGGAATCGAGAAGGACACGATGATCGTGTTCTATTCGGACAACGGCTTCCTGTTCGGCGATCACGGACTGATCGACAAGCGCAACGCCTATGAACCGTCGGTGCGCGTGCCGATGGTGGTGTATGCGCCGGGCATGGTGCCGAGGGGCGTGACCAATCCTGCGGTGGTCCGAAATCTCGATCTTGCGCCGACCTTCCTCGATGTCGCGCATGTCCCGGAGCCCAAGCAGATGGAAGGTCGCAGCTGGCTGGCACTGGCCGAGGGCAAGGTGACGCCGGCCGATTGGAAGCCCGGTGACTTCGTCTACGAATATTATTGGGAATGGACCTTCCCAATGACGCCGACGACCTTCGCGATCGAACGCGACCGGGTGAAGTACATCCAATACCACGGCGTGTGGGATATCGAGGAGCTTTACGACCTTGATCGGGACCCGGGCGAGATGCACAACCTCATCGACGATCCCGCCTATCTGAGTCGGAAAATCGCGCTGCGCCACGCGCTGTTTGCTCAGCTTGGCAATACGCAGGGTCGTCATGTCGTGCCCTATACCGAAAAGACTAGTTCGGGCGTGACGTGGCGCGCTGTTGATGGGCCGCACGCGGCGGACTTTCCGCCGGGATGGTACAGGCGGCCAAACCTGCCGTCCAAGATGAACGACATCTTTCCGGACAGCATCGCCAAGGCCGCGGCATCCGCCGCAGACAAATCGTTTGTTCCGAACCGGGGTACGCAGAAGTGACCAAGCATCAACCAACCCGCCGCCATATCCTCACTGGTGCCGGGGCCGCCGCGACGCTGGCCGCGACCGCCCGTGCGCAGACGGGCAGGGGGCCGCGGCCGAACATCCTCTGGGTGGTCAGTGAGGACAATAACCCGCTGATCGGAGCCTATGGCGATACCCTGGCACATACGCCGAACATCGATGCCCTGGCGCGATCGGGGATCCTCTACCGCAACGTCTATTCCAACGCCCCGGTCTGCGCGCCGTCACGGTTCGGCATCCTGACCGGCGTTTATCCGGAAAGCTGCGCGCCCGCGAACCACATGCGCGCCGAGGCGAAGCTTCCGGCGATGCTGCGCACCTATCCCGAATATCTGCGGCAGTCGGGCTATCATTGCAGCAACAACGCCAAGACTGACTATAATTGCGACGTCGATCCGCGGCGCATCTGGGACACGCAGGGTCCGACAGCGCACTGGCGCGGCCGGCCCGCGGGGAAGCCGTTTATGGCGGTCTTCAACTACATGACGACGCACGAATCGATGCTGTTCAAGCCGACGCCGGGGCGGGTCGGCCCGGCCGACGTGCAACTGCCGGCCTATCTGCCCGATACGCCCGGGATCCGGCAGGACTACGCTAGTTACTATAACCTCATCGAGGCGATGGACGCGCAGGTCGGTGCCCGGCTGGCCGAACTCGAAGCCGACGGGCTCGCCGACGACACGATCGTCTTCTATTATTCTGACAATGGCGGCGTGCTGCCGCGGTCCAAGCGCTATTGCTACGACGAGGGACTTCGCTGCGCGCTGATCGTGCGGGTGCCGCCGAAATGGGCGCACCTCGCCCCATCCGTACCGGGGTCGACGGTGACCGCGCCGGTCAGCTTCATCGACCTGGCACCGACGCTGCTGTCGGTCGCCGGAGTGCCCAAGCCCGCGACGATGGCAGGTACCGCCTTCCTCGGACATAACGCTGGCGCGCCGCAGCGTTATGCGTTCGGCATGCGCAACCGGATGGACGAGCGCTATGATTTCGTCCGCACGGTGACCGACGGGCGCTATCGCTACATCCGCAACTACATGCCGCATCGTCCCTGCGGACAGAACCAAGCCTTCGCCTGGCTCGCCAGGGGCTATCAGGACTGGGATCGGCTGCACCGGGCGGGGCAGCTCGACGCGGTGCAGGACCGGTTCTTCCGACCGCGGGCGTTCGAGGAGTTCTACGATCTTGCGACCGACCCCGACGAGGTGAACAGCCTCGTCGGTAATCCGGCGCAGATACCGCGTATGGTCGCGATGCGCCGTGCGCTCGACGCCCACATGATCGCGATTCACGACAACGGCTTTATCCCCGAAGGCGATCCGGCGGAGGGCTGGTTGCCAAGCCGGGCGGCTGGCGCGTATCCGCTAAAGACGGTAATGGCGCTCGGCGCGGCGGCGGCGCGGCGCGACCCACGCAAGCTGGCGCTGTTTCGGACAAGGCTCGGGCACGCCAACGGGATCATCCGCTATTGGGCAGCGACCGGGTTACTCGTGCTGGGTACGCGCGCTGCCGATGCCGCGCCCGACCTGCGCCGCGCGATGGAGGCCGATCCGTCGCCTCAGGTACGCATTGTCGCGGCAGAGGCACTGGCCGGGCTCAGCGAGCCCCAGCGGGCGGTAGCGGTGCTGGCAGACTTCCTCTCCCCGTCGCATCCGACGCCAGTGCGGCTCCAAGCGATCAACGCGCTGACCTATGTATCCGACGCGCGCGCCGCCCTGCCCGCCATTCGTGCCGCCGCGAACGATGAGCAGGAATATCTTCGCAACGCGGGCGCGTATCTCACCGCCATTCTAGACGGCCGCTACGACCCTGCGGTTCCCCTGTTCGATCTCGATCGCATGCGCCGACGAATGGCTAATGGCGGCGGCTAACTCAACGGGCTTGTGGCTCGGCGCAGCGCACTTCGGCGAAGTGGCTTCGTGCTTCTTCACGCGCGCAGTACCCTGCGTGGACCGGTCGCCGCGAGGCGTCGCGGTCGGAAGCTTTGCTGCCTCATTGCGATGCTCGTAGAGCATGTATGCGTCGACCTTGGAGATGATCTCATTACCTCCAAGGTCGACGAAGTCGTCTACGGCTGCCTCGTATTCCAGCGTTGATGCGGCCGAGGCGTATAAGCGAACGAGTTCGCGCCGGTGTCGCGCGCGGCGATCGCGGTGGTCGATGGCGTCGAGCACGAGGGATCCGCCTGCCTCCGGGCCGGTTCGCCGTACCGCGATCACCGCATCCTTGAGGCGGAGCCGGAACCCGCCAAGCAGCGCCTCCTCCTGGTTCGATGGAAGCAGGAGGTCGCAAAGGCCGCGCGCAGCGAGCGTGTTCGCGAGGTGAACGATCGTGCGGCTTGCCAGGTACCGGGGATATGCCGGCTCCCGGCGCCTAAACCGTCGAAGCGCACAACCGCGTGCGTGTCGCTCAGCCGGTCGGCCAAGCGACCATTAGGGCTTTCGACGAAGCCATGCTGCTGCGGCTTTCCCGGCGCAATGTGGTGCCACTCGACCCCGGTGTTCTGGCACCAGGTGAGAACGGCGTGATTGGTTAGCTCGGTCCCGTTGTCACTGACCACCATGCACAGCAGCCCACGACGTTCGGCGAAGGCAGTCAGATCGCGGACGACCTGGCGGCCTGACAGCGAAGTGTCGACGATACACGCCAGGCATTACCGGCTGTAATCGTCAACGACGTTGAGCAAGCGGAGCCGCCGGCCGCAGGCCAGGGCATCCGACACAAAGTCGAACGACCAGCGCTGGTTGGGCTACTGTGGTATGGTCATCGGCGCCTGCGGTCCCAGCGCTCGCTTGCGACCGCGACGCTTGCGCACTGTCAGTCGCTCCTCGCGATACAGCCAGTAAACCTTCTTCAGGCTCATGCTTTCTCCCTCACGCTTGAGCATGATCGCCAACCGCCGGTAGCCGAACCGACGACGCTCTTTGGCGATCTCGCGCGTCCGCACGCGGACAGCATCGTCCTTTCCGCGAAGTGCTCATATTGCCACGGCGACCGGTTGACCCCGATCAGCCTGCAGGCGCGACGCTCGGAGAAGCCGTGGTCGGCCATCAGCTTCTCCACCGCAGCATGGCGCTCTGCAAACCAGGTCAGTTTTTTCAGCAGATCCTTCAGCGCCGAAACGTCCAGCACCGCCTCTGCCAGCAGCTTCTTCAATCGTCAGTTCTCACCCTCCAGCGTTCGCAACCGCGCCGCCGCTGACACCGTCAACCGTGAATTGACCGGACGTTTGTTCCTGGACGGGCAGATCGCCAAAGTAGTCATTGATGGCAATGTCGCGACCCCCGAAGGGTTATTCGTCCGTCTTGAAGTCACGGGCACGGCTGATCTCCAATATGGGAAAATCGACTTCTAGCGCGCCTCACGAGCACTCGCTTGTACGCTTATCCCTGCGGCCAGACGAGTTGTCCTTGGAACGTTAAAATGATCTGACGCCAGGGATCCTGACTAAGCGTTCCGGCCGTCGAAATGGCACCAACGGGGTGATTGCAGCGTAATTGAGCGATTTCAGGCAAGTGACAGGACTCGGCGTCAGCTAGCGTCACTACGCGACCAGCCAACGGCGTGAGTTGGTCGCGAGCTGTCGGCTGGGGGGTGTGGCTTCAACGAGACCTAGTCGCTGCTCACTTTCCAGAACCTGCCGACCGTAATCGGCCGCATACCGTGATTTGCCGGCGAGCCATGCGAGGTCATGCGATGTGCTTTGTAGGTATACCCTACCGGACGACATCGATTTCAGACTGTCAGCGCACTCAATGAACATGTCTAAATGGCGTATCCTGTTGAGACACTTTGAGACAGAGTGCGGCCTTGAAAACTATCCAAGCGGTGCGAAAGGTCAGGCAGGCTGATCTGTCCTGCAATCCGTTATCTGTTCGTCTCGCGGGCAGTCTGCTATCCCTCTTAACGTCCAAAAATGGACGAGGAAACCGTCGCATCGGGGTGTCGTCGAAAGCACGAAGAAGATTGCGCCGTGGGAGGAAAGGCCGCCCGACGCCAGTTTTTCCGGCGTCCAATCTCCTAACGCGGTCCTGCCGGATATGCTCTACCTTCAGGTTCTTTACCTTTACTTTTTTCCCTTCCGACCGGCGGGAACCTTCAATTGAATGCCAAGGGCTAGGCAGGATCTGTCCAACCCGCGTTCAAATTTCCCATTTTAGAACGACGGCATCGATTTCGAAGGTGAGTTCGGTGTCATTACCGGTAACGTGCCAATGGGATGCACGGCAAATGATGCGCTGGCAGACGTGCAGCTCATCGTCCTTATCAACGATTGGTCGCTGAGTGCCATTGCGCCGATGGAAATGAAGACCGGTTTTGGCCGGGTCTAGGCCAAGCCGGCGTGCTCGCTGGCACCCTTCGCGGTGACGTCGGACGCTTTTAGGAGAGCTTGGGAAGAAGGTCGCGTCCACCTGCCACCCACAGTCGAGGTCAACGGGGGCTGGTTGGGCAATCCGTCCGGCAGTGGCATGTTGTTCGGATTTCACGAGTTGATCGAGCATGCGGCGCGAACTCGTGATCTCCCCGCAGGCACGATCAATGGCTCAGTCACCGTCTCGAATCCGGAGCATGCGAGCGTAGGTTCGACCTGCATTTCGGAAAAGCGCGCCATCGGTGTGATCGAGGAGCGCACGCCTAGGCCATTCCTCCATTTCGGGGACCATGTTCGCATGTCGGCCGGGTCGGCATTTGGGGCGATCGATCAAAGTGTCGTCGAGCTGCATTCAGAACGCTAAGACTGTCTGGGCTGTCGCCGATATTGCGTGGGGGACTGACCGGAGTTCCGCGAGAAGAAGCGCGTGAAGTACGCGGGATCAGCGAACCCGAGCGCATAGCCAATTTCCGCTACCGACAAGTTAGAATAGAGCAGCGAGCGTCGAGCTTCGAGAATGGCGCGCTGGTCGAGCATGGCCCCAGGCGAACGACCAGCAATACGGCTACAGGCCATGCGCAGGCTGGTCTCACTAGTGCCAAGCGCGCTGGCATGCACAGCGATGCTCTCGCGTAGACGGAAGCGATTTTCGATCTGAGCGCGAAAGCGAGCGACCAGTCCCGCATATTGGCCGGGATCAGGCGTGACGACGGTGCCACTGGCAGGCAGCATTCGCAAAACGACAACAAGCATCGCCAGCAGGGCTGCCTCCACCGCGACGTGATGGCCTTTGGCGGACCAAGCGAGTTCCTGTCGCAGCGTTGACATGCAGTAGGAGAGCCGCGTGACTGCGGCTTCGTCCGGCGTCAGCGACTGCGGCCGATCGAACACCGGCGCGAGATCCGGGTGACGTGTGATCAGATCCTTGAGATGCGTCCGGGCCAGCGTCAGTACCGAACCAGAAGACTCGCTGGTCCAGCCAAAACCGTGGACCACGCCCGCCGGGATCAACAGCAGTGCAGGTGCATCGAAGCACATCGGGGCGTCTTCCGCCTGCATCGACCCGCCGCCCGACGTGATCAGGAACATCTGTACCAGATCAGCGTGGGCGTGTGGACGAATCGTCCATTCGCTCGGCCGAGAACGGTCGTCTAACTGTTCGACGTGGACGAACCCGTCATCAACCGCACGGTGGGGTTCGCCGTACAAGTAGAAGCTCGGAATCGTCTGGATGGACATGTCGCCAATCATACCACTTCCGTTGAAAGATCCAATTGTTCGGCTGGTGATGGCATGGTCCGCGAGGCCGTGCCTGGGCAGTTTCTGATGAGGGCGGATTGAACCGTCATCGAGAGGATGGAAGACAAGGTGCGCACTCAGGTTGCGATCATTGGCGCTGGACCGGCGGGCATGTTCCTTGCTCATTTGCTGCGGCGCAACAGCATCGACGCAGTAGTCTTGGAGCGGCGTGACCGCGCCTACGTAGAAGGACGCGTAAGGGCGGGCGTGCTTGAGCAAGTCACCGTCGACCTGATGCATCGTCTAGGTTTGGCCAATCGCCTAAGACGGAAAGGACTGGTCCACGGCGGCACCAATCTGGCATTGGACGGCCGACTCTTCCGCATCGACATGGAAGCGTTAACGGGCGGATCGACTGTTACCGTTTACGGTCAGCAGGAAGTCATGCGCGACCTGTTTAACGCGGCGGAGGCTAACGACCTGCCGATCGTGTGGAACGCTGCGGACGTTACGCTAGACGGACTCGACGGGGAGCGGGCGTCCGTGTCGTGGCTGGCGGGCGGCGTGCGACACACAATGGATTGCGATTATGTCGTCGGCTGCGACGGCTATCGCGGCGTAAGTCGCGGCGCGATCCCGGCAGACGTCATCAAGACGTTCGAGCGCGTTTATCCCTTCGGCTGGCTCGGCATTCTCGCGGACGTGCCGCCGGTCGATCATGAACTCATCTATGCTAACCATGAACGCGGTTTCGCGCTGGCCTCGATGCGCTCCGCCACGCGCAGCCGCTATTATGTGCAGTGCGCGCTAGACGACGACATCGCCGACTGGTCCGACGATCGCTTCTGGGACGAACTGTGCCTGCGACTTGGCCCAGAGCTTGGCGCGAAGGTGACGCGTGGCCCGTCCTTCGAAAAGTCGATCGCGCCGCTCCGTTCGTTCGTGACCGAGCCGATGCGCTGGGGGCGGCTGTTCCTTGCGGGCGACGCGGCGCACATCGTTCCGCCGACCGGTGCGAAGGGAATGAACTTGGCTG
The DNA here is from genome assembly GCF_036663855.1 of Sphingomonas fucosidasi. Lineage (NCBI taxonomy): Bacteria > Pseudomonadati > Pseudomonadota > Alphaproteobacteria > Sphingomonadales > Sphingomonadaceae > Sphingomonas > Sphingomonas fucosidasi. The sequence goes on along the minus strand of NZ_JAXOJR010000003.1, from coordinate 220,968 downwards.
TGTCGGACGTGACGATGCTCGCCAAGGCGCTGGTCGAGAAATACGACGATCGATCGGACGCCGGGATCGACGGCTACTCCGCCCGCGCACTCGCCCGCGTCTGGAAGGCGGAGCGGTTCTCGTGGTGGTTCACGTCCGTCACGCACCGGTTTCCGACGATGGACGGGTTCGATCGCCGGATCCAGATCGCCGAACTCGATTACATCCGCGGTTCCGAGGCAGCGCAGCGGTCGCTGGCCGAGAATTACGTCGGACTTCCCCTGGAGGCAGCATGAAGAGCAAGATCTACGACAGCCCGGCAAGCGCGCTCGACGGTGTGCTGTTCGACGGCATGACCGTTATGTCGGGTGGCTTCGGACTATCGGGTAACCCCGAAAGCCTGATCCCGGAAATTCGTGCTGCCGGCGTCACGGGTTTGACCGTAATTTCCAACAATGCGGGCGCGGACGGGTTCGGCCTGTGGATGCTGCTGGAAAGTCGCCAGATCGCGAAGATGATCTCGTCCTATGTCGGTGAGAACAAGCTATTCGAGCAGCAGTATCTGAGCGGTGAACTGGAACTGGAACTGACGCCGCAAGGGACGCTTGCCGAGCGCATTCGCGCGGGCGGCGCGGGCATACCGGCATTCTACACGAAGACCGGCGTCGGCACGGTCGTCGCCGAGGGCAAGCCGGTCGAGACCTTCGACGGCGAGGAGTATGTCCGCGAGACGTGGCTGAAGGCGGACCTGTCGATCATCAAGGCGTGGCGGGCGGATCCCGCGGGCAATTTGATGTTTCGCAAGACCGCGCGCAACTTCAACCCCAACATGGCGACCGCGGGCCAGGCGACGGTCGTCGAGGTCGAGGAGATCGTCGAGGCGGGCGCGTTCGACCCTGACTGCATCCATGTGCCCGGCATCTATGTCGACCGCATCGTCCTGTCGACGATCAACGAAAAGCGCATCGAGAAGCTGACCGTGCGCCAGCGGGAGACGGCATGATGGCCGATCAGATCAGAGGCTGGACCAGGGAACAGATGGCCGCGCGTGCCGCACGCGAATTGCAGGACGGCTTTTACGTCAATCTCGGCATCGGCATTCCAACCCTGGTCGCGAACTATATTCCGGACGACGTGAACGTCACGCTGCAGTCGGAAAACGGCATGCTCGGGATGGGGCCATTCTCGTACGAGGGCGAGGCCGATCCCGACCTGATCAACGCGGGCAAGCAGACGATCACCGCGCTGCCGACGTCCAGCTTCTTTTCGAGCGCGGACAGCTTTGCGATGATCCGCGGCGGGCATATCGACATGGCGGTACTCGGCGCGATGGAGGTCGCCGCCGCGGGCGACATCGCCAACTGGACGATTCCGGGCAAGATGGTGAAGGGGATGGGCGGCGCGATGGACCTGGTCGCCGGTGTCCGCAAAGTCGTGGTCGTGATGGATCACGCCAACAAGGCGGGCGAGCCCAAGATCCTGGAGGCGTGTACGCTGCCGCTGACAGGCAAGGGCGTGGTCGACCTGATCGTCACCGACCTGTGCGTGCTCGCCTGCGACAAGAAGGCGGGCGGTCTGACGCTGGTCGAACTGGCGCCGGGCGTAACGCTGGACGAGGTACGGACGAAGACCGGTGCGGCGTTCGACGCGGGCGCCTTCGAGCAGGAGAATGCAGCATGACCGACGTGATCGCTTATTCGGCGGAGGAGGCGGGGCTGTCGCCTTCGCTGCATCCCGACTATCGCTCGACGGTCGATCGCAGCCCGCGCCAACCGCTGATCGCAATCCCGCCGACGCTGACCGAGACGACCGGTCCCAGCGCGTGGGATCGCCTCATGGTGGGACACTCCGGGATCGACCTGACCGCGCAGCATCCGGGCGTGCCGCAAGGGCAGCGCATCATCGTCTCGGGGCGCGTGCTCGACGATCGCGCACGCCCGGTGGCCAACACCGTCATCGAGATCTGGCAGGCCAATGCCGCGGGGCGCTATGTCCATTCGGCGGATAATTGGGATGCGCCGCTCGACCCGAACTTTACCGGGGCAGGGCGGGTCGTCACCGATGACGAGGGGCGGTACAGCTATGTCACGATACGGCCCGGCGCGTACCCTTGGGGCAACCACATGAACGCGTGGCGGCCGGCGCACATCCACCTGTCGCTGTTCGGCCCCGCGTTTGCGACGCGGCTGGTGACGCAGATGTATTTCCCGGACGATCCTCTGATCGAGATCGATCCGATCGCCAACGCCATACCGATGCCCGCGCGCCAGCGGATGGTCGGGCGCTTCGATATCAAGAGCACTAAGCCTTCATGGGCACTCGGCTATCTGTTCGATATCGTCCTGAAGGGGCGCGACGAGACGCCGTTCGAGGATCACGACCATGACCATTGAGATCCCCGCTGAGATCCTCGCCGAGACTGCCGTCGAGGATCGCGAGACAGCGCTACGGATCGACAATCAGGATCCCGCCATTTTCGGGCAGACGCCGTGGCAGACGGTCGGGCCCTTCTTCCACTACGGCCTGCCGTGGAAAGGCGGCGCCGATCTCGTCGGCAAGTCCGACATGGGCGCGCGCACCGACCTGTTCGGCGAGAAGCATTATGTCCTTAATCTGTCATCGCCGACCGGCCCGCCCGAGGGCGAGGTGATCGAGATCGCGGGGCAGGTGTTTGATGCGAAGGGGGTGCCGATCCTCGATGCGATGATCGAGATATGGCAGGCCAACGCCGCCGGTCGCTATGCGTGCGTCGACGATCAACGGGAGACGGTGCCGATCGACCCGCATTTCATCGGCTTCGGCCGCACCTCGGTCGATGGGGACGGGATTTACCGGTTTCGCACCATTCGTCCGGGGCGTGTGCCGGGGCCGGGCAACACGCTGCAAGCGCCGCATCTGGCGGTGTCGGTGTTCGGGCGTGGGATCATCAAACGCCTCGCGACGCGGCTGTATTTCGCCGATGGCGAAGGTAATGACGAAGATCCGGTCTTGAGCGCTGTTCCGGAAGAGCGTCGCGGGACGCTGATTGCCCGCCGGCGTGACGATGGGCGCTGGTGGTTCGACATCCGGCTGCAAGGCGATGCAGAGACGGTCTTCTTTACGATATGATCACGAATGACTGATTTGCTCCGTACTCGCACGGCAACGACGCCGGCGATGCTGGCCGTCTTCGACGACGACGCCACCATTGCCCATGCGCTTGCATTCGAAGGCGCCTTGGCACGCGCCCAGGCGACGGAGGGGATAATCTCGGAGGAGCTCGCCTCCGCGATCGTCGATGCATGCATAACGATCGCGATCGATCCCGCTGCGTTGGCCGAAGAGTCGGCGCTGGCAGGCACGCTGGCCATACCCCTGGTTGCTCGCCTGCGTGCGTCATTGAGCGGGGATGTCCGAGCAGCGGTCCACAAGGGCGCGACCAGCCAGGACGTCGCGGACACCGTATTGATGATGCAGACGCGGGCGGCAGCCAAGCTGGTACTTACGGACCTCGACCGAATCGTCCATGCCCTTAGTCGTGTGGCCTTGCGTCATGCCGAAACACCTGCGGTTGGGCGCACGTTGTTGCAGGATGCGTTGCCCGTCGCGTTCGGTCTTCGGATCGCGCACTGGATGGTCGGCGTCGCCGATGCCGTCCAGCGACTACGGCGCGATGTCGAGGACCATGCGCTGATCCAGCTTGGAGGCGCCGCAGGAGCGCGGGCGGGGCTCGACGGCGCAGGCCTGGCGATCGCCTCGCATATGGCAAATGAGCTCGGTCTTGCCGTGAGTGAGCCATGGCACGCGCGCCGGGTCGGCATCGCCGCCGTCGGCACCAGTTTGGCCGTCGCCATCGGCGCGATCGGCAAGATGGCGCGCGACGTGGCGCTACTGTCGCAAAACACGGTTGCCGAAGCGCGTGAGCCGGCGATTGCGGGCCGCGGTGGATCATCGGCCATGGCTCATAAGCGCAACCCGACCGGTTGTCAGATCGCGCTCTCGGCTGCGCTGCGCGCGCCGGGGCTCGCAGCGACCCTCCTTGCTGGCCTTCCGCAGGAGGAAGAACGCGGTCTGGGTGGTTGGCAGGCGGAAGGTCCCGTATTGGCTGATCTGTTCCTGCTTGCGGCCGGTGCGGCAGACGCGATGGCGACTGTCGCCGAGGGGCTCGAGATCGACGAAGTGGCAATTGCGCGCAATTTGGCAAACGCCGGTATCGGCACGGACATCGGCGAAAGCGCGACCATCGTCCGTGCGCTCGCCGCCGGACGCGAAGGATAACACATGCCATTTGCAACCCGCGAGGACGTGCGTCTCTACTGGAAGCTCGACGGCGCACTCGACCTGCCCGTGCTGGTCCTGCTCAATTCCATCGGCACGGACATGGCCTTGTGGGAGACTAGCATCCCGCACCTGCTGCCCGCCTTTCGCCTGTTGCGGATAGACACGCGCGGGCACGGTGCGTCGGATGCGCCGGATGACGACTATAGCCTGACAATGCTGGCCGATGATGTCGTCGCCGTCATGGACGCGGCTGGGGTGCAGACCGCAGCCGTCGCCGGCGTATCGCTCGGCGGGATGATCGCAATGGAGCTGGCGCTGACTCACCCGACGCGGGTCATGGCGCTGGCGCTCGTCTGCACCTCGGCAACGATGGATGCGGGCGCGTGGCGCGACCGGATCGAGGTGGTACGCGCAAGGGGTACGGCGGCCATCGCCAACATGGCCATGGGCCGGTTCCTCTCGCCGCGTTTCATGGCGACGCATGGTGGCGCGGCAGAAAGTGTACGTCGCGGGCTGATCGCGATGGCCGATGCTGGCTATGCAGGTTGCGGCGCTGCGATCCGCGACATGGTGCTGGTCGAGCGTTTGCCGGCGATTACCGTACCCACGTTGATCGTCGCGGGCGATCGCGACACCTCGACGCCGTTTGCAGGGCACGGTGAACATATCGCGGCGGCCGTGCCCGGGGCGCTTGTCGTGCATCTCGACGCCGCACATCTTGCGCCGATCGAGGCGCCCGCGGCGCTGGCTGCCACGCTTCGCGACTTTCTGGCGCCGACCGATACCCAAGACGCCGCGGATACGCTGTTCGAAGCGGGGCTGCTCAACCGGCGCCGTGTGCTCGGCGATGCGTGGGTCGATGCGTCGCTCGCCAAGCGGACCGACTTCACCGCCGATTTCCAGGCGATGATCACGCGGATCGCCTGGAACGAGATCTGGGGGCGGCCGGGGCTCGACGACCGCAGCCGTCGGTTCATCGTGCTCGCCATCACCGTGGCACTCGGCCGTTGGGAGGAGTTCGCGCTCCACGTCCGCACCGGGCTGATGCGCGACGGCTTCACGCGCGAGGAACTCAAGGAAGTGCTGATGCAGTCCGCCGTCTACGCAGGCGTGCCTGCCGCCAACACCGCCTTTGCAGAAGCGGGCAAAATCATTGCCGAGCTCGACCCCGGCAGCGACAAGGATTGAACTCATGACCGACGCTTTCCTCTGCGATGCGATCCGCACGCCCATCGGCCGGTTGAACGGTTCGCTCGCCAGCATCCGCGCCGACGACCTCGCCGCCATCCCAATCAAGGCGCTGATGGATCGCAATCCCGGTGTAGACTGGGGCGCTGTGGACGACACGATCCTCGGCTGTGCGAACCAGGCGGGCGAGGACAATCGCAACGTCGCGCGTATGGCCGTGCTGCTTGCAGGATTGCCCGACACGGTATCGGGTTCGACGATCAACCGCCTGTGTGGTTCGGGCCTTGACGCGATCGGCACGGCAGCGCGGGCGATCCGCAGCGGCGATGCGGAGTTCATGATTGCGGGCGGTGTCGAGAGCATGACGCGTGCGCCTTATGTCATGGGCAAGGCGCATAGCCCCTTCGATCGGGCGCAGAAGCTGGAGGACACGACCCTCGGCTGGCGGTTCGTCAACCCGGCTATGCGGCATGCTTATGGCGTGGATTCAATGCCGGAAACGGGCGAGAACGTCGCCGATCAATGGTATGTCAGCCGCGAGGACCAAGATCGCTTCGGGCTTGCCAGCCAGGAAAAGGCTGCCGCCGCGCAGGCGAGCGGACGGTTCGCCGCCGAGATCGTGCCTGTCACGATTCCGCAGAAGACGGGAGATCCGATCGTCTTCTTCGCCGACGAACATCTACGGGCAACCAGCCTTGAGGCGCTCGCTAGGCTGAAGCCGGTCGTGCGGGCGGACGGCACCGTAACAGCCGGCAACGCGTCCGGCCTCAACGACGGCGCTGCCGCGACGCTCATCGCGTCGGAAGCCGCAGCGGCGCGGTACGGACTTACCCCGCGTGCGCGGATCGTGGCGATGGCAGCGGCGGGCATTGCGCCTCGCATCATGGGGGCGGGACCGATCGAAGCCGCGCACAAATTGATGAAATCGGGTGGCATCACGCTCGACCAACTCGACGTGATCGAACTGAACGAGGCGTTTGCCAGCCAGGCGATCGCAACGCTGCGCGATCTCGGCATCGATCCGTCCGACGACCCGCGCGTCAACCGCAACGGCGGTGCAATCGCGCTCGGCCACCCGCTTGGCATGTCGGGCGCGCGGATCACGATGAGCGCGGTCGAGGAACTTCATCGTACAGGCGGCCGCTTTGCGATGGCGTTCATGTGCATCGGCGTGGGGCAGGGGATTGGGTTGTTACTTGAACGGGTTTGAGATCCCAAACCGAGGGCCGTGTCAATGACGGTATACCTCAGCGGGCATATGGTTTGGTGCGAAAACCTGTTCAAGCGGAGTCTATAACATCGAAACTGGACACCTCAATATGAAGTCGAGAGCCTGCATGAACAGATCAGGTAGACGCGTATGGCTCAGCCGCCCGCATCGGCCACGTTGGCTCTGTCTTGAAACGGCGCTCGCGTGCGATCTTGGCGAGCAGTGTAAGGCTGTATCCGGTCGCGTCCATGATATCGCGCCAGCTGCGGCCATCGCACAGATAAGGTGGAGATAGCTGCGTCGCGGGTCTTGTACTCGGGCCGCCTTTTAAAGGCCTGCCGCATCGGGATTGGCAGGGCCTTCAGCCTGCCGACGGCGCCGATCCGCATAGTCCTACTTACCGGCTAGTTCGACGCGATTACGACCGGTCTCTTTTGCCCTGTATAGAGCTTCATCTGCACGTCGGACGATTGCCTGCAGGCTCTCGGTGCCTTGGAAGGATGCCACGCCGGCGCTGAAGCTGACAGAAACACGGCCAACTGCTGTGGTGATCCCAGATGCCAATGCTGACTGGAGCCTTTCAAGTGCATCAACAGCTTTGACCCGGGTGGTATTAGGGGAAATAACGATGAACTCCTCGCCACCCCAACGTGCGATCACGTCATCCTGGCGCAGGACACCACGCGCCAAGCTCGCAAAGGCGATAAGGACCTCATCGCCAACACTGTGCCCGTAGGTGTCATTGATGAATTTGAAGTGGTCCAGGTCGATGATGGCGACCGTAAGTGACCGTCCCGTCCTGGCATGATCTCCAACGTAAGACCCCTCGTGCTCATTGATGAAGCGCCGATTGCGCAGGCCCGTCAAGGGATCGGTGTTTGAGATCTGCACCAGCTTGCGGCGATGATAGATCCCCATGCCTAGGATGACGAGCAGCAACACGGCACCGATCGACGCCGACAGCGACAGCATGGTGTAACGCTTCGCCTGCTCGCGTTCTCTTTCCTTTGAGAAGGCCAGGCTTCGCTGCAACTCCAGGTTCCGGGCCGCTGCACGGTCTGCGTCCAGGCTTGCCCGCAGGACAGCATTTTGTCTCATCTGTTCGGACGCTCTCTGCCGGTCAGTAGCGCGGACGTAAACATCAAGGTCGCTGTAGGCGGCACCGGTCCTGCCAAGCTTCCGGTTGACGTCGGATCGCAATCGATAGGCCTTTGGCGCAGACGCGAAGGACGAAAGAACGTCGTCGCTCGCGAGCAGCCGATTGAGAATGGCAAGTGCAAGCGCCGGCTCGTCGCGCGCGGCGATCTGAGCCAGAAGCAGCTGTGCCTGTCCTGCTCCGAGCTGGCCACGGCTGCTGAAGTTCTTCTCGGCCTGCTGGCACAGCAACTTGGCGCGATCGAAGACATTCATTGCAATGAGGGTCGCGCAGGTCTGGAGATCGAGGAAGGCTGCGCCGACCGGGTCAACATCGCTTGGCGCAAGCGCACGCGCCTGTTCAAAGTCGACGAGCGCTTCGTGGTACGCTTCCCGGCCAAGATTGAACGTTCCGCGAAAATAGTAATCGTTCGAAAGCGCCATCTTTCGCCCTCGTGCCTGGTCCCGGGCAATGACTTCCTCAACCAGCGAGATCGCCTGACGGTGGTCGCCAGCCCAGTCCATCACGCGGGCCAGCTTCTCGGTCGCCAATATGTGCTGCTGTTCCATGTCGGGATCCGAGGTCATGCGATACGCTTGTGTAAGATGAACCACGGCGCGTTCCGGCGCGCCCTGCATGCGCTGCATCTCGCCAAGTGCAATCTGCAGGCACGCGTCAGCTGCCGATCCCCGCGCCTGACGCTGCCTTGCCGTCTCTACCGCCCGCCTGGCTGCTGCAATCTCGTCGGCGCTAAAGCCGTTCATGGCGTAACGGGCAAGGAGTTCGACCTGAAGCGGGGAAGTTGGCTTCATATCCCGCATGAGCATACGCTCGGCGATGCGGCGCGCATCTGCAGGACGGGACAGCACATCATAGGCTTCAGCGCGCGCAGCCTGACGCCAGCCGAAACGCAACGCGTCCATTGTCCCGCGGTGATCGCGCTCGGTCGCTGCCAGAACCGCAGCTGGGTCGCGGCCTGCTAATTCAGTGAACCGCCGAAGCTCCTGCGTTGGCGCAGCCATGCACCCCGCGTTAGCGACGTTCACCTGGACAAGCACAGCGATCAGCGAGACGACAACGCGAGCAACGCCACGGTGAAATCTGGCACTGAGAATGAACTGTCCAATCGCGCGCATCCGGCTCCCTTGAGCTACCGGTGCCCTGTTAACGCCCAGCGACTAAGCTAACGTGAACGTGGAATGGGCTGCTGCTCTATCGCCTGGATCATCGGCGATGGTAAAGCCGACATTCGCCGCGTGCATCACGCCCTTGCCTGCTCAGCACACGGGCACGCCGCGTAACGTCATCTCATCCACAATGATCTTGGCAACGCCTGGGCCGACGATCGTGTTCACCTTGCCAAGCGCGGTCTCGATCACGTCGCCTGGAAAGATGATCTCGACGACGTGCGAGTTGGCGACCGGCAGACCATCGGCATTGATGACCATCGGTAGCGGCACAAGTTGAACACGGTAGGCGTGTATGGGGGTGGGGGTCATGAGGCCTTTCCGAGGCAGTCAGGCCATCTATGTGTAACCCACGTGAGGCTTCAATAAGCGAGCCTCGCTGAAAACCCGTTGTGGCGAAATTGTCTTTCCTGACGGACCAAGGAACGCATCGCGATCAGGCGATTTGATAACCATGAAGACGTTAACGGAGTGAGTACCCATGTTTGATGGCATCCCGACTAAACTCGCTTTGACAAGTGAATTTGCTGCTTTGGCGAACACTGTTGTGCGGCCCAGCCGTCAGGAGCGACGCCGCGAAGCGTCAAGGATTAAGCGAGAGTAATTGCTCACGGGGGTGGCGCGCGGTGACCTGATCAGGCGACGGCGAACTTGCCATCGACAAGGTCGCGCACGGCCGCGAGCGCAGATTTGCCGCTCAGGCGGGCGGTCCCGGTGACGGAGCGGTATCCGGCGTGGATCTGGGCGCCCCAGTCCGAGCGGAAGCCATTGGTCACCTTGCGGAACACGACCGAAGGGCGGATCTCGCGCTCGGAAATGTTGTTGGTGGCGGGCACGTCACGATTGGTAAGGAAGACGAAGAACTTCGTGCGCCAGGCCTTGATCTGCTTGAGCAGAGCCCTGCCGGCAGGGTGCGCGACAGGCGCATGCATCAGCCGGGACAGTTTGAGATCGGCTTTTGCAGCGTAGCTCACCAAAGTACTGTCCTTGAGATTGTGTCGTCGCCTCCCGACCCCGATCGCCCATCGCAGATGGTCGCGGATCTTTGGCGCGAAGATCGTGTCGCCGCTGTCGATGGCATACTGAACGTCGCGCAAAACATGGGCGAGGCAGACTTGATGCGCCCCGGCCAAATCCTGTTGGCCGGCATAGCGGTCGGACACCCAGACGTCGGGCCGGTGATCTCCGAGCATTTCTGCGGCGACACGGCGTGCCCGGCTGGGGGCGACCTTGTGCAGCACTGCCTGGTCCGAGATGAACACCCACTGCCACTGGGTCACGCCGTTGGTCCGCGTCGTCGTTTCGTCCGAGGCGATGATCCGCGCGCTGCGCAGCTTCTCACCGATCGCGCTTGTCGCGGTGGCCATGTCCTGACCCATGCGCCTGAAGATGTTGGCGATAGCGCCTTCGGAGATGGTCAGGCCGAACATCTCGGCCGCAAGCCGCGACAGGCGCTCGAACCCGACATGATGGCTGTGGTGCAGGTAGGCCAACAGCGAGCGAATGCCGGGCCCGAACGGCGTACCCGGCTGCATCCCTGCCAGAGCCTCGGCGCGGTAGCGTCGGCCACAGCCCCCGCAGCGACCACCGAACAGCTCCACCCGCGTTACGACCGGCCGGATTGGTGGCAGGTCGATATGATCGTAGCGATGCCGGCAGCGCTGCGAAGCGCTCGACACATCCGTCCCGCAATGACCGCAGGCATCTGCAATCCGGCGCTCGGTCTTGTCCGGCGTCTCCGTCAGCGGTCGGGTCTTGCCTTCCGAAGCAGGGCGCGGCCCACCCGATAGTTTGCGCCGCTTCCTGTCACGACCAATCCCGTCTTTCGACGGTGGGATATGCGAATTGACCGACGTCTTGCGAGGCTTGCCTACGAGTGCTTCGAGCTCTGCGATCCGAGCCACCAGCCGCTCGATCATATCCCGCTGCTGCGCCAGCAGCGCATCCTTGTCAGCGTCACTCAGACCAAAGCGCGAAGGAAACGGCATCTGCAGGGTGAATCAGATACCCACGCCCGCCGCAACCTTTTCCGCCACCCCCGTGAGCAATTACCCCTGGCGCGGGCGAACCTGTTTCGGAGCTTCATCGTCAGTTCGCACGACGTAGGCGTCGTGATGATGTCGTTGATGGTTCGTTCGAGCGGGCGTCGTCTTGTGGCAACCGTTGATGGCGCCAGACGGCTGATGCCTTGCGCCAGTCCGAACGCCTTGTTCGGCCATAGTTTGAGCCGCATCGGCAGGAAGTCCTCGCTGTTCTAGAGCGCATAAGCGACATCACGCGCGAGATGGGCGAGGCAGGCTTGGTGCGCATCGGCATGACCCTGCTGGGCAGCATAGCGGTCGGAGCACCAGACGTCGGGGCGATGCCCGTCTATCATGGTGCGCACTACGATCGCGTCGCGGGTCGGGGCGGCGGTGTGCACGACGGCCTGGTCGCACCGGAACACCCAGTGGTACGCGTTGCTGCCTTCGATGCGCACCCCGGTCTCGTCCGAGCTGACCACACCTGCCTGACGCAGCTTCGATATGGCGTCATCGCGGCCACCTGCAAAATGCGCCTGCGCACGGCGGAGCATGTTCATCAGACCGCCCTGGCTGATCGTCAGACCGAACAGATCAGCAAACGCTCCCTGAAGCCGTTCGTAGGACAACGCCTGGAAGTTCTTCAGATAGGTCGCGATCGCATGGATCCGCGCGCCGAACGGCGTCCCCTTCGCCGCGTCCGGGAGCGCGGCGGTCACGCGCATCCCGCACGATGGGCAGCGAACCGCCAGACGCCTATGGCGCTCCACGACCGGCGTGATTGGCGGCAGTTCGACCGTGTCGTGCTCGCTGACCGTCTCGGCGGCTAGATCGGCCGGCAGCGCCGCGCAACAGCCGGTGCAGGTGTCTGGACGATGATCGATCGCGCGATCGAATGCCTCGCTCAGTATCCGGCTATGTCCCTCATGCCCTGGCTTTCCACCGCCGGGCCGCGATGCATCGCGGCGCTCCTTGCGGTCGGTCGATGGCGGCTTCGACGATGTCCGCGACGTCTTCGCAGGGCGCTGCAGGCGCAGCACCAGTTCGATCAACTCCTCGCGGCTCAGGCGCTCGAGATCGGGACGTCCCATGACCCCTTTGAATCAGTGATTTCGCTCAGCCGCAAGGGGGTGGGTAATTACACGATCGGTGACCCGCTAGTTTTCAACCAGCTTTCGTCCGTTAGAATCTGCCAATGGTGAAGCGTACATGCCGCCCAGCGATACGGCACAATACGGAATCAAAGGCATACTGGAGCCTGTATTCGGTCGAGGGCAACTGCTGGCTACGAGCGTGTCCCACCGCGTGGTGTAGCTTCAGCGGCGTAGCCGCTTTGATCTCCGGGCAGGGCCGGGTCGATCACGCCGCCATAGACGCATGGTACAAGATGGCGCTGGTTTTCTAACAGGTTTTCTGATCGTTTTGGGGTGCCCGGACCGGGATCGCCCGACCACGAGAAAACCGCTCGTTTTCCTTGCGATGCCGACACAGGCATAACCGGCAGGAGGCACCGACGTTTCTTGACTACCCCGCAAGCATCGAGCGGATGCGATCGGCCACGTCGGGTTCTACCGGGTTGTAGACGATCATGCCTAGGTCTGGGCGACCATCGACCGCGAAGCCGGAGTATTCCAATTCGATTGCACCAAGGACGGGGTGGCGCAGCCGCTTGGCGCCTTCGCCGTGGAAGCGCACGTCGTTGTCTGCCCATAGCACTGCGAACTCGGGGCTGGTCGTGCACAGCTCGGTGACGAGCTGGCCAACCTCCGACACGGCACCGGCGCGCGCAGCGTCGGCCCGGAATGCGCCGACCACAAAACGGGCGGTGCTTTCCCAATCCTCCTGCGCCCGACGCACCCGGTCATTACCGAAGACAAGCCGCAGAATGTTACGCTCCTTCAGCGGTAGCGCCCCGTAATCGGTCAGGACGAACGCCGCTGCCTGGTTCCACGCCACCACGTCCCAGGTCGCGGTCTTGATGATGGCGGGGCTGGCGAGCATCCCGTCGAGCAGGCGTTGTAGGCGAGGCGTCACACTGTCCGTTGCCTTGTAGCGGACCTCCGGCGGACGGCCGAGCGCGAGCATGAACAGATGCTCCCGTTCGGCCTCGGTCAACATAAGGCTGCCTGCGATGCGGTTCAGCACGTCGGGTGACGGCGCGCCGCCCCGACCCTGCTCAAGCCAGGTGTACCAGGTCGGACTGATGTTAGCGCGTTGTGCGACCTCCTCCCGGCGCAGTCCCGGCGTGCGACGTCGCTGAATGGAAAAGCCGAACGCTCCAGGATCGAGCCGGGTGCGGCGATCCCGGAGATACAGGCCAAGAGGATTGTCAGGGAGAACCGCCATCATCATCCTGTTGTTGATTATAATAGGAAAATGTCACTACTTTTCCTGGAAATCGAATGCGCTGATCAGGCATCAATCTTCAATGGAGAATTTTGATGCGCGTGTTTTTAACCGGTGCGACCGGCTTCATCGGCTCTCACATCGTTCCTGAGTTGCTGGCAGCTGGCCACCATGTGCTGGGCCTGACTCGTTCAGACGCCGGCGCCGAGGCACTGGTGGAGGCTGGGGCTGAGCCGCATCGTGGCGATCTCGACGACCTCGACAGCCTGACGCGAGGCGCTGCTTCTTGCGATGGCGTGATCCATACGGCTTTTGACCATGACTTCGCGAACTTCGTCGCCAACTGCCAGAAGGATGCTCGCGTGATTGAGGCGCTGGGCGCCGGCTTGGAGGGCACCACCAAGCCGCTCATCATCACGTCCAGCACCGCCATGGGATCGGCCAAGCCCGGTGAACCGGCGTCGGAAGACATTTTCGCGGTCCATAGCCTCAATCCGCGGGTCGCGTCCGAGCTGGCTGGAGAGGCCGTCGCCGAGCGCGGCATCCACGTCATCGCGATCCGCAATTCGCAAATCCACGACACGCGCAAACAGGGCCTTATCAGCGACGTGATTAAGCTTGCCTGGAAGAAAGGTGTCTCGGCCTATGTCGGCGAAGGCACCAACAATTGGTCGGCAGCGCACGTCTCCGACACTGCTCGCCTGTACCGGCTTGCGCTGGAGCGCAACGAAGCCAGCGCACGCTATCACGGGACTGCCGAGGGGGCGATCAGCTTCCGCGAAATCGCCGAGACAATCGGCAAGACCTTTGGCGTGCCCGTGCAGTCCGTCAGCGCGGACGACGCCAGCGCGCATTTCGGTTGGCTCGCAGCATTCGCATCCAAGGACATGTCGGCGTCCAACACGCTGACGCGCGAGCGGCTGAGCTGGCACCCCACCGGGCCGACGCTGTACGCCGACGTCCGCGCGATGAAGGCCGAGGCCTGAAACCGAGTTGTCGAGCTCGGGTAATCATTGGGCGTTACCTGCCGACGGTACCGGCGTCGGTACCGCGAGAAGAGCTAGTGCTTTTCCCAGGGGGCCAGCCACCCCGAGTGTTTTCGGAGGTTGGCTCATTGACTCTGGCACCGCGGCAGGGCGAGCTGTTTCTCCATCGTTGGCACCAGCGTGCGCTTCCCGGAAGCAGCGTACAAGCAGACCAGGAGCGCAAAAAAAGGTTCGTTCCTGTTTCCAACTTGGCAAGGGGATCGCAACCGAAAACAGCCATCCCACTTTTGGCCAAAACAGGGCTTTTTTCCACTCCCTTGGCACCTGATCGAAGGTCTGCTTACGCAGCGGGCTCCCCGAAATCGGCCCGCGAGTTTTCGCACAGTCTGCGTTCGTTTGCGGGAAACGGGCGAGCCCTCCAATGAACGTGGCCCTACAGTCGAACGACGACCTTGCCGGTCTGCTGGTTGCTTTCTAGAAAGCGGTAGGCCTCGTCGAACAGAAACACCCGCGCGATCGCGCTTTTTTCCCTCCTGAAACACCGTTAAGCGTGAGCTGATATCGGCTTACGCCGCCATGCCCCCAAAACCTGAATTCTCATTTCATAGGACCGATGGGATTGCAGTACATATTTCATCGCACCGCTCTTGGGTTGACAAAGCGCTCGTTAGGCCTCGGGTCGGCGCTATTCCTGCCACTGCTTACCGGAGCGGCCCCTGCGGAAATGGACCTTCCCGATGTGACCAAAACGCTTGTTGAGGCGGGATTGTCGTCGCAGGGCGGCCAGGGGGCAGGGGCAGTTGAGATACGTTACGATTATGAGGGACAAGGCCTGAAAGGCCTCGCGGTTGACCGCTTCGACCTTTCCAGCGGTATTTTCGTCCATAGTCTGGCGGCCGGACTTGTTCGAGAAGTAGAGGGCTTCGATGGGCGGTTGGCCTGGAACAGCGACGTTTCTGGCGCCGTGGTATCGCAGCCGAGCGGCCTAGCGTTTCGACTGGCGGTCAACGCGGCCTACCGCCGCGCCGGCATGTGGTACCGCCCCGATCGCGGCGGTGCGCGTGTGACGCCGCTCGCCCGGCGTATCGAGAACGGCGCAACTTACGACGTGCTACAGGTTCTGCCCAAGGGCGGTGATCGCTTCGAGGCATGGTTCGACCGCAGTACGCACCAGCTCTACCGCATCGTCGAGGCCATGCCTTACCGCACCGCCATGACGACGACCTACGGCGACTATCGCCGCGTTTCCGGCGTGATTATTCCCGGTAAGATGACGATGGATGACGGATCGGGCGCAGAATATGCGCAGGTTTATACCTTGCGATCAGGCAGAACCGTCAAGCGTCGTGGCGCGGCAGCATACGCTGCACCTCGGACAAGCTATGTGGATGCAGGCTTCCCGCCCCATCAAGGTTCGACCACCTTTCCCATTCGCATGGTGCGCAACTGCATTTACGGAGATGTCAGCGTGAATGGCCGCGGGCCTTTCACCTTCCTCTTCGATGGCGGGGGTGCGGACATCGTTGACCCCACCCTGATGGAACAGCTGAAATTACCGATCGTAGGCAGTGTGCCGGGGCATGGTCCGGGCGCCGGCGTGGTCAAGACGGGCTATGGAAGCGGGATCAATTTGGGGATCGGCGGACTGTCCTTGCGTCGACAAACTGTCCACGTGCTTGACGTCACCGAACCTTCGCTTGAGGTCGTGAGGCCCGTGGGTGTTATCGGGAATGAGGTGTCTCGACGCTTCGTCACCAGGATCGACTACGGTGCCGAGATCATGTCTCTCATCGCACCTGAAAGGTTCGACCCGAGATCGGCAGGGACGCCGGTACCATTCGAGTTCTACGGGCATATCCCTTTGGTACGGGGTACCTTCGAGGGCCACCCCGCACGCTTCGCGATCGACACCGGGTCCTGTCAGGAACTGACACTCATGAAACGCTTCGTCGATGCGAAGGGCTTGATCGAGAGTCATCCAGTCCGGGTCAATACGACCGGTGGCGGCAGTGGCGTCGGCGGCGCGATCGCACTGTCCGTCGTCGACGGCCGCGCTATGACGCTGGGGAAGATCGAGGTGAAACACGTGGTTACCGAGCTGTCTCGATCCGTCAAGGGAGGGTTCGGAGTCGCCGACTTCGAAGGCAACGTGGGTTCAAGGCTGCTCAAGCGGTTCGTCGTCACGTTCGACTATGCGCGGCGCGTTATGTACCTCAAGCCTGCCGTGGGTCGGATTTCAGATATAGGCACTTACGATCGTTCCGGGATGACGATCCGGCGAGCACCCGAGGGCTTCGTGGTAGCGGGCCTGGTGCCCGGGGGGCCTGCAACGATGGCGGGCATCCAGGTCGGTGAATACGTCACCGCCGTCGACGGTGCGGCTGCTTCCGCAATACCGACTCTCGAGCTGCGCGAGCGCCTGCGGAATTCCCCAACCGAATCTAAAGTTACCTTCTCTCTTAAAAACGCTTCGGGAACGCGTAATGTGACGATCGTCCTCAAGGATTTGATTTAGGGGACAACGTCGCGTGTCGCAGGGACTTACTTGGTCAACTTAGCTAGCCGCTGGCCTACACCGTCCTGAAATGGGCGGGCGCGGCCTATCTGCTCTGGCTTGGGGTCAACCTGCTGCTGCGACCCCGCAACGGGATTATGGACGACACTGTCAGCCCGCCAATCCCCGTCCGTCGTGGCGAAGCGATGCGGAGAGGCTTTCTCACGAACCTGCTCAATCCGAAGATCGGCGTGTTCTACGCAACCTTCCTGCCGCAGTTCGTGCCTGCCGTCTCCAACGTCGCGGCGTTCTCCTTCGCCCTTGCCTTCATACACGTCACGATCGGAACAGCGTGGTTCACCATGCTGATCGCAGCGACCGCCCCTTTTAATGGGCAACTGTGTCGGCCAGCGGTGGTCCGGGCGCTGGACAGGATGACCGGCGGGATTTCATCCTGTTCGGCGTGAAGCTCGCCCTCTCGTCCCGGTAGCGGGGCAGTGCTTCATGCCTGCACCTGCCATAGGCTGCGGCTAGATCATGTAGCCGCCCGCAACCTCGATCGTCTGCGCGTTGAGGAAGTCACGTTCGCGGCGATCATGCTGCTGGTTATCCGCCCGCTCGCAGGCTGGATCAGCCTGATCGGCGTCAAGCGGCCGAAGCTGGGAGCTGGCGATCATCTCGTTTTTCGGGATCCGCGGCCTGGGCTCAGTGTACTACCTCAGCTACGGCTTCAACCACGGCGATTTCCAATCCGAGTACAGCCTGTGGGTACGCTCGGGCTCATCATTGCAGCGTCGATTCTAATGCACGGCGTGCTCGTGACACCAGCGTTGAACTTGCTTCACAAACACTATCAGGCGTTGGGGATTGTCGGCGACAATAAGTCATAAAGACGGGCTCTCGGATCGCGCCAAGCACATCAAGGGGCTCCGGCGTGGATCGGTGGCGCCGAATCGCTGCCTGTCGGGTAGTCGCCTAGCACGTCGCTCCACAGCACCCAGCAGCTGAATGGTAGGAGGGCGACTACGGCGCGTTGAAGGGCCACTCTGAGGCCTCGCCAGGGGTGTATGGCGCAGTTAGGTGACACGCCATGAACGCTACTGCCAACGAACCCGAGATCGTCGTCGGATCGTGCGAACAACTCCTGCATCTGCTTGCCGAACCCGCCGAGGTCGAACACACGCTGATGTGCAGCTACCTTTATGCCGCGTTCAGCCTCAAGCGGTGCAGGAAGCGTGGTGTCTCGGAGGAGCAAAGCGAAAGCGTCAGATGCGGGATCGTCGTCTGTAGCGCGTACAAACAGTCGTCCAGTGGCAGCAGCGTGTGACGCTGGAACGCCACTACCACGGCCTCCTCCTCGATCGTCAGCGTCGTGGACCGAGGCTCCTTGGGCCCGGTCCGCAGATCGGCCGTGGAGGACCGCTTACGCCACTTGGCGACAGTCTTCTGGTTGACGCCCTTGGCGCCTCGCCAACGCCCTCAGGCTCTCTTGACTATGCTGTATCGCTAGCCCGCCCCGGACTTGATCCGGGGAACGACCTCTGTCGTCGTGGCGCTTCCGTGTAAAACTTGGCCCATAGCGCTTCCTTCCACTCGCTCGTGGTTGTTGTACCATCAACCACTGGGACCAGACACCTTCCGCTACAGCTGGGCACGGTCATCGGTTGCTAGCGGCACGCCGCTACCCATCCCGCCCCCGCCGCCCCCGCCGCCCCCGCCGCCACCGCCACCGCCGTTTCCACGCTCGCTTCCCGCGCCTTCCGCCTTGCCCCGGCCGCCCGACGCCGAGGGTCGTACCGGTCCCTGCGGCGGGATGACGATGCTGGCGGGGATCGGATCGAGATCGAGCGCTTCGCGAATGAAATCCCTGAGTGACACGACGAGTTCGTGCGTGCGGACCGGACGACCACTGACAAGTTCGCCGGCCGCGGTGCTCGCGAGACGCACCTGCTCATCGGTGCCCAGCAGGACGATGTCGGACAATGCGGCTTCGACCGCATCCCGAATACGACGCGCCCGATCGGAGCCTGCAACGGCGGCCTGTGACAGATCAAGCGCCTCCGAAGGCTGATTGGCCTGACGCACGTCCCGGAGATGCCGTGGATCGACAGCGAGATCGCCGGTAAACGAGCCGCCAAGCGCCTTGTAGGCGGCGATCAGGGTGCGAAGCCGCTCATTGATCTGCCGGTTCGCACGCTCGCGACGTTGCTGGATCGTCACTTGCGCGACCAGCCGGATACCCACTCCGACCAGCGCCACCAACGCCAGGCTTGCCAGCGTCGCCAGCAGGCTCTGCCATGATGTAAAATCCAACCCTCGCAAAAATTGCCTCCTGTCAGCTGCCACCGGAAGGTTTGCTCGTAACCAGATCGTCCATGCAAGAGTTGAACAGCAGAACGTTGTAGTCGAGGGCATGCCGTGAAGGTCAGCAAGCGGGCTTTCGGCTGCGAAGCTGCCGTTCGACAAGCGCCCGTTCAATGTCCGTGAGTGACTTGCATCCCGCAAGCCGACAGCTGTCTTCATTCCCCCAGCGTGAACGAAGACCCCGCCGGCAGATTGAGGCACCTTGCCGCTTTTCCGACAGACGGCCGATGGTGGTCCAAACGGAGATCCAATTAGCTATTGCAACTCGTTATCAGTACCGGTACCCGGTGTGGCATCAGCAGGCAGACAGTTCAGCTCACGGGGAGGGGGCGGCCGACAGCGGGTACGGTCCGGATCACTTGGCATCGACCAACGTGACCGTTGACAAAATCTCGCCTATCAAAGGGGCATGTAGTTTGTGAATCCGTTGCATTCGTTTCGAGGCCGCGCGCCGGCGCTCGCTGTCACTGTAGCCCTTCTTGCATCCCCGGCTGCGGCTCTCGCGAAGGCGGACGACAAGGAGCCGCAGAACGTCACCGCGTCCGAGATCGTCGTGCTCGGCACACGCGGCAAGGATTACAGGATCGACGAACTGACGACCGCAACACGCACGGGCACGGACCTGATGGACGTGCCGCAATCGAT
The DNA here is from genome assembly GCF_036663855.1 of Sphingomonas fucosidasi. NCBI lineage: Bacteria > Pseudomonadati > Pseudomonadota > Alphaproteobacteria > Sphingomonadales > Sphingomonadaceae > Sphingomonas > Sphingomonas fucosidasi. The sequence continues at coordinate 201,153 of NZ_JAXOJR010000003.1, read as the reverse complement.
CCAGTTCGTTCCACGCGACGTGATCGACGACCAGCAGATCATCGACCTGACCAGCGCGCTGCGCAACGTCAGCGGTATCCAGGCCGGAACGACCGCGGGCAATCGCTCCGAAAGTTTCACGATCCGGGGGTTCCGGTCGTCCTATTACGCGATCGACAGCATCATGCTGAGCCCTGCGGTGGAAACGAACGACAGCTTCCGCGATCTCGCCAATGTGGAGCGGATCGAGGTGCTGAAGGGACCGGCTTCGGTACTGTACGGACGCGGCGATCCGGGCGGCCTCATCAATATCGTCACCAAGCAGCCGCGGTTCACGCCCGGCATGAACTTTTCGATACAGGGCGGCAGCGACAATTTCGTTCGTGGACAGGCGGATGTCACCGGTCCGATCGACCGGGGACAGACGCTTGCCGTGCGCGTGATCGGTGCTGTGCAATATGGCGACGGCTTTCGCGACAGCTTCGTGCCCTTCAAGCGACAGTTCGGTTCGGCCTCGTTCCTTTGGCAGCCGAGTGCTCGCACCCGGCTGATCGCCAGCGCAACCTATGCCCACCAGAACAACCAGACGGACCGGGGGATAGTGGCGACACCGGATGGCGCGGAAGGCTACCGGATTGACCTGCCGCGCAAGCGGTTCCTGGGGGAGGCGTTCGCGGTGACGGATTCGCATCGCGCCGAATTCAACTACCGGTTCGAGCACCAGCTGGCCGATTGGCTGACCGTCCGCCAGATCGGACATTACGATCGGGGCCAGCTCGATCTTTTCGGGATCAACAACGGCAATACCGTGACCACCAACGCTGTTACGAGCGCCCGGACGATCACCCGCACCGCGGTCGAGCAGCACGAGCAGAACCATAGTTCGGACTTCCAGGCCGATATAGTCGCCACGGTTTCGACCGGGCCGATCGGCCATACCGTCGTCTTCGGCCTCGAACGGGTGCAGTCCTACCGGTTCCGCACCTTTGCGCAGGCGACGCTGGCGGCGATCGACATCGATGATCCGGTCTATGGTGCCCGTCCGGGCACCTTCGTGCCCCGCGCCGACCGAACCGTTCGTGCGCGCGCGAACTCCGCCTATCTACAGGACCAGATCGCGATCGGCGACCGGTTCGACCTGTTGGCCGGTATCCGTTTCGATCATGCCCGCCAGTCCGACCTTGGCACCACGCAATATGCGTCAGACGACAAAGCCTGGTCGCCGCGTGTCGGCATCGTCTGGAAGCCCGTCCCGACACTGTCGCTGTTCGCGGACTATACCCGATCGTTCCAATCCAAGCCCGAGCCGACGTTGACCGGCGAGCCGGTTCCTCCCGAGTCCGGCGAGCAGTATGAGGCGGGCCTCAAGGCCAACGCGTTTGGGAAGCGCCTGTCGGCGACGCTCGCGTTCTATCGGCTGACGCGGAACAACGTGACGCAGCAGGATCCCAACAACGTTGGCTTTAACATCAATGCCGGGCGGCAGCGGTCGCGCGGCGTGGAACTTGACGTTGCCGGATCGTTCACGTCCAGCCTGAAGGTGATCGCCAATGGGACCTACACCGATGCCAAGGTCATCGAGTCCACCGATTACGCGACCGGCAACAGCCTGATCGGCGTGCCGAAATGGAGCGGCAGCCTGTGGCTGACCTTCGAGCCGGACCACGGCACCCTGCAGGGGTTCGGCATCGGCAGCGGCATCTACGCCGCCAGCGATCGACAGGGCGATCTGGAGAATTCCTTTTCGCTCGGCGGCTATACGCGCCTGGACGCCAGCGCTTGGTACAGCATGAGCCGAACGATCCGCCTGACGCTGAACGTCAAGAACCTGAACGACGATCATTATATCGAGTCGACGGTATCGCGCGCGCAGGTCACGCCCGCTGCCGGGCGCACGTTCCTTGCCGGCCTGAGCGGGAGTTTCTGATGCTGCGCACGTTCCTTGCCGCTTTTGCCATGATGCTGAGCGCCGGCACCCCCGTCGCCGCGGCACCCGAGGGCGCCGCCAAGCGGGTGCTGTTCCTCATGCGCGCCGATCCGCCTGGGGGCTCGGCCGACCCCGGCGTCATCGCCCACCTTAACGGTCTGGGCTACATCGTCACGACGAGCGACGGATTGGCGAACGCGCCCGACCCCTGCGGATTCGATCTCGTCGTAATGTCCTCCACGGTGCAATCGAACCGTTACACCGCCGATCGCGTGGCCATTTCGCAATGGCGCGATATGGGCGTGCCGCTGCTGACATGGGAAAACGATCTTCTTGACGACCTGCGGTTTACCGGCATGCGTCTTGATGCCGATTTCGGCGAGGTGGAGACGGGGCATTACGCCTGGATCGTCCGCGCGCCCCATCCGCTGGCCGGTGGCATTCCGGCCGGCATGACGACCTGGACGGAGGCGCGTCAGCCTGCCGGATGGGGCAAGCCCGGTCTTGGCGCCGATATCGTCATGGTCCGGCCAGGCGAGCCGGACAAGGCGATGCTGTTTGGGTACGAACGAGGCGCGACGATGGATTATGACTACACCGCGCCGGCGCGACGCGTTTTCATCGGGCTGGAGAACAACACGTTCGGCCACATGACCGACAATGGCCGGCGCCTGTTCGATGCCTCATTGCACTGGGCCGCCGCGGGCACGCGCAGCTGCGGTCCCGGGCGCACGGCGACCGGGCGCAAGGCGCCGTGAGGGCCACGCCGCTACGCGCCGTGGAGCTGTTGCATCGGTGGGCGAGCGGCCTGATCGGGGTGGTCCTGACGGTCGTCGGGCTTACTGGCGCACTTTTGAGTCATCGCCGCCTCTGGATAATGCTCCCGCACGTCGGCGACGCGCAGGACCAGGCGACCGCGCGGGTCGCACAGACGACCGCTCGCCTGATGAGCGATTCAGCTGCGAGACCCAGCGTCATCACCTATGCCGCCCGCGACTTCGGCCTCCATCGGCTGGCGTTCAAGGAGGATGCCGGCGCCTACACCGACCAGGCCGGTCATATTGTCGCGCGCTGGTCCGCAGAGTGGCAGCGGCCCGAGCTGTGGCTGCTCGACCTGCATCGCCACCTGCTGGCCGGCGATAGCGGCGAGACGGTGGCGGGGTTCGCCGCGCTGGTCGGGATCGGGTTGGTCGTGACGGGAACGATCCTATGGTGGCGTACCGCCGGACGTTTGCATTCAGGTTGTGGCCCAGGCGCATGAGCCGTCCAGCAATCGTGCGCCACCACCGCGACTTAGGCATCATCGTCATGCCGCTGCTGCTGCTGTCGTTCATCACCGGCACCCTGCTCATCTTTCGTCCGCTGACGGCGGTTGCCTTCGGCCCCGGAGCGCCGGAGCAGGTCGCACGGATGCTGGCGGGACCGAAGGTGGCCAAGCGGCCGGTAGCGGACAGTCTTGATTGGGCGGGCATGATCTCGACAGCGCGCTCACGCTTCCCCCGCGCCGAGATACGCAGTCTTTCGCTTCCCCGCGGGCGCAACGCGACGATCGTCCTGCGCATGAAGCAGCGGGCCGAATGGGTGCCGGGCGGCCGAACAGGGATCTGGTTTGCGCCCGACACCGGGCGCATCGTCGCGGCACGCGATACGCTCGGGCTTCCTGGTCAGGCTCGGGCGTACAACATGCTGTTTCCGCTTCATGCGGCGGAAGTGGGCGGCGTGCTCTACCGGCTGGTCATGACGATCTCCAGACTCTCTCTCGCGATGCTCGGGGGGCTGGCAACCTGGACCTTCTGGTTCCAGGGCGGCCACAAGGCTATGCGGGCATCAAACCGGAAAGGGCGTCACCACAGGCAGGCAGCACGTTGAGGCCCCCACGGGCATCTCAAAGAGTCGCTCACTTTGCCCGCAAAGGCAGCTCTCTTCCACTGCCGCGCTTGCAGCACCCCGGCATCCTCCTCAAAGTGTTCGCTATGCCCCAACAAAGCGGAGTAGCTTTGAAGGGGCTGTAGCGTACGGCCCTTCCAGTCTAGCGCGCCACCGAATTTCGGAACTGAACGTCTAAAGATATACCTGGGCCACATGAGACAACGAATGATGCGAGTAGCAAGACGGCGGCAAAGCAGAATGCCAGTGTGTCTCGGTCGACTTCCGGCTGTCGCGAATGTTGCCGCTTAGCGGCAACCCGATATCGCGCTTCGGGAATGAGCCGCCGTGCCGCGGCGCAAACGTTCGTCAACGGTGCTTTGCTTTATCTTACAGAGTTCCTCGGCCGTTATCCGACCGCATTTGCAAAGATAGCGGCGATGATCCCAGTAGAGATGCCCACCAACACGGCATCGTTGCCCGACTGGACATAGCGGTAGCCGCGCGGCGGAGCCTTTAAGCCGCGATATTTACGGTAGTCGATCTGGCGATAGTTGCGCGCCTTACCGCTGTCGAAACGCTCACCCTTGCGCCAATCGCTGCGATACTGCGTGCGTTGGGGTGCCTGTTTGGCAACCACCTTCTGCTGAACCGTCGTATGTCGCTGAGCCGGTTGATGCTGCTGCGAGGCGGCGATCGCGCTGCCTGGGACCAGCGAAGCTGCAACTGCCATCAAGATAAACTTCTTCATGGAATTTCTCCTAGCTCGAGTTCTGACGCCTGCCGCCGTGGATGACCTATTTAGGTCCAGGATGTCGCAGACTTGTCCCCGAAGGGCGTGGAATGGTCGCGATTTGTAACCGTTTGCGACGTTGAAATAGGCCGCCTGAATGGGAGGGACCAGTTCTTGGCGACCCAGGCACGCCGGTCGGTAGTGACCAGGCCTTTTCATTGTTGCATTCGAACATCTGACCAATTCCACTGGCTCGTCCGAACGGGGAGGACGTCAGACGAAGCCTTTAAACGTTGATGGAATGACCCTCTTGTTCTAGGAAAGGGCGTCAATCCGGCCCAGCAAGATCAACAATCCCGTCCTGCGCCAAGCGCTCTAGCTCGCGCCGGATCTCGGACAGCAGCAAGGTGCCAGCTTCGCCTAAGATGTCTCTATAGATCACGCCAGCGATACGCCTGCCGGGCGGCAGTGCAATCGGCACGATCCGAAGCAGCCCACGGGACAAGTCGCCGGCGACAAGTATCCGGGGCATGGCGGACACGAAGGTTCCTGCCAGTAACAGTTCGCGCATAAAACCGACTGAGGTTGACCGGATCGACCCATCCGCCTGCAAGCCAATGGACGACAGGGTGGCGCGAACGTCCTGTTCGACACGCGTGCTGACCGCGGGTGATACGATCTTGAACCGTTGCAAGTCCTCGTTCGTCGGCGCTTCCAGCTCGAACAGCGGGTGATCGCAGCGTGCGACGAGCGAGATCGGCTCGCTGTACAGCACGCGCCGGATCAGCCCGTCCGGCGTGGGCGGCTCGTACAAACGTCCGACAATGATATCGACGTCGCCGGACAAAAGCGATGGTATCAGTTGGTCGGTCAGGCCCTCGATCACTTCGATGCTCAGTTGGCCTGCCTCGCTGCTGGCATGCGCCAGGACGGCGGGCAGCAGACCGTGTGCTGCAACTGGCAGCGCCCCAACGCGGATCGATCGCTTCCGATCGAGGAACAGCTCTCCGAGATCCACTTCCATCTGGCGCATGGTGCCGAGCAGCCGCTGCGCGCCCTGCGCCAGCAACCGGCCCATCGCGTTTGCACGTACACCGCGCGCATGACGCTCGAAGATCGTCCCCCCCACGATGTCCTCGACCTCCTGCAAAGTGCGGCTGAGGGCCGGCTGGCTGACGCGCAGCGCCTTCGACGCACGTAACAGGCTCTTGTGCTGGTCCAGCGCTTCGATCACGCGCAGGTGCCGGATCTTTAGTCGTTGTTCGAGATGGCGTGTCATACCCGACTGTAACGCCGCCACTCGCGAAGGGAACCACCGCGCCGCTATGGCGGCGCGGCGGCGACGTCAGCGCGCGTGCGGTACCGCGCGCGTTTCCATGAACGCCTCCAACGTCTCCCCGCGCATGATGGCATAGACCTCGAGGTTGGTCCGCTTCACCACCCGTGCCCATTTTTCGAGCACGAAGAAGTTGACGCCATATTGCACGATCCCCAGCCAGTCTCGGGCACGGACCAACGTCTTTTCGGCTTCCGACAAGCCCGCCGCAGTCAGCGCCGCTTCCTCGTCGTCGAGGAACGCCTGCCGGAATTCGGGCCGGATCATGTTCCAGAAGAAGCGGTTGAACAGCAACGTGCGATTGCAGGTGCGCAGGTCGAACACGTAGGTGCCCGTCAAATCCTCGATGCCGACCGTTTGCGGGTTTTGCGTGAACATCGCTGTTAGCCTTCTGTCTGCGCGAGCATGTCGGTCGGAGCCTGTTGTGCCGCCTCTGCTTCCTCGTAGGCGACCACCGTCATCGCGGTCGTCGTCATCAGGTAATAGTTCCGGTGAACTTCGACCAGATGGGCAGGCAGGGCACCGCGCATCGCCAACCACATGATCTGTTCGACGCTCTCGGCCCCGCCGAGCCGGACATAGTCCGCATGCCGGAGGTCAAGCAGATCCTCGGGCGTGTCCCGCAGCAGTTCGAGGAACTTCATGTCCCATTTGGTGTCGTTATACCCCGCACGCTCGCCGTGGATCTGATGCGACAAGCCGCCGGTGCCGACGATGACGACGCTCAGGTCTTCCGGATAGCTCTCGACCGCGCGGCGTACCGCCTGTCCCAGTCGATAGCATCGTTGTCCGGTGGGCAGCGGATATTGCAGGACGTTGATCGCGATGGGCACGACGATGCCCGGCCAATCGGGGTCATGCGGCCAGAGGAGGGGTAGGGGGGATGCGATGCCGTGATCAATCGGGCGGTCTTGGAAGAACGCCATGTCGAACTCGTCGTTTACGAGCGCTTCACCGATATGGGCCTGGAAATCGACGTTGCCGCGAATGTCCGGCAGGTTGCGCAACCCCGCGCCCTCGTCCGCGATCGGAAAACGCTCGCCGATGCCCAGCGCGAAGGTGGGGTAGAGGTCGAAGAACATCGTGCTGGCGTGATCGTTGTAGAAGAAAAGGAGTACATCCGGCTTCTTCTCCGCGAGCCATTTTGCGACCGGCTTGTAGCCGTCGAACAGCGGTGCCCAGACAGGGTCCGTCTGCCGGCCCTTGTCGTAAGCGACCCCGATGGTCGGAACGTGCGACGTACCGATGCCGCCGATAATTCTTGCCATAATGGTATCCTCATTCTGGTATGCCAGTCTTGCGATGGCGGATCCGTCTTTCGTTGAAGTCTTAGGTCGTATGGCCGGTGAAGGCTAATGACCCGGTGCGGCTTGCGAGCCGCCAAGTGCCCGCCATATCCTGCGATAGCGTGTCGACAAATTCGCCAACGAGCGTCGTTTTGCCCTGCTCGCCGGTATAGAGAACGACGTAGCTCACAGCCCGGGCAGCGGTTGGCGACTCTACGTCGACGACCGTATTGGCGATCACGTGCCGAGTTTCGCGTTTAGGGCGATCACGGAAGAAGGCTCGGATCGCATCTTGGCCACGTACCGGATTGTCCGGATCGGTCGGGCGGGCAAAGCTCCCGTCCTCCGTGAACATCGCGGCGATCGCATCGTGGTCGTGCGCATCGTTCAGTAAGGCGAAGCGACGAATCAGCCGCTCGCAGGCATGCTCGATCGACATCCGGGCGGCATCATTCATGCGTCATCTCCATTGCTACGGGCATCTCCATCCATGCCGCGAGTGCGCGCGATACCTGCTCCGGTGCTTCCAGCGGCGCCATGTGTCCGCTGCCTGCAAAAACGACATATTGCGCATGGGCAATGGCGTTGGTGATCTCCCGGTGCTGTTCCGGCGGGCTCCATGCGTCCAACTCGCCGACGCCGACCAGAACCGGGCAACGGATCCCGGGCAGGATCGCGCGGGGATCCGGCCGACGCAGTAATGCCTCGATCTGGCCGCGGTGAATCGCCGGCGTCATGCGTTCGACCATCGCGAACAAGTCGTCCTGCAGTGACGGATCGGCATCGAACGCGCCTTTCGCGACCATTGGGGGCAGCCAGGCCAGTGCCACGGCCCGCATCCCTTCACGAGCGCCGAGTTCGACCAGCGCGTGGCGCCGTTCCACCTCGCTCCCGCGCATCGGGTGGATGCCGGTGTCGAGCAGAGCAAGCCGGGCAATTCGGGTCGGGTCGAGCCGGACCATCTCCATCGCGACCCGTGCGCCCATCGAATGGCCCGCTACCGATATCATAGGCGGCATTGCCTGCAGAACCGATGCCGCCATGTCGGTAATCGACGAATAACCGGTGAGGTCGGCTATCCGCACGTCATAGGTCGCACCCAAAGCCTCGACCTGATGCTTCCAGATGACCGAGTCACATAGAAGACCAGGCAACAATACCAGTGTTTCCGTCACATCGCTCTCCCATCCTATGCAGGTTATGTAAGCGGCGCGGCAGGGCTTGTCGTATAACACTCCTCGCCAGCGGTATACCCGTTTCGCAACTCGGCCTATCCACTTGGATTATAGCTCAGGGCGGTAAAAGCATAAGTCGAATGCCCTCAGGCTCGTTAGGTCGAAGGGGAACAGACCTGGCGGCAAGCACCGCGGGCTTCACCAGTGAGAGGTTCGATGCGCAGTTTCGATATTTCAGGATGCGTTCGATACATGATGGGGTCAGCTTCTCGGTCGACGCCCGTGCACGATGGTAATGTTTTGCCACGGCAGGTGGGCTGAACCAATGTCCGAGCCCGACACCAGCCACCGCTCCGATCCTGCATCGCCGCGTGATCCCCGGGTCCAGATCGCCAACGAACCCATGCACATGCGGCAGGTCATCGCGATCGCGGTCGCTACGGCACTGACGGCGTTGGACGGCTTCGACGTCTTGTCCATCAGCTTCGCCTCGCCCGGCATCGCTGCGGAATGGGGTATCGATCGCGCTGCACTAGGTCTTGTCCTGTCCATCGAACTGATCGGAATGGGATTTGGTGCCTTCGTATTGGGCGCGGTGGCTGACCGGATCGGCCGTCGACCGACTATTCTCTCCTGCTTGGTCGTTATGGCGAGCGGCATGTTCCTGGCCTCGACTGCACAGAGTGTTAGTATCCTGTCCGTGTATCGCCTGCTCACCGGGCTTGGTATCGGAGGCATGTTGGCGGCGACGAACGCAATCGTCGCGGAATGCGCCAACGCTCGCCGACGCAACCTGTCCGTTGCGATCATGGCCGGCGGGTATCCCATGGGAGCAATCCTCGGCGGGCTGGTCGCGGCACAGTTGCTGGCGACGACCGGACGCTGGCAGTCGGTCTTCGAGTTTGGTGCAGCCATGACGGCGCTGTTCGTGCCGATCGTGCTGTGGCTGGTGCCCGAAACGATTGCGTTCCTGCTGCACAAGCGGCCCACCGGTGCGTTGGAAAAGATCAACCGGACAATGTTGCGGCAGGGGCGCCCCGCGCTCGACGCTCTTCCGCCGCGTGATGGGGAGCCGCGCCGTTTCAGCTTCGGCCAGTTCTTCGCGCCGCAGATCGCCAGCGTCACCATCCTTCTGACCGTCGCCTATTTCGGGCATATGATGACCTTCTATTTTTTGGTGAAATGGATTCCGAAAATCGTCGTCGACATGGGTTTCCCCGCGGCCGCGGCAGGCAAGGTTCTGGTTTGGGCCAATGTCGGCGGTGCTGCCGGGGCGTTTACCCTCAGCTTACTGACCCAGAAGTTCGGCGTTCGCATGCTCGTGATCGTGTCAATGTTTTGTGGTGCAGTGGCGATCGGCGCATTTGGACAGGGCTTCACGACGCTGGCCAGCCTCTCGGCCGTCGCATGCCTTGGCGGGTTCTTCGCAAACGGTGCGACAGCGGGGCTGTATGCGGTGATCGCGCAGTCCTTTCCCGCGTCACTGCGAGCGGGCGGCACCGGACTGGTGATCGGCATGGGTCGCGCTGGTGCGGCACTCGGACCGATTGTCGCGGGGCTCCTGTTCGCGAGCGGGTCGCCGCTCAGCTTCGTCGCCATACTGATGGCGTGCGGCATGGCGCTTGGCGGCGTCGCACTGGCTTTTGTACAGTATCGTGAAAGTGCCGTCGCGTGAGACGGCGGAACGACGAACCGCCCGCGGCGCGGCTTACTCGACAGTTTGGCCCTCCAGCCAGCCCAGCGAACCTTTCCATATCGATTGGATATCAACATGCGCAACACCTTGGCCACGATCTGCTGTCTTTTCCTGTGCGCGCCGAGTTCGGCAGCGCCCGGTGCAACCCTCCAGGCACCGGCGGCGAAGTCCGGCGATATCTTGGTCACGCTGCTGGGCACCGGCACGCCCACGCTCAATCCCAACCGCTTCGGCTACTCGACGCTGGTGCAGGCCGGAGGCCTTAATCTGATCTTCGATGCCGGGCGCGGAAACACGATCCGCCTTTCGCAACTCGGTGTGAAGCTGGGCAGCATCGATGCGACGTTCATCACCCACTTCCATTCCGACCATATCAACGGATTGGGCGACCTTTGGACGACCAGCTTGCTGCCGTCTCCGCAGAACGATCGCAAGACCCCGTTCCAGCTTTACGGCCCGGTCGGGATCTCGCAAGTTGCCTCGGGCATGCAAACCATGTTCGGCCCGGACCTAAAGATCCGTCGCGACGATAACGAGGTGACCGAGCAGGCGGAAAAGCTGGCGGTTCACGAGTTCACGAAGGACGGAGTCGTCTTCGAGCGAAACGGCGTCCGCGTAACCGCATTTACCGTGGATCACGGCAAGTCGATCAAGCCGGCAGTTGGCTATCGTATTGATTACAACGGCCATAGTGTCGTGCTGTCCGGTGATACCCGGTACGATCGGGAAGTCATTCGCCAAGCCACCGGCGTAGACCTGCTGGTACACGAGGTCAGCATCATTGCCGCCAGTCACGTTAATGACGTCTGGGCACGTCCTTCCATCGCGCACCACACCAGCGCTGAGGAGGCTGGTGACGTCTTCCGGACGGCGAAGCCCAAGCTGGCCGTGTTCTCCCACATTTCCCGGCCTGGTCCGCAGGATGCGACGAACACTGACGCGGCACTGAAACAGCGGGCATTGTCGCACTGGCCGAACGGGAACGTCGTCGTCGGGACCGACCTGATGCAGATCGATGTCGGTTCGGCGGTGACGATCCGTCCGCCCGTGGCGAAATAACCTTCCATCTGCCCGCGCAAACATCATGAAGCTAGGAAAGCAGTGACCATGGAACGGCGAACTCTCATCAAATCCGCCTTGGGTGCGGCTTTGGCCACGACTGGTGCAATGCAGGCTACGGGGGCTGCCTCGAAAGTATTGGCACGCTCCCGGACCTTCGTTCTTATTCACGGCGCGTGGCACGGCGGCTGGTGCTGGCGGGATGTCGCGGCGCTTTTACGAGCGCAGGGCCACAGGGTCTACACCCCGTCACTGACCGGCCTGGCGGATCGATCGCACCTGCTGTCGTCATCGCTGACCCTGCAGACGCATATCGACGATATCGTGAACCTCTTCAAATGGGAGGATATCGATGATGCTGTGCTTGTGGCCCATTCTTATGGCGGGTGGCCGGTGTCGGGTGCGGTTGAAACAATTGGCGACAAGGTCAACTCGATCGTCTTCCTAGACGCATTTCTGCCCGATAATGGGCAGCGGGTGATCGATCTCAACGCGCCGCAATTTCAGCAGGCTCTGAAAGAGGCGATCGCACGCGGTGAGGCGGGGCGCCCCGTTCCGCCGGTGAAAGGCTTCGGCATCAAAGATCTGGCCAAGGCGGCATGGGTCCAGTCCAAAATGACGCCGCAGCCAACGGGCGTGGCTATGCAGCCGATCGTCTTGTCGGGCGCACGCGAACGGATCGCCAAGAAGACCTACGTCCGGGCAGTCGGATACGCGATGCCGACCTTTGATCGCTATCTGGCGCATGCGCAGCAGGATCCGTCATGGAAGGCTATCCCGCTCGCACCGTCGGAATGTGGTCACGACGTCATGGTGGACATACCAGACAAGCTGTCAAAAATTTTGCTGTCCGTCGCCTGATGCCTGCGGCGTCCTGATAGCCGGCCAGAGCCAGACCTGCCGAGAGTTTCGTTACCGAGTGCCGCGCGTCTCGGTCAGCTGACCCGCGTCGGAGCGATTGATATGCCTATATACAACATCGGGGAACGTCCCATGACGAAGAAAGAAATTGGCCGGACCAGGTCGCGGCTTGTGTGCCTGACCTGCGCGATGGCTGCGGTGGCACTTCCGGACATTGCCTTTGCCCAGTCCGTTCCCCCGGTCGGCACCGAGAAGGATGCCGCTGGCGGCCCGTTGGGAAGCCAGACCCAGCCGGGCGTTCGCCCTCCCAAGTCCCAGGGCAGGGCTGCGGTGGCCGCACCCGGTGGCCAGCCCGGCACGCCACGCCTTCCACAGGCGATCCGATGGACCGAGGATTGGTCAGCGCCTCCTGCAAGCAACGCGTCGTTGCTCGACAAAATCAAGCACATCCCCCTCGGATCGGACTTGAGCTACCTGACACTGGGGGGAGAGATCCGGACCTATTATACTGCCTGGGATCACCAGAATGCCGGGCTGCGCGCCAACGATGCCAATGATCCGCTGCAGTTACGACTTCGGTTGCTGGCCGACCTGCATGTCGGCCCCTACGTTCGCGCGTTTGTTGAACTGGGAGACAATCGAGAATTCGGTGCGAGGTTGATAACGCCACCGAACCGTGGACCGCTGGATATCGAGCAAGCCTTTGTTGACCTGACCGTGCCGTTGGGCGACGGTAAATTAACGGTTCGGCCAGGCCGTTTCGAAATGCCGCTAGGCAATGGCAAGCTGGTGACGATCCGCGACGGAGTGAACCAGCGCGTACTGCAGCAGGGCGTTCGCGCAACGTACATCCTGCCTGGGAAGATTTCCGTCGACACGTTCGCGGTCAGGCCTGTCCAGATTTACGGTCGTATCTTCAATAACGGCCCCGCCCATGATCAGACGTTCAACGGCGTTTACGTTAGCACACCCAAAGGACCGGCTGGCGTTGGTATCGATGCCTATTGGTTCCGGCTGAACCGGGGCACCGCGCTTAACGCGCAAGGGGTGGCGAAGGAAAGCCGGAACAGCTGGGGCGCGCGTGCTTGGAAACGGACCCGCACGGTCGATTTCGATCTTGAAGGGACGTATCAGTCGGGCACCTTTGGAGCCAAAAAGATCAGCGCCTGGGCGGTGATGCTCGACACCGGGTACTCTTTCCTCGCGGTAGCAATGGCTCCCCGTCTCGGGATAAAGGCCAACATCTTCAGCGGGGACGGAGACAGGAGCGACGGGACGGTTGGGACATTTGTCGCCCCGTTCCCGCGCTATCAAATGCTCAACGCAGGCGTCCTGTTTAATTACTCGAACATGATGAACATCAACCCGAGCCTGACGCTGAAGCCAGCGAAGACGATCACGTTGGTATCCGGTGCACAGTTCTATTGGCGCAATCGCGAGGACGACGGCGTATACATTGGTCCGGTCGGGGCCTCGTTCGCGCCCTATGCGGGGAGCAAGTTCACCGGCGCGGCGATGGAAGTCGACGTGTCGTGGCAGGCTACAAAGAATCTGCAATTCGGCTTGCAGGACAGTTACTTCATGCCCAGCCGTTCGCTATCTACCCGGGGCGGCGCATATGGCAATTATTTCGGGCTGTACTCGTCGGTGCGTTTTTAAAGAAATGCCTGACGGACAGGCGGACAGCGATATTGCCTGGCACATCGAGCCGCCATGGCGATAGAGGGACGATGATGAAATATACTGAGATCAGTCCCGACACCGAGCATCATCGCGACGGAACGATCAAGCTGCACAGTGGCGAGGCGTTCGAGGCCATGCGCGTGGCCGGCCGCGCCGCTGCGTCTGTGCTGGACGAAATGATCGCATTGGTCCGTCCTGGCGTGAGTACCCGCGAACTGGATGATGCCGCGCGACAGGCAGCAATTGCCCTTGGCGCGATTCCCGCGAACATCGGGTATAAGGGTTACGCTCACACCACCTGCGTTTCGGTCAACCATGTGGTTTGCCATGGCATTCCAAGCGACAAAATCCTTAAATCGGGTGACATCGTAAACATCGACCTGGCCGTCCTTATCGACGGATGGCATGGCGATACGAGCCGTATGTACCTAGTAGGTGACGTTCCCCTGCGCGCGCGGCGATTGATCGACGTGACTTATGAATGCCTGATGCTCGGGATCGCACAGGCGCGCCCGGGCAACCGCCTAGGCGACATCGGCCATGCCATTCAACGCCATGCTGAAAAGCATCGTTACGGCGTCGTACGGGATTTTTGCGGGCATGGCGTTGGTAGGGTTTATCACGACGCGCCAGATGTGGTGCACGCTGCAAAGCCCAGGACGGGGCCGGAACTGAGACCCGGCATGATATTTACGATCGAGCCGATGATCAATCTGGGTCGCCCCGACGTGAAACTGCTTGACGACGGATGGACGGCGGTAACTCGGGACCGCTCGCTGTCCGCCCAGTTCGAACATGCGGTCGGAATTACCGAAACCGGATGTGAGATCTTCACCATCAGTCCACGGGGACTGCACTGCCCTCCTTATGTATCGTAACAGCGCTTTATAGCCCGTCCGGCAAGTAGCACGTCAAGTCGCAGATAAAGCTTGCGTGTTGCCCTAGAATTCCTTGCGCTTGGTCGAGTTCGTAATGTCTAGTGCGGCGCGCCCATATATGCGTGACCGCTTCGCTATCGACATGCGGCGCGATGGCGGCGCGCGGCGAGATGACCGTCATGTTGGCTCTGCGCTCGCGCAAGAGCGCAGGTTGTTTGCCTCCATTCTCTTAGAGTCCAACCGGTAATTAATATTGTATAATCCCCTTGGCCTACACTCCTCTGCGGATCAGAAAACCACAGTATACCGGCTGGACTACCGGCGCCGCGAACATCGCATGGTAGGCTAAGCCGTATAGCAATCATGTGTGCTCACACTAACAACACACATTCGCAGCTACCGGTGGGTTATAATTCCAGTCTGAGCTATAAGAGCTCGAGCAATCTCACTTTCTGTCAGGGATCGGCGCAACGGATGCTAATAAGGATTCAAAGTTTTGCAAAATCTGGACTTTAGTTCTTGGCAGAGCCATCTGGCGACTCTGTTCGGACTTGCCTTGGTCACGCTGCTCGGTGTCGGTATCCGACTGCTGACGCAGATGGCGTTCCAGCAGCGCCGCGAGCGAATGAACCGGCAGATCAACGAGCGTTTGCGCACCTTGATCGCGGCGTACAAGGTTTTGGGTGGATCGTTCACAGGCGATCTAACCGTCGATCCGACGCACAAACGCGACCTCAGAAGCTTCGATCCTCCTGCACCTGCCGAGCCGATGGCACAGCTCGACCTCAGCGCCGAGACAGCGTCGAATCGGACCGCACGCGGCGAATACGCGACGCGGTCGAAGCCGCACTTTCCGACATCATTCTTCTGGGTACGGAAGAGCATGTCAGGCTTGCCGACAAAGCCGTTCGAGAACTGGTAGCCGGGCATCCGTTGCACACCCACGATCTCGTAGTGTCGCTCCGCAATTTCGTTCGCGAGGCCCTCGACCTCGATCCCATCCCGAAAGACCTCGCGATACCGATGCAAGGCCCGACACGGCCGGCGTCATCGGGAGGAGGGGCTAAGAACGCTGGCGGAAGAAGCGAAGGAGCCAAAGCAAGTGGTGGTGGCGGTGGCGGAATGGGCGCGGGAGGATCAGGTGATGCGGGTATCGGAGGTCCAGAAGCGTCTCATGCCGAACCACATCATCAAGCGTGAGCTGATCCTGCCGGCCGGCTAAGTCCAGTAGAGGCACACTGGATTATCGACCAACAGCTTGTGCTGAAGCGCGGCATTGGTGGCGATCCGCGGTATGATGTCGACCAGCGCACCATCGTCCGGTGCGTGCGTCGTCATGTTGGGGTGGGGCCAGTCGGTACCCCACAGGACGCGGTCGGGAAAACGTTCGACGAGCGTGCGTGCGAAGGGCACGACGTCGTCATAGCCAAGCGGACCGACCTTCGACAGGCGTTCGGGGCAGCTCACCTTGGTCCAGACGTTGTCGTGCTCGGCCATCAGCCGGATGAACCGGCCGAATTCGGGGCCGTCGACGGGCTGCGTCACGTCGGGGCGACCCATGTGGTCCACCACGACGATCGTTGGCAACGACGTGAAGAAGTCCCAGCGCTCTTCGAGATCCGCGGCTTCGAAATAGATCACGACGTGCCAGCCGAGCGAAGCGATCCGGTCGATGATCGCGCGGTAATACGCGTCGGGCTTCGGATCGACGAGACGACGGACGAAGTTGAAGCGTACGCCGCGCACGCCGGCCGCGTGAAGGTCGGCGAGTTCTGCATCGCTTACCGTATCGCGAACGGTCGCGACGCCGCGAGCGCGGTCGCCGGCGGTCCGCAGGGCGTCGACAAGTGCTCGATTATCCGCTCCGTGGCAGGTCGCCTGGACGATCACGTTGCGCGAGAAACCGAGATGGTCTCGTAGCACGAACAGCCGGTCCTTGCCGGCATCGCACGGCGTGTATTTCCGTTCCGGCGCGTAGGGGAACACATCGCCTGGCCCGAACACGTGGCAATGCGCATCGACCGCGCCTGGAGGCACGGTGAAGGTGGGCTGGCTGGGGGCGGGGTGGTAGCAGATCCAGGCGGGATCCATTGTGAACTCGGACATCACAGCCCCCGTGCGACGAGCTGCGCGTCGAGCCGTGGGTAGACACGGCGGGCGTTGCCCTCAAAAACCTTGCGCTTGTCGGCGTCGGAGATGTCCAGCGCGTCGACATAACGCTTGGTATCGTCGAAATACTGGCCGGTCTCGGGATCGATACCGCGTACCGCGCCGACCATCTCGGACCCGAACAGGATGTTGTCGACGTCGATCACCTTGAACAGGAGGTCGATGCCCGGCTGGTGATAAACGCAGGTATCGAAGAACACGTTCTTCATGACGTGCTCGGCAAGGGGGGGGCGTTTCAGCATGTCGGCAAGGCCGCGGTAGCGTCCCCAGTGATAGGGGACCGCGCCGCCGCCATGGGGAATGATGAAGCGCAGGTCCGAAAAATCCCGGAAGAGGTCGCCTTCGAGAAACTGCATGAACGCGATCGTATCGGCCGCGATGTAGTAGGCGCCGGTCGCATGCATCGCCGGGTTGCAGCTGCCCGAGACGTGGATCATCGCAGGAACGTCGAGCTCAACCATCTTTTCGAAGAACGGATACCACGCCCGATCGGTGAGCGGAGGGGAATCGAACTTTCCGCCCGACGGGTCGGGATTGAGGTTGCAGCCGATGAATCCGAGGTCCGTCACGCAACGCTCGAGTTCATCGATCGAATGCGCGATCGAGATGCCGGGCGATTGCGGCAACTGGCAGACGCCGGCGAAGGTCTCGGGATACAGGTCGATGACCCGCTTGATCAGGTCGTTCGAGCGCCGGGCCCAGATGTGCGCGACCGCCTCGCTCCCGACGTGCGGCGCCATCGCCGAGGCGCGCGGCGAGAAAATCGTCATGTCGGCACCGCGCTCGCGCAGCAGGCGCAGCTGGTTCGCCTCGATCGTTTTGCGGATCTCGTCGTCGGATATGGCGGGGTAGGCCGGGTCTATGTCGCCGCCGGTACCGATAGCCGCGACCTGTTTGTCCCGCCACGCATTGTGGCTGGCGGGAGCGGTTGTGTAGTGGCCGTGGCAGTCGATGATCATGGCTGCGGTCCCAGATGGCGAGGGTTGGCGTCCGCCTTGTCGGCGACGTGATTCGGGGTATCTAACCGCACGGTGCCTGTTAGGCGTATCGAAACGGCTGTCCATCCATTGCTTTTCCTGAGGTCCATTCGGAACATACGGCGCGGAAGATGCTCAGGAATTCCCGCTGAAGGCGGGTCGGTCGCCAATCCTTGCGCGTCGTCATCCCGATCTGCCGGCGAAGCGACGAGCCGGCTCCGGCGATCTCGCTTAGCAGTCCAGCGCGGTCCTCGAGCAGAAACTGGTCGCGGGACATGAGCGTCAGCCAGTCGTCCTCGAGCATCAGCCCTCGCACCACCATCACCGACCCGCACTCGATCCGCGGCCGTGGCGGCTCGAGCCCCTGCTCCTTGAACATCTGCTCCCACCGGCGCCGTACGGGAGCCCCCGGCGCGGCGATGACCCACGGAAAATCCAATAGGCGTTCGAAGACGAAGCCCGGTTCGCCCAGCAGGGGGTGCCCCTTGCGGCCGACGATGACGGGGTCATCGTCGAACAAGGGTTCCTGCACGACGTCGGCCACGGGTAGCGGATCGCGCATCGCCCCGACGACCACGTCAATGGCGCCTTCGCGCAGCGCCAAGAGCACTTCGATATAGGGCCCTTCGACGACATCGACGGAGGCTAGCGGGTATAGGCGCGCGAAACGTGCGAGCGCCTGCGGCAGCAGGATCGCGCGCGCCAACGGCATGACACCGACCGTTATCCGTCCTGCGCCTTCCGAATGCAGTGCCGCGAGTTCGTCGAAGCCGGATTTCAGTTCCGCGTGTGCCAGTCGAGCAAATCTCAGTAATCGTATCGCCGCCGCGGTTGGCTGGACGGTTCGTCCCTGCCGCGCCAGGAGAGGCACCTCGAGCAACTGTTCGAGATCGCGCGCCGCGCGGTGAACGGCGGGCTCCGACAATCCGGTATGCCTGGCTGCCAGCGCGAAACTGCCCGCGTGGTCGACCGCCATCAGCGCAAGCAACTGGCCGAGCGTGATCCGCCGTTCGACGTTGGGCAGGGGCGGCAGGCGGGCCCCGCGCCGAACGCTTCGCCCGCCTTGCGCGACATACGCCAGCGCATGCTCGATCCGGCCGGTCATCAGGCGTCCGGCCTCGGTCACGACCACGCCTCCGGGTTGCCGGTCCAGGAGCCTGTGCCCAAGCACGGCCTCGACCTTGGCAACGGCTTGCGTGAGCGCAGGCTGCGACAGGTTCATCGCTTGCGAGGCCGCGCTGATGCTTCCCAGGCGTGCCGCGGTGGCGACAGCATCGAAATGGCGCAGGTTGAGTTCGCGAAGATTTGGCATGGCTCAGACCTCAGCACAGCTTATGCCCTGTGCGCAAATCCGTTTTGCCTTTGCGCTATCAACGGTTCCTAGGGAGGGTAACGAAAAAAGGATCGAGGATCAGAGATGCCCAGCGTCGTCACTCATATCGAACGTGCTGAACCGTCGGTCATCGACGGCCTCGCCAAGGTCGGCGTCGCCACCGTGCACGAGGCACAGGGCCGGATCGGCCTGCTCGGCAGCCGTCTCCGTCCGATCTATGCGGGCGCGCGGATCGCCGGGTCTGCGGTCACCGTCTCGGTTCCGCCAGGCGACAACTGGATGATGCACGTCGCCATTGAACAAGTGAAGGATGGCGACATCCTCGTGGTCGCGCCGACGTCACCGTGTGATGACGGCTATTTCGGCGACCTGCTCGCCACCTCGGCGATATCGCGCGGCTGCCGCGGGCTCATCATCGACGCGGGCGTTCGCGACGTCCGCGATCTCACCGAAATGCGTTTCCCGGTCTGGTCGAAGGCGATCTTTGCGCAAGGCACCGTCAAGGAGACGCTGGGATCGGTCAACGTGACCCTGGTATGTGGGGGCGAACGGATCGAGCCGGGCGACGTGATCGTGGCCGACGACGACGGCATCTGCGTCGTGCGCCGCGGGGATGCGGCAGCGGTCCTTGCGGAGGCGCAGGCACGCGAGGCGCGCGAGACGGAGAAGCGCGACCGGATGGCCAGCGGCGAACTCGGGCTCGACATCTATGCGATGCGCGAGCGGCTTGCCGCCAAGGGGCTGAAATATGTCTGAGCACCCGAACGCCGTCCCCGCGATGTGGATGCGTGGCGGCACATCGAAGGGCGGGTTCTTCCTTGCCGCCGACCTGCCCGCCGATCCGGCCCTGCGCAACGCGTTCCTGCTGCGCGCGTTCGGTTCGCCCGATCCGCGCCAGATCGACGGGATGGGTGGTGCCGACCCGCTGACGTCGAAGGTCGCGATCGTGTCGCGCTCGACCGAAGTCGGCGCCGATGTCGACTATCTGTTCCTCCAGGTGTTCGTCGACCAGGCGATCGTCAGCGATGCGCAGAATTGCGGGAACATGCTGGCCGGGGTCGGCCCGTTCGCGATCGAACGCGGTCTGGTCGAGGCGAGGGACGGCAAGACGGACGTATCGATCTTCATGGTCAATACGGGCAAGCTAGCCACCGCGACGGTCCAGACCCCCGGCGGCGTCGTAACCTACGACGGCGATGCGCGGATCGACGGGGTTCCCGGCAAGGCCGCACCCATTCCGCTTGCCTTCGCCGATATCGCCGGATCTAGCTGCGGGGCGTTGCTGCCGACGGGTAACGCAGTCGATGTCATCGATGGCGTCGACGTGACGCTGATCGACAATGGCATGCCCTGCGTCGTGCTGCGCGCGGCCGATGTCGGTATCGCCGGTTATGAGGACCGCGCGACGCTCGACGCGGACGAGACGCTGAAGGCGAGGATCGAGGCGATCCGACTGAAGGCCGGGCCGCTGATGAACTTGGGCGACGTCACCGAACAGTCGGTACCCAAACTGATGCTGGTCGCCGCGCCGCGTAACGGCGGTGCGATTAGCGTGCGATCGTTCATTCCGCATCGCTGCCACGCCTCGATCGGCGTGCTGGGCGCGGTCAGCGTCGCGACCGCCTGCCTGATCGACGGGTCGCCGGCGCATGGCCTCACGGTCGTGCCGGACGGGCAATCGAAATCGCTCGACGTCGAGCATCCCAGCGGTGCGACCGGCTGCGTGATCGATCTGGACGAGAACGGCAACGTCGTCGGGGCGGCCATGCTCCGCACCGCCCGCAAGCTGTTCGACGGATATCTATTCGGCTGAGACCGCCGACACGTCACAACGAAAGAAAAATCGATGACGGACCTAGGAGAGACGACCAAGCAGGCGAGCCGGTTCGGCGTATTCGGCCAGCTCTGGTTCCAGGTGCTGGCGGGGACGGTGCTCGGGATCCTGCTCGGCCATTTCGCGCCCGCGACCGGCGTGGCGATGAAGCCGTTCGGCGACGCCTTCATCAAGCTCATTCGCATGATGATCGGGCCCGTGATCTTCGTCACCGTCGTCCACGGGATCGCCGGCATGAACGACATGAAAAGCGTTGGGCGCGTCGCACTGAAATCGATCCTCTATTTCGAGGCGGTGACGATCCTGGCACTGATCTTCGGCTTGGTAATGGTCGATCTCTGGCAGCCGGGCGCGGGCATGAACATCGATGTCGCAGCGATCGATACCGCCTCGATCAAAACCTATGTCGCAACGGCGCATGACCAGTCGATCACCGGCTATTTCATGGGCATCATTCCCGACACCTTCGCCAGCGCGCTGACCGAAGGCCATGTCCTCCAGGTGCTGTTCGTCTCCGTGCTGTTTGGCATCGCGATCGCGGCAATCGGCGAGCGCGGCAAGCCCGTCTACACGCTGATCGACAGCGCCTCGCAGGGGTTCTTCCGGATCATCGGCTACATCATGTACTTCGCGCCGCTCGGGGCGTTCGGTGCGATCGCCTTCACGGTCGGGCAGTTCGGCACGGCGTCGCTCTGGTCGCTCGGCGAGCTCATCATCGAGTTCTTCGTCGTCTGCGGCCTGTTTACCGCGGTCGTGCTGGGCGGGATCGCGCATTGGTGCGGAGTCAGCCTGTGGCGACTGCTCGGCTATCTGTGGGACGAGATCGTGATCGTCGCCGCCACCACGTCGACCGAAACCGTGCTGCCACGGCTCATCCAGAAGATGCGCAAGGTCGGCTGCGAGGAGAGCGTCGTCGGCTTCGTCATCCCGGCAGGTTATTCCTTCAACCTCGACGGCACCTGCCTGTACTTGACCACGGTCGCGGTGTTCCTGGCGCAGGCGACGAACACGCATCTTACCTTATGGCATGAGCTCGGGCTGATCGCGGTGTTGTTGCTCACCTCGAAGGGCGCGGCGGGGGTCGCAGGTGCGGCGTTCGTAGTGCTCGCGGCGACGCTCAACACGACGGGTACAATCCCGGTCGCCAGCATCGCGCTCATTCTCGGCATCCACCGCATCCTCGCCGAGGGGCTGACGTTCGTGAACCTGATCGGCAACGCGCTCGCCACGGTCGTGATCGCCAAGTGGGAAGGCAAGCTCGACGAGCGCACGCTCGCCGCAACCATCGGCAATGCGCGGCTGCGGGCGAGATACCCGGTCGCCGCCTGAAACACCGCGCGGCGATTCCCAGATCGCCGCGCGCCCCTCGTCTTACGTTAACAGCCGGCCGCGGCGTACGCGGCCGGGTAGGAGACCGTAATGTCCATCGCTCTCGCAGTCGCGCTTGCCGCAATGGCCCAAGACCAGCCGTCGCAGGCTCAACCGCCTCTGGCCCCGACCATGCCGGCCGACGCGTCGACGAGGGCGACGGGCACCGGCACGCACACGGACACGGACACGGACACGGACACGACTAAGGCAAAGCCCGACGCGCCTCGTCATCCCGTGTTCTATCCCAACACCAAGCAGATCCCGGCGGACACCGCGACGCTCACCGGCATCGCGCGGTTCCAGCGCGACAACACGGTCGGCAAGGAATTGCGGGCACTCAAGGCCGCGGGCGTCGACTTGGCGCTCGACGTCGTCGGCAACGTCGCCGCCAACCCGGTCGGCGGCATTCGCCAAGGCAGTGCGGAATCGCACTGGGTCTCGACCGCGGCGGATATCGATCTCGAAAAGCTGATCGGGCTGTCCGATACCAAGGTCCATATCCAGGGCGCCTGGTTCAGCGGGGACAGCCTCGGGCGCGATTCGATCGGCAACTCGATCAGCTTCCAGCAGACCTGGCGACCCGTCGCCGGCCCGCGCCTGACCCAGTTCAATATCGAGCATGATTTCGGCAAGCTCAACATCCTCGTCGGGCGTGCCGCGGTGAACAGCTATTTCAACAATTCACCGTTCAATTGCGTGTTCATGAGCAACACCAGCTGCCTCACGGCGTATGGCGGCATCAGCGACATCGGCATCACTGCCTTTCCCAACTCGTCCTGGACCGCCAAGGCGCGGTACGCGATCGACAAGCGGTGGTATGTTCAGACCGGTGTGTTCGAATACGACAACGACCTGAATCTTAAGGGCAAGGGAGGCCTCGACTTCTCGCTGGGCAAGGGCACAGGCGTGCTCATCGCCAACGAAGTGGGGTATCAGACGACGTTTGCGGACGAACGGCTGCCGCGGCGTTACAAGGCGGGTGTCTATATCAACACCGATGGCGGCCAGAGCCCGTATTACGATCGCAACGGCGCCTCCGCCGTAGTGTCCGGGCTCCCTCGCGTCGCACAAGGTGGCAACCGCGTCGGTCTGTATGCGATGGCGGACCAGACGATCCAGCGCGCCGCGGGCAAGAGCACGCGTAACCTCGCGCTGTTCGGGCGGGTCTTCTACAATGTCAGCAACGTCGCCCAGCTCGACTGGTTCGCCTCCGCCGGTTTCGTCAAGACCGGCACGTTCAAACACCGCGATGCGGACACGGTAGGCTTCCTGGTCACCAACACGCATTTCAGCAATCAGCAGATCGATTATCTCCGCGATCTGCGTACGAAGGCCGGTGGGACGGGGTCGCCGAAATCGAACGAGATCATCGGCGAGATAAACTATGGATTTGCAGCCATGCCCGGTGTTAGGATACTTCCCAACATTCAGTATGTCATCAATCCAGATCCGATATTCGCACCGACCCGTGAAACGGATATCCCGTCCGCAATCGTTTTAGGGTTGCGTTTAGACGTACGTCTCGCGCAAGTACTTAAAGGACAGTGATTGGGCATAATGGCTGATCACTTTGTGCTCAATCTGCCTGCAGATTTAGTTCGAATTGTATCGATACATTATTGCGTTGAATAATACAAAAGGAGCGCCATCTACATTACTATACTCTAATTATCCCTGAATTGGCGTGATAGTTGCAGATAACTCTGAAAGAAAATAAGTTTCCGAAAAAATAGGTTCCCACCGCAGCAAGTAAATATCCTAATCACGCCTCTTGTCCCGGTGATACAGACTTACGAACTACCGGTGTTAAGAACGCAGAAAGCGTTTTCGAATGTCGGCTTGCGGCCGATGCAATCCTATACGGGCGGGGCGCGTGACGAGAACATCTGGGGTAGACGCAGCGCAACACGCCTTACGTCATAGTGGTTTTGGCTTGGATCGATATCTTCGAAGCGCCGTGTAACGCGCCGTCCTTGGGGGCATCTGCGGCAGTAGACCAGAAGCCTAAGAAGGCTCTGCGGCGCGAGGTACTCCGTACGGCGCGCAATACCGGTCTGTTCGGATCGCATCTGCGCGTGCCGACCAAGATCGGCGTTCTAAAATTTTGGTAGATCAATTGTCTCTGCCGGCAGGCTCGCCTTGATCGTCCCGACTACCAACGAGTATCTGGTCCCGCTCGACCCGCGGACTGGCAAGATCGTCTCGGAAGCGCGGTTTTTGGTCTCTAGAGCAAACGACGCTAATGGCGTTCCGGGGCGGGGACGGGCAGCGCTCTGGCGTCATCACCGTTGGCGCGCACGGTGCGCTCGGGACGCGGTGTGGGAACTACATGTTGGCTTATGCTTACTCTGTACGTGACCAGCGAAAGCGAGCAAGTCGCGTAACCTTCTTCGTGTAGCTAGGGGAAAGCCTTCTACGGCTATTCATGGGGTGGCTGGTCTGCAATTAAGGACGTTAGCGCCTCCGCAGCTAACGACGGCCGGCGGTGCGACAAGGGGGCTATGTGGTCGTTCGGTTGAAGCGGAGAACATCGCGTCTGGCGCCGCTCTCGATCCTGGCGGGACTCGGGGGCTGCACCGCGCTGTCGCACGGGTTCTTCAATCCTCAGGGACCGGTTGCCGGGCATGAGCGCGACCTGTTCGTTACCGTGTCGATCGTGCTGCTGTTTGTCGCCGGGCCGGTGTTGCTACTGACGCCGCTGTTCGCGTGGCATTACCGGCTGTCCAACCGCAGCGACGCATACCGGCCGAAGTGGAATTTCTCGTGGTGGGTGGAAGGGCTGATCTGGATCCCGCCCGCCGGGATCGTCATCGGGCTCGCCCTGTTGCTGTGGCACTGGACGCAGATCGACGATCCGTATCGGCGGTTGCCGGGCGCGGCGCCGGTCGAGGTGCAGGCGATCGCGCTCGATTGGAAATGGGTGTTCGTCTATCCCGACCTAGGCGTCGCGTCGGTCGATCGGCTGACCATTCCCGCCGGGCGGCCGGTGCATATCAAGCTCACCAGCGGCACGGTGATGCAGTCGATGCTGATCCCGCAACTCGCCGGGCAGATCTATGCAATGGGCGGCATGACGACCGAGCTGAACATCCAGGCGCACCGGCCCGGGCGGTTCCGCGGCGAGAACACGCAGTATAACGGCGCCGGGTTCCAGCAGCAGAAGTTCGACGTCGTTGCGGTGTCGCCGGCCGACTATGATCGCTGGGCGGCGGCGGCACGTCGCGGCGATCGCACGCTCGATGCGCAGACGTGGCGGCGGCTGTCCGCACGGTCGATCATCACGCACCCCGTCGAGTTCGCGCATGTCACGCCGCACCTGTTCGAGCACGTGGTGGCGACGACCGGCGGCATGACCCACTCCCTTCCGCCCCATTCCTCGCAGAAGGCCGTTCGATGACCGTTTCCGTTCTCCTATGGCCCGCCGTGCTAGGCCGGTTCGGCTGGCAGGACCTGCCGTTCGTGCGCGCGTGGGAGAACCCGACGATCAGCGAGATCATCGGCGCGTTCGCGGGCGCGCTGGTGGTGGTCGGCGCGGTCGTCGTCGCGGCGCTGCTCACGCGCTATGGCAAGTGGCGGTATCTGTGGACCGAGTGGCTCACCAGCCTGGATCACAAGAAGATCGGCATCATGTATATCGTCGTCGCGTTCGTGATGCTGTCACGCGCGCTGGTCGAGGCGGTGCTGATGCGGATGCAGCAGGCGGTGGCGATCGAGAACCCCGGTTTCCTGTCGCCCGACCATTTCGGTCAGCTATTCTCGACGCACGGCTCGATCATGATCTTCTTCATGGCGATGCCGTTCCTGACGGGGATGATCAACTACGTCCTGCCGCTCCAGATCGGCGCGCGCGACATGGCGTTTCCCTGGGCCAATTCGATCGCGCTGTGGCTGACGATCGGCGCTGCCGGACTGATGATGGCGTCGCTGGTCGTGGGCGAATTCTCGACCGGCGGGTGGAGCGGCTATCCGCCCTATACCGAGCGCGCGTTCAGTCCCGGAGTCGGTGTCGACTATTGGATATGGGCGGTGACATTGGGGTCGATCGGCTCGACGATGGCGGGGATCAACATCGCCTGCACCGTCTACAAGCTGCGCGCGCCCGGCATGCGGTTCATGCGGATGCAGATGTTCGCGTGGACCAGCCTGTGCACGTCGATCCTGATGATCTTCGCGATGCCGCCGCTGACCGTCGCCACGCTGCTGCTCGCGCTCGACCGCTATCTGGGGTTCCATTTCTTCACCAACGACCTCGGCGGCAACATGATGAACTATGCCAACATGTTCTGGCTGTTCGGTCATCCCGAGGTCTACATCCTGATCCTGCCCGCGTTCGGGGTGTATTCGGAGGTCGTGTCGACCTTCTCGACGAAGGATCTGTACGGCTACACCTCGCTGGTGATCGCGACGATGGCGATCGCGGTGCTGAGCTTCACCGTGTGGGTCCATCATTTCTTCACGATGGGGCAGTCGGCCAACGTCAACGCGGCGTTCGGGATCGCGACGATGACGATCGGCGTACCGACAGGCGTCAAGATCTACGACTGGATCTGGACGATGTTCCGCGGCGAGGTGCGCTTCACCGTGCCGATGCTCTACGCGATCGCGTTCATGATGACGTTCGTGCTGGGCGGCTTCACCGGGATCATCCTGGCGATGCCGCCGCTCGATTACCTCGTCCACAACACGCTGTTCCTGGTCGCGCATTTCCACAACATGCTGATCCCGGGCCTGCTGTACGGGATGCTGGCGGGCTATCATTACTGGTTCCCCAAGGCGTTCGGGTTCCGCATCGACGAGCGTTGGGGGCGGATCGCGTTCACCTGCTGGGTGGTCGGTTTCTATCTCGCCTTCTTCCCGCTCTACGTGCTCGGCGCGAGCGGGATGGCGCGGCGGACGCAGGCGATCTTCGAACCGTCGTTCCGGCCGTGGCTGTATGTCGCGGGCGTCGGCGCGTTCGTCCTGCTCGCGGCACTGACGTCGCTCGGCATTCAGTTGTGGGTAAGCATCCGCGACCGTGCCAAGACGCAGGTCGAGGCGGGCGACCCGTGGGATGGCCGCGGGCTCGAATGGTCGGTCAGCGCACCGCCGCCCGAGTATAACTTCGCGGTCCTGCCGCTGATCGACGGGCGCAACCCATTCTACGATCACAAGCATGACGAGGGCCAACCGGACCCATATGCCTCGCCGCCGTCGTACGAGGATATCGTCGTGCCGAAGGGCAGCGCGACCAGCGTCGTGATCGGGCTTGCCGCCGCAGTTGCAGCGTTCGGCCTGATCTGGGAAATCTGGGGGCTGACCATCGTCGCGCTGCAGGTGATCGTCGCAGCGGTCGTCCTACGCAGCTTCGGTCGCGACCAGCACCGGACCATTCCCGCCGCAGAGGTCGCACGCGAGCATGAGGCCTGGCTCAAGCGCGTCCGGGCGACGCCCGCGATCCCGCGCCAGCTTCAGACCGCTGCGGTCAATCGCGGCCTTGCGGAGATCGTGGCGTGAGCGAACCCGAACTGGCGCATGCCGGTCTCAACCTCGGCGACACCGGCGCGCTGACGCAGGACCAGGCGGAGAACGCGATCTTCGGCTTCTGGATATTCCTGATGAGCGACGCGGTGATCTTTGCGCTGCTGTTCGCGACTTACGGCACGATGATCGCGAGCACCGTCGGCGGCCCGACGCCCGCGTCCGAGTTCAAGCTGATGCCGGCATTCGTCGAGACGCTGCTGTTGCTGACCAGCAGCGCGACGTTCGGCTGCGCGACGATCGCGATGAAGTACGACGAACCCCGCCGCGTGCTGTTCGGCTGGCTCGGCGCGACGCTAGGTCTGGGCCTCGTCTTCCTCGCGCTCGAAGCGAACGACTTCGCGACGATGTTCGCGCACGGTGCGTATCCGATGCGCAGCGGCTTCCTGTCGGCGTTCTTCGCGCTGGTCGGGCTGCATGGTCTGCATGTTGCGGTCGCATGCTTCTGGCTGGTCGTGATGGTCGGGCAGGTCTGCGCCTACGGCCTCGATGCGCGGGTCAGGATCAACCTGTTACGGCTTGGGCTGTTCTGGCACCTGCTCGACATCGTCTGGATCGCGATTTTCTCGGTCGTCTATCTGCAAGGGAACATCGGATGAGCGACCGGACCCGCGAACTGCGGACCTATGCGGTCGGCTACGGCCTGTCGCTCGTGCTGACGGTGGCGGCGTTTGCCATGGTGCGCTGGCCGTCGTTCGACGCGCGCGCGATCTTCGGGACGGCGCTGGCGCTGGGGCTCGTCCAGATGGCGGTCCAGTTCCGCTGTTTCCTCCATATCAGTCTCAAGCGCTCGTCGCACCACGACCTGCAGCTGATCCTCTTCTCCACGCTCATCATCGCGCTGATGGTGTCGGGTACGCTGGTAGTCCTGTTCAACCTCCGCGGGCGAATGACGGGGTGACAAGTGTCTGAAGCCGAACACTGCTATTCAAGCAGCCTCTATTAAGGCTTACCCGAGATTAAATTATTTTTGCAGGTCTTTGCTGCTCTGTGCCCTCCGCCGTGCAGTATTCGTGGGCATTTTGCCCTTCGTCAGTGCAATCTACCCGTCGAGCGAACCGGTCACCGCATGTATCGACCGGATGGCGAACTTTTTGTAAAACGCGGTCGTTTCAAGCTTATGCCTGAGCAGAACCTGAAGGAAGCGGATGACGACGTCCTCTTCAAGCGGTGGGTGGAAACTATGCCGTAGCGTGTACGGGCTGACGCGCTTCCGGGCTCCGGCTGCGTCGGTCGGTCACCTTACAGACGACACGGTGGAATCGGCGCGTCAAAATAGAGTCGGTGGAGCTGCGCCCTGAAATAGCCAGCCGCACGGCAACAGGACGGAGCGCTGTTTCCCCCAGCGCCGTCAGACCGGAGCAGTTCAAGCGGTTGCGGCGATAGCATCGTGGCGCGGTCCTTTCGCCCTTTCCCCTCCTAGATGCGGACCAGCATGCGTTTGCTTTCGATGTCGTCAGCCCCAAGAGGCGCGACCTCCGACACTTGCAAATGGGTGCCGTACGCCACCCCAGTTCCGGGCAATACTTGATGCTCGGCGCCGCTTCGAGCAGCCGCTTCCCTTACTCAACGCTCAGTACGTCGGGCAGCTTGGGGAAGAAGGGGCTAAGAACAGGTTGCGCGACAAATACCTTTGTTCAAGCGTCACTGCTTCTAGGAAGCGTAGCGCCGATAATGTGGTGCCGATGACAGATATCCCGTCACCTTGCTCGCGCCGGTAAAGCTGGAAGCACCGTACTTCGTGGGCTGTCGCGGTGGCCGTCAAGCGGCGAGCGTCGCAGGAAAGCCGTAAAGGCGAGAAGGTGGCAGACATAGTCGTGCTGGGTACGAACGCATCGTCATGTCGTCGAGCATGCGCTGACGCAGTGGGTAACGGACTATTCGGTGGGTAGGGACGCCATGATAACGTTCCTTTTTTTCAGGCATCCATCGTCTGCCCCCGCGGTCGGTGGACCAAACGTCAGTGCAAGCGCTCTACCTCATCACCACCACTGCCGCACAGCAGCTTCCTCCTCTATGCGCCACCTATGGACAGCGTTTCACCGTGACCAATTCGGCGTATAGGCATTTAGCTCCGCTTGAGCCGGGCTCGCGATAGGCGCCGATCCTCGAGCGAATAGTACAACCAGATCTCGCCGTTGCGACTGGTGACGGAGGCGGCAAAGGCGATGTCACTCGCCGTCCGGTCTGCCACCGGCGGTGGGGTTATCAACGGCTCGATGCACCGGTCGACGACGCGGGTCAGCTTACGGTCGAACGCCACCCAACCGATCCGCCAGCGCGCATCATGCGTCGCGCCGTTATAGAACATTACCGGGGTTTCCGGATCGTCGAGAAGCATTGGGCCGGTCGATAAGTGCCAATTGTCCCACCCGTCCTCACGCGGCATGAACGGTGTCGGCTGCTCATCCCATGGCCCATCTACCTTAGGGCCGATTGACAGGCCGACGCGGCTGGCCTCGTCGGCAGCATATTCATAGAACAGGCTCCACCGCCCGTCCTTTTCACGATCTACCGTGGCTTCCTTTGTATTGCCGAGCGATTTTGTAGAAGCAAGCGCAACGCCAGTCTTAATCAATTTATCGACGCTCGGCCCGGCGGCGTAGAACATCTCGCCGTGTGCCATGTCGGCCTCGACGCCGGTGTAATAGACGACGTAGCTGCCGTCCTCCAATTTAATTACAGTAGGATCTTCAACGCCGCCCGCATCCTTTTCGCTGGATCTGCCAGGCAGGATGGAAGGTTGGTCAAGCATAGCGAAATTTACACCGTCATCGCTCCAGCCGGCCCAGATGATGCCGGTGTCGGTCATCGGCTTGCCCGGACGCGTCACAGCGCGTACCATAATGCCAAACTGGCCGTCCGGCTCCAACCAGACATACGGGCTCATCAGGTCACGGGCCATCAGCGACGGCGGGCCTACGACCTGAATGTCCTGCAGTTCCTGCACGTTGAAGTCGACCGATCCCGACGACGGATAGACTAGGACCTTGCGGTCCCCGGTCACGCTGTCGGCGGGCAGGCGCGAGCGGACGATCGGCACTCCAGGCGCGATCTCCGACTGGCCAGTAGCGCCGGCGATCGAGAATGGTTGCGTAGGCTTGCCCCCAATCACGCGCCGAGCGCCTGCATCAACGAAAGTCCACCGTCGATCACGATCCGCGCGCCAGTGATGTAAGACGCCTTGTCCGAGGCGAGAAAGACGGCGAGATCGCCGACTTCCTCAGGTCTTCCCGCCCGATCCATCGGGATGTTGCGTTCCAGCGTCTTGCGATAGACCGGATCGGTGCTGGCGCGCTCGTTCATCGGTGTCAGTATCATGCCAGGCTCGATCGCGTTGACGCGGATGCGGTTAGGCGCTTCCTCTATCGCGAGGGTCTCAATCAGATTGGTAAGGCCGCCCTTGGCCGCGCAGTAATCGGCGCCGCCGGCTCGCACCGCATAGGCGTGGATCGACGAGATGTGTATGATCGAGCCGGGCGTGTTCGCGGGCCGGGCGCGTACAAATCGGCGTGAGGTCAGGAATGCGCCGGTCAGGTCGGTGTTCAGCATGCGCTGCCACTGTGGCATCGTCATTTGCCGTACCGGTACACCCGCCATGTTGATCCCGGCGGAGTTGATGAGCACGGTCGCGAGCCCGAACGCCCGCTCCGCAGCCGCGAAGGCCGCCTCCACCGATGCCTCGTCGCCGACGTTGCACTGGACCGCAATGGCCTCGCCGCCGGCCGCCTTTACCTTGGCGACTGTGTCGCTCCCGTCATGATTAGCATCGTGGAATAGCGCCACGACCCGGTCGCCCAGTGCACCAAACGCGATTGCGCAAGCGGCGCCAATTCCGCTCTCCGCGCCACTCACCACTACGCACCGACCGATTGCCATAATATCTCCTTATCTAGTCTTTGCGGATTCTATCGACGTGTGCTTCAACACTAGCAATTTTAATTTTTGTCATGTTGCCGCTGCACCACCGGTTACATCTATTCACGGGCCTCAGCTGCGGTTTTCGATCGCCGCGCGTAAGCGAGCGCCCCAGCTAACATGAACGGATGGCCGGTTTGCTGAAGTCGCAACTTAGGGATCGGCATCTGCTCCGGATCGCCGCCGACGCGGATCATTCAAAGGTTTATCGCGGCGGTGGTCTTGGCTAGCCTAGGCGCGTCGCCCCTGTATGCCGATGAGCAGGTTGCTGACGGGAGTTTGAGAATGGATTTGGTGTCCAGGCGGACAATGCTCGCTGCCCCGTGCCTTGGGACGCTCGCCATGGCCGTTGCGGCGGGTGCGGCAACGGCAACGACGTCCGGCACTCTTGCCAACTTGCCGACCTGGATAGACTTGGCGTCCGTACCGGGTGCGAGCTGGGCAATGCTGGACGACTCCGGCACGATCTCTTCCGGTACGGTCGGCTATGCAAAGGCAAATGCGGTACTTGCGACACCCGATACTCTGTTCGAAGCGGCATCGCTGTCAAAGGTGGTTCTGGCGGTCGCGGTCCACGACATGGTGCGGGAGGGCCTGATCGATCTGGATCGACCGGTGGCCAAGCATGTCGCGTTCACTGACGATGGCGTGACGCGGTCGATCACGCCTCGCCACCTGCTCTCTCACTCAAGCGGCCTGCCCAATTGGCGCGACGAAGCGGGCGAGCCATTAACTGCCGCGTTCCCTCCCGGCACGCGATTCCGCTACTCAGGCGAGGGTTTTGTCCTCCTCGGCCGGTTGGTCGAGGCAGTTTCAGGCCAGACCGCCGCTCGTGTGGTGGAGACGCGGGTCCTGCGACCCGCAGGAATGGGCCGAAGCACCTATGGATGGGCGCGGGGCGGCGAGCCGGCAGTCGCGTGGGCGCACGACGGAGGCGGTGGTGTACTCGTCGACAAAGGCCCAGCGGGCTATGCGATGCGTCGCGATGCCGGCCTGCCGAAGCCAGTCGAGCGTTGGACGCTAGACGAACGGGAGAAGGCGGCCATCGCACTTGGCAAACCGGCGATGCCCATATTCATGACGCCCAACATGGCCGCCGGATTGTGGACCACCGCCAGCGACTATGCGCGATTCCTGGCTTTCGCGCAGCGCTACCCGGCACTTTCGACGAAGACAATTCGGGTGAAGGGAACGCTCGACTGGGGTCTGGGCTGGGGGATGGAGAGTGGTGCCGGGCGGCGTTTCGCTTGGCACTGGGGTGCCAACGACGGCGTCGCGAACCTGTTCGTCGTGGACCTCGCGTCGGGCGCGGCGGTCGTGGTCCTTACCAACGGCGACGCTGGGCACAAAGTTTACAAGCGTGCTGCCCGCACTGTCTTCGCACGCGAGTTCGATGCGTTCGCCTGGCTGAAATAAGCACCGATGGTCCACTGGATTCCGCTAGCGATATGAGGGCAGCCGTTTTGCGTTTGCAACCTTTGTCTCATAGCGTGTCGCAATCCATTACGGTCGTCAGATGCACATGATCGGGCATCAGCTTCAAATATATACATGAAGCATCCAGCGGCGAGATGAAGTCTGATCGAGATCCGTAGGACGGGAACGCTTCTCTATTAAAGAATGTTTACCCCGGCGGACCGGACGCTTCGGCTTTCGCGCATAGCACGACAATGCTGCGGCCCACGTAAATATTCAACCGGAGCCGCGGGCCGCCAGTCAGCACCAGCCTGCAAGTATCTGGACTCGCAGAGAAGCTCAGATCCTGATCCACCTCTTGTTGGATCCGAAGATACCAAGTCCAGTAACGAAGATCATCAAACCGGCAAAGATCAAGATGGCGAGGACTATCCGCATGTCACCCGCTCAAAAGGGAAAAAACATCTGGATAGCTGTGATCGCAACGGCATAGGTGATGAGGTTGAGCGGCAAGCCGACCTTCACGAAGTCCATGTAGCGATATCCGCCCATCTGATAGACGATGACGTTCGTTTGGTAACCGAACGGCGTCGCAAACGCGGCGCTGCCCGCCATCATCACCGCGACAAGGAAAGGGCGCGGATTGACGCCAAGACTTTCCGCCAGCGCCACCGCGATCGGTGTAACCAGCACAGCAACTGTGGCATTGGACAGCAATTCGGTCAGCACCATGGTTATGCCGTAGAGCACGATCAGCGCGGTCAGCGGGCCGAACTCCTGCATCGATCCGACCAGTGCCCCGGTCGCTTGGGCGGCGAGACCGCTCTGCTCCATCGCCATCCCGATCACGACCATGCCGGCGATCAGGATCAGGATTTGCGGCCGCAGGCCGCCATAGGCTTCGTCCGCGGTGATGACTCGCAACAGGATCAGCAACACAGCACCTGCAAGGGCGGAAGCGGCGATCGGCGCAAGCCCTGCCGCGGCAATCGCAATCGCACCGACGAAGACTCCGAGAGCGATCGTCGCCTTTACGGGCTGGAACGGACGATGCTCCGCGAACAGCGACGAGTCGCCCACCTGCGCGCCCGGCACATCGATCTCGCACGCTGATGCGACCGTCGCCGGGTCAGCGAGGCTGCCGCGCATGAGTTTGCCCGAGAACAGGAAAAGGTAGATGCCGCCCGCCAGCGCCATCGGTAGCCCGACCGGCGTGATCTCGAACATGCCGAAGCGCGGTTGTCCCGCCACTCGGGCCATGTCGTCGACCAGCAGGTTGGTCGACGTGCCGATGAGCGTGCAGCAGCCTGTCAGAACCGTGATGTAGGATAGCGGCATCAGATAGCGTTTGGGTGGCAGTTTCAACGCGGTGGCGACGTCGCGTACCACCGGTGCCCCCAGAACGACGATCGGAGTGCTGTTGAGGAAGCAGGATACCACACCGATCGCGCCCAGCATCAGCCAGATGCCAGCCGATCCCAGGCGTTTGCACGTCTTCACCGCAGCGTCGATCGCGCAATCGAGCAGACCAGACAGTTCGAGCGCATAGGCGATGACGAATAATGAGGCGAGCGCGACGATCGCGGGGCTGGCAAAGGCGCCCTGCACCTCGATCGGGCGCACGACACCTGTGATCAGCAGGACGGCAGCGCCGCTCAGTGCCACGACGTCGGAGCGCACCTTGTCCCAGATCAGCGCCGCGACGACTGCGACCAGGACGACCAGGGTCAGGACCTGATCGACTGTCATGCATGCCTCCGCGAGACGAAGGCGCTGCAACGGCAGGGCAATATGGCCATTGCGATGTGGGTCGTAGGCATTGCAACCGGGTATGCGAATTTGACCGGTTTTGCTATCGGTCGGTCATGGATGAGCCCACCTTGCGGAAAAGTCGTCTTGCTCTCGCCGGCGGTATTGCTGCCGCTTTAGCTGTTGGCGGGACCGGATTTCTCATTGGGCGCGGAACGTCACCGCGCAGCGGCGAGCCGGTTGCCGCCAAACCGGTGGCCGCCGCTCCTGTAGTTGCGCGCGAACCGGTCGCGCCCCCGACGCCTGGCAATCCGGTGTTGGGCCGTGCCGATATCATGGGGCTCGCAGCACTGGGGGCAGATGCGGTCGCCTCGGGGCAAGCCATGCCCAAGGCTATCGCCGACACTGCTGGGCAACGCTTCGAACTCCGGCTTCCGTTCGGTTGTCGGGGACCGGCCGATGCGGGAAGCGATGCCGCGATGCGCTGGCATTATGACGAGACGGCCAAGGCGCTACGCG
Source organism: Sphingomonas fucosidasi (assembly GCF_036663855.1). NCBI lineage: Bacteria > Pseudomonadati > Pseudomonadota > Alphaproteobacteria > Sphingomonadales > Sphingomonadaceae > Sphingomonas > Sphingomonas fucosidasi. Next base: position 165,871 of record NZ_JAXOJR010000003.1, on the reverse strand, counting down.
TTCACGTCGCTCCGGTCGTTTGGACCAGGACTGACATCCTCGACGCTCTGGGTCACGCGACCCCACAGGCTGCCGTCGAGGGGTTCTGGATTCCCCGACCCTGGACGGGGAGTGAGGCCTGTCCAACAATGCAGGATAATCCCGCACCAGCTGGAACGGATGCAGTGACGCTACCGGGGCAGACGTTGGCGATCGCCCAATTCTTCGACGGCGACGGCGACGGCGTGCGACAGGGGCAGCGGATCGGCAAGCCGTATGAAACGGTCTTCCGCATGCAACCTGACGAACTTCAGCCGGAGCAAGGTTTTCAGATCCGAATCGCCGGTCGGATCGCCAATATACCGGGGCAGGGGCCGGTGTTCTGTCGTCAGCCTGCCGGGGCCGAGCAGCGCCCGATCTGCGTTGTTGGCGTAACGATGGACGAGGTGGCGATCGACAACCCCCGCACGGGTAAGACGCTCGCGACCTGGAACGTTACCACCGTGGGCGCTGCTGATCACTAGCGATTAGCCGAGCCAGAACGCGCAAATCAGCAGCATTCCACGATCACCGGCCCGCAGCCGCCACTACTGCCCGTGTCACGTCGCCCATCAGCCGCATCCGTACCGGTATAGGTTGCCGGGTGTTCGCATCATCACGGCAACTGCATAGCGATGCCCGTCGGGGGCGACGAGCAATCCGACGTCGTTATACCCGGTCGACAGGGTGCCAAGGTCCTGGCCCGTCCCCGTCTTGTGTGCGAGCGTCCAGCCGGGGCGGAGGCCCGATTTCAGACGAAGCGGGCCGGTCTTGCTGGAGCGCATCAAGGTCAGCAACGCGGCGGTCGAGCGTGAGCTTAGCAGCTTGCCCTGAGTCAAAAGCGACAGCCCCAGAGTCACGCCGTTGGCAGAAGCGCCGTCGGGCGGCGCCGCAAGATACCTGCGCAGCGCCTTGTCGCGCACTACATAGGTCATGGCTGCACGCGCCTGGAGGAACCCCCAGCCACCAGCCTATTCCAGTCCCGCCGTACGAGCCTGCAACTGCCGCTCCCCTGGCCCGAACTTGACGCCCGCTATCTGCTCTTCACCGAGCATGCGGTTGATCGCTGCGGGGCCGCCGACGCGCCACAAAAGTACGTCGTTGCAGGTGTTGTCGCTACGCGTCATCACCCCACGCAGCAACTCGCCGATCGTCGTCCTGTAGCCGCCCGGGCCGACTAGCGTCCGGATCGGCTGGTGGAACACGGTAAGATCGGATTTTGTGACCGTCACCGGATCGCCGAGTGACAACCGGCCCCGGTCGACCGCATCCATGACCGCGATGGCAATCCAGAACTTGCTCACGCTCTGCTGCGGGCGCGGGCTATCCCCCCTCCCAGGCTACAACCCAACCCTCGTCGATATCGCGGACGCTGATGCCAACCTCACCCTTGAAGCTGGCGCCCAACGCCTGGACAGCGTTGAGCAGGTCGGCCGATGGTTGGGCTTGGAATGGAACCGGCTTTGGCGATGTTCGAGCGGGGGTGGTCGTCTGAACGGTGATTGGTACGGATGCGGGCGAGACAGGCTCTCGACCGGCAGAGACACACGCCGCAAGGCCAGATAGACCGGCAACGATGCCAGCACGGCGACAGAGCAATTCAAATGACAACGACACTTCCCTTTTCGGGTCTTGTAACCGCCAATCCGTGAAGCGGAACCGGATCAGCTTGACTTCGACCCGCAACGCACTCGGCTGGGCCCAGGATGTTGAATCCGTCTCCCGCGAGATCTCGACCGCCGAGATCGGCCTAGCCGGGACGATGACTTGGGTTTAACCGGTGCCATGCGTCTGCCTCGCTCTCCTCTCTTCGTACCGTTGCTCATCGTTGTGTTGCTGGCGAGCATCACCGGTGCCGGATGGGCGACGACGTGGATCGGTTCCCTGCTCCTGTGGATCCTGAGTGGCGCCATCGCTCTGGTCCTGTTCGCCGCGCTACTGCGTGACTCCGAGTGAATTGCAACGCGGTGTTTCGGACCAGAGGCTCGTGAGCGTGGACGTTACAGCCATACGCTCGGCGACGTCATGGATGCGCCAGCGTCTGCGCGCGAGCGAAGCGGTCCTGATCCTGCTGGCGGTCGCGATCGGTGGTGCTGCCGGTTTGCTGAGCGTCGTTCAGGGCGCGATAGCACGGACGATCCAACATCTGCTTTTTGCTCTTCCGAGCGGTCAGCGATTGAGCGCGACTCCGGCAATACCTTTGTTTGCGCTGCTCGCTTTGCCACTCGGCGGTATTGTGCTGGTCCTCTTCTCCTGGATCACGAAGGCGCGCACGCGACACATGGTCGACGCCGTCGAGGCGAATGCATTGCATGGCGGTCGTATGTCGAGGAGCGACAGCCTCGTCATCTCTGGTCAGACGATAATCTCAAATGGTTTCGGCGCATCGGTGGGGCTTGAGGCGGCTTATGCCCAGCTTGGCGGTGTCGTCGCCTCGATCGCGGGCGGATGGTTCCGGCTGCGACGTGCCGACCTCCGGATACTGGTTGGCGCAGGCACGGGGGCCGCGATCGCAGGAGCCTTCGGCGCACCGTTGGCCGGCGCGTTCTACGCGTTCGAGATCGTCATTGGCGCTTACACGCCCGCTGCGATCGCGCCCGTCGCCGCGGCATCACTGTCTGGCGTGCTCGTTGCTCAAGCGTTCGGCGCCGAGCCGTATCTGGTCAACGCGACTGTTGCCGAACATGTGCAGACGCACCATTACCTCATCTACGCCGGTCTTGGCGCCGTCGCCGCGGCATTCGGCATCCTCCTGATGCGTGCGGTTGCCGAGGTCGAGGCACTGACACGCCGCATACCCGTCCGCATGGGTTGGCGGCCGATCATCGGGGGCGTGCTGCTGATCCCTTTCGCATGGCTGACGCCGCAGGTCCTCTCCGCAGGCCACGGTGCCCTGCACATCGACCTTGAATATGGTGTCCCTCTCACGATCCTTGCCGCTATTCTGATCATGAAGAGTACCGCTTCGGTTATCTCGCTCGGCTTTGGTTTTCGCGGCGGGCTGTTCTTTGCCTCGTTATTCCTCGGCAGCCTGCTCGGCCAGATTTATGCAGGCGGTTTAGGGTGGATTGCCGGTCAAACGCTGGTCGGCCCTGAGAATGCCGCGCTGGTTGGAATGGCGGCACTGGCGGTCGCGGTCGTTGGCGGACCAATGACGATGGCCATGCTCGTGCTGGAGGCGACGCATGATTTCTCGCTCGCTGGCGCAACGATTGCCGCGTCGCTGGTGTCTTCCACCATTGTCCGCGAGACGTTCGGCTACTCGTTTTCAACTTGGCGGCTTCACCTTCGTGGCGAGACGATCAAGAGTGCCCGCGACGTAGGCTGGGTCCGGATGCTGACCGCCGGACGCATGATGCGAAAGGTGGAACGGCCGACCTCTGCACGGATCACCGTCGCCGAGTTTCGCCGCCTGTTTCCTTTGGGATCGACCAGTCGCGTCGTCGTGGTCGATGAGCAGGATCGCTACGCCGGCGTGGTCCAGACCGCCAGCGCCTTTGCCGAAGGTGTCGCGTTGTCCGATCTGGTCGGTACGCTAGCGATCCACCGGGAAGAGGTTTTGTCACCTGACGCCGACATAAAGGCCGTTATGTCCGCCTTCGACGTAGCGGGTGCAGACGAAATGGCCATTGTCACAGAAGATGGCGATGTACTTGGCGTCCTGTCGGAATCTCACGTTCGACGACGCTATGCCGAGGAGCTGGACAAGTCCCAGCGCGAGTTGTTCGGAGAAGCGTAGCGGTTAAAGGGCAGTTTGGTGTTTATGGTGAACAGTGTCTTGGGGTTCGCGGCGCTAAGCGAGTAGCCCGTAATTCTTCCAGTCACAGCTCCGATGGACGCTTTAACGTTACACCGATTTAATATTCGCAACAGGCGGCGCTCATCGTCCGGTTCCAAAGGGAGCATATCCTCACAGGACAAGGACAAAGACCGTGATACTCAACCGTCGCCTGACCGTACGCCCGCTGATCGCTGCCGTCGCTCTGGGAACCACGGCACTCGTCGGTGTCGCAGGCGGGGCGATCGCCGCGGACGACGGTCGCACCAGCATCGCCGAGCGGTTCACCGCACCCGGCCCCGTTGCCGTGGCGGCGACCGGTGTCCACGCCTCGCTGGCGGACATGGTCGAAGCCGTCGGACCGAGCGTCGTTCAGATACAGGTCAAACCCGCATCGGCGCAGGAGCAGCAATTCGAACCGACGCAGTTCGGATCGGATGACAGCGAACTGGCCGATCGACTAGGACAGCTGTTCGGGTTCGGCATGCAAGATCGCCGTGGGCAATCCGAGGCGCCGCAACAGCAGCAAGCCCCGCAGCGCGGATCGCTAGGCTCGGGGTTCATCGTCGATGCATCCGGGTTCGTCATCACGAACAACCATGTCGTCAACGGCGCCGACCGCGTCACCGTCCAGATGTCGGACGGCCGCGAGTTCGCCGGTCGCGTCTTGGGGCGTGATCCCAAGATCGATTTCGCTGTGGTGAAGATCGAAGGGCAGGGTAAGTTCACCCCAATCAAATGGGGCGACAGCGACCATATTCGCGTTGGAGAAAGCGTGTTTGCCGTTGGCAGTCCGTTCGGCCTTGGAAACACCGTGACATCAGGCATCGTATCGGCACGTGGGCGAGAAATCGGGGCGGGGCCTTATGACGATTTTCTGCAGGTCGATGCTGCGATCAACAGCGGCAACTCGGGTGGTCCGCTGTTCGATAGCGCGGGCCGGGTCGTCGGTGTGAACACCGCGATCTTCTCCCCGACTGGCGGCAACGTGGGCATTGGGTTTGCGATACCTGCCGCCATGGCGCGGAAGGTCGCGCTTCAGATTGCGCAAACCGGCCACGTCTCGCGCGGCAGGATTGGCGTCTCGTTACAGGACCTGAGACCGGAGATCGCGAGCGAGATGGGTTCGAACGCCACCAAGGGCGCGTTGATCGCCGAGGTCGAAGAGGGCGGAGCAGCAGCGCTGTCTGGCCTGCAACGTGGCGACGTCGTTCGGCGCTTCGGATCGAAGCCGGTCGATAACGGGCACGACCTTGCCCGCGCCGTAGCGGAGGCTCGGATAGGTTCGATCGTTCCGACGCAGGTGCTGCGTGACGGTGGCGAGGTTTCCCTAAACCTGCGCATCGCAGGCGAAGCGATAGGCCAGTCCTGAGCCCATGGAACCGGGGGGCGGTACACGCGTCCGCTCCCTGACACCTCGAATGGAACGGTCCGACCTTGAAGCTGCTTCTGATCGAAGACGATGTACAGACCGCAGACTATGTTCGCCGCGGGCTGATGGAGCTTGGCCACGTGTCCGATCACGCTACCACCGGCGTCGATGGCCTCACCGCGGCAATCGTTGGCCGATATGACGCGATCATTCTCGACCGGAACCTGCCCGAGCTCGATGGACTGTCGGTGCTGAAGGCATTGCGTGCGAAAGGAGATCGGACGCCGGTACTGCTTCTATCTGCGCTGGGGCAGGTGGACGATAGGATCGCGGGCCTTCAGGCCGGTAGCGACGATTACCTGGCCAAGCCCTTCTCGTTTGGCGAGCTCGTTGCGCGCCTGGAGGCGATAGTCCGTCGCCACAGCGACACCGACGCGACGCAAGGTACCCGCCAGACGGGCTCGTTGACGCTCGACCTGCTCGGCCGCACGGCCATGCGCAACGGCCGACGTATAGAACTGCTCAACAAGGAGTATCAGCTGCTCGACTATCTGACTCGCCATGCCGGGCAGGTGGTGACGCGGACGATGCTGATCGAGGCGATCTGGGATTACAATTTCGATCCGGGGACGAACGTCGTCGACGTCCATGTCAGCCGCCTGCGTGCCGAGATCGACGGTCCAGACGATAGTCCGATGATCCGAACCGTCCGCGGCTCGGGCTATAGGCTGGATGCTGTCTGACGATGCGCTGGCCGTCGACAGCCGCTCTGCGCGGTGCGCTCTGGATCACGCTGATCGCGTTGATCGCGACCGGGATCGCCCTGAGCGTACAATATGTCCAGACGGTACGCCTGCTCGACGCCCGCGCGCAGGCAGCGGTCGACGACGAGACGGCAGGGCTTATCGAGCGATATCAGAGCGAGGGGCCATTTGCCGTCGCACAGTCCGTGTCCCGTTCGGTCGGGCGCCCGCGCGTTACAGACTTCATTTATCTCATGACCGACGCTTCGGGCCAGCCGGTCGCGGGAAACCTGGCAAAATGGCCCAGTGAAATCGACCGTACCGGGTATCGTACGTTCAATACGCAGGTCGCGACGACGCGGGGCACGGTCATCGAGCGACAGGTCTCCGCGCGGACGGTTCTTCTCGGCAACGACTATCGACTGCTCGTCGGCAGCCTTTCGGACGATCGCCGCCTGCTGCGCGATCGTTATATCTCCGCACTTGCCTGGTCGCTGATGGCTACCGGCGTGATCGGCCTGCTGTTCGGCTTCTGGTACAGCCGGCGCGGGCTTGCCTTCCTCGATGCAGCCAGCACCGCCGGCGATCGTTTTCGCGCCGGGCATCTGGACGAGCGCTTGCCCGTGACGGGGCGAGGCGATGAATATGACCGCCTTGCAGCGACACTGAACCATAGCTTTGCGGAGATCGAACGCCTCGTGGATTCGCTGCGAACCGCGACCGATGCGCTTGCTCATGATCTGAAGACGCCGCTGACGCGAATCCGGTCCCGCATCGAGCTTGCGGCCCTTGGCGGGGATCAAAATGATGCGACAGCGGATATGCGCGGAGATCTCGATGCCTTGCTCCGGACGATCGACGATACGCTTCGACTGGCCCGGGCGGAGACGACGATGGCCAGCGAGTTCGTTCCGGTCGATTTGACGGCGATTGTGATCGAGGCCGTCGAGTTGTTCGAACCCTTGGCAGACGATCATGGTCTGAACCTTGCGATCGAAACCACGCTGGTGACGGTAGGCGGCGTTCGTTCGCTGTTGGGGCAGATCGTCGCCAATCTGCTCGACAACGCGATCAAGTACACGCCGCCCGGCGGGTCGATCCGGGTGACGCTTTCGCGCGGGCTCGATGGGGTCACGCTCGTCGTGGCGGATACGGGACCGGGTATACCGGCCAACCAGCGCGAGCATGCCATGACGCGCTTCGCTCGGCTCGACACCAGCCGTCATTCCGAAGGCAGTGGCCTTGGTCTCAGCATCGCGCGGGTCGCCGCCCGCGTTCATGGCGCCTCGCTGAAGCTGAGTGACAATGCGCCAGGGCTTCGTGCGGCTGTGCACTTCCCGAAGGCGTAAGCTTCAGTCTGTCTCGACGTCGCCAAACATGACGCATCCATGAACTTATCGCGAGCTAGGACCCAAAACATGTGAGCGATGTTAGGGGCTTAAGGTCGGCGCCGGGTCGTCCTCATGATAGGGGGCTCCCTCGTGGATCAAACCGCTTTTCTGATCGGCTTCAGCGTGATGTCGGTCGCGGCGCTGGCGATATACGCGACGGGTAAGAAGACGCATCCGTCGGGTCATCATACGCTCCTGCACGCCAGCGTTCCGTTCATCGCGGCAACCGCGTATCTCGCAATGGCCTTTGGGATCGGCACGCTGATCAACAGCGACGGCTCGGCGACCTATCTCGCACGCTATGTCGATTGGTCGGTAACGACGCCGATACTATTGTCCGGGCTGGTGCTGCTGGCGTTCCACGAGCACGGAAAGACCGGTGAAGTCAGCGGGTATCTGACATCGGTAATCGTCCTCGATGTTTTGATGATCGTCACAGGCCTGATATCGTCGCTTGCCGCCCCAACGCTGGCGAAATGGATCTGGTACGGATGGTCCTGCGTCGCGTTTCTCGGCGTGCTGTATCTGCTCTGGGGTCCGTTGCGGTCACAGGCCGTCAACCGCGGTGCGGCGTTGGGCACGGCTTACGCCAAGAAGCTCATCTTCCTGACCGTGATCTGGTTCCTCTATCCCATCGTCTTCCTGGTCGGGCCGGAAGGTCTAAAGCTGATCACTGATCCCGCATCGGTCTGGGCATTCCTGATCATGGATGTCATCGCGAAGGTCGTCTACGCGTTCTACGCGGCGGCCAATCTCGACAAGGCGTTGGCGCAGCATGCCGACGACCGCGGCTGCCGGGCATGACACGACGCGCCCCGGCCCTTGGCTGGGGCCTCCTTTTCGGGGCGGCATTGATCGCAACATTGTGCTCGCTCACCGTGCAGCTTGGGTTCGCAGCCATGGCGGTCGGCATCGTCGGCATAGTGCACGGCGCCAGCGATCTTGAAATCATCGAGCACCAGCGACGCCCGACATTCCTGGCACTGTACGTCTCTGCGCTACTGGTCTGTCTCTGGTGGTAGATCGTCGATCCCGCGATCGCACTTCCCGCATTCCTGCTGGCATCCGCAGTCCATTTCGGCCTTGAGGATGCCCCGGCAAACCGGCCGTTCGAGAGGATGGCCCGCGGCATAAGCCTGGTTGCCACCCCTGCGACGCTGCATGCGGCGAGCCTGACCCGCATTCTACATTCTGCCGGCGTTCAAGCGTCAAGTCTGCCGACCATAGTCAGCAGTCTGGCGATTGCCGGTGGCATAGCCGCCGGCTGCCTCGCGATCATCGGCATGGCGCGTCACGATCGACGTCTCCTGGTTGGAACGACGGCACTTCTGGTTCTACCCCCGCTCGTCGGGTTTTCGGTGGGGTTCCTCGTGCTGCACGCGGTGCCACAGACGAAAGAGCGTCGTGATCGCTTGCAGTGCGTCACGACCACCGCGTACCTCCGTACCACGGCTCCGGTCCTCGTCGCGGCCGTGACGCTGGTGGGGATCGTGGGCGGGTTGCTGCTGCGATGGGACCCTTCGGGCATGCGTTCGCTGTTTGCCGGCATCGCGGCACTGGCAATGCCGCATCTGCTGGTGACGCCGTATTTCGAAGGGGTTGCCCGGCAATCGGGGATTATGCCCCAGCCTCAAGCACGCCAGAGCTTCCTGTAAGCCGTATCGAAGGCCGTCAGATCGTCAGGATCCGTGATGGTGGTCGTCACCCGCTTTTCGTGGCGGTGCGCCCAGCGTTCGATCGCAGCCTGCGAATCAGGCAGGTTCGCGTGCAGCGCCGCCAGCGTAGCTGTCAGCCGCAAAGATACTTCGATCTCCTCAAGGCCTTCGCGAAGGATCGGCCCGAACGCGTCCGTCAGCATATCGTCCATCGTCGGCATGCCAATGTGGACCGGATGGGTTGCGACCGCGTCCTCGACGTTCGCTGCGCTTGGCCGAAGCGTCAGGAACACGCGAAGCAAGGCATTGAGGACTTCGATCCCCGTGCCCGGATCGTTGGTCGCAGGGGCCAGCGCACGGCTCGCGATCTCGGACAAGGCGATCAGGCCCAGCCGCGGGTCCTGATCGAACGAGCGATGTCGCTCGATCGTGAAGGTCTTGATCATGGCGGACCGGATCGCGTCGTTCCCCTCCCCCTTGACCCGCAGAAGCGTCCGCGCGGGGTGTATCATCGCGCCGGGCAGGACGTCGACATAGACCGTCAAACCGTGGCGGTCGGCGATGGTGCCGAGCGCGGCGACGTCGATATGCGTGATATAGCCGGTCTGTGGAGCACTCAGCGCCACGGCGTCGGCGGGGATGGCGACAGGAGCCCGCCCACCAAGATACGGATGCGCGGCAAATTCCTGCATGGCGTTGGTAGCGGCCTCCTCGACGCGGTCGATCACGTCGGCCATTCGTCCGAAGGCGGTGATATGCCCGATCCAGCGCAACAACGTGCCGACCACCAGCAGGATGATCAGTACCGTCGCCGCGAACAGGATGATCCGGCCGTCATGGCCGTAGGCGCTGGTGTTCAGCCCGACGATACCAACCATCGAGAACACGAAGGCACCGAGGAAGGTCGACAGCGCGTTCTGCGATGTCGGGTCGCTGACCATCAGCTGGGTCGCGCGCGGTGTCGCGAGCTGCGTCGCCGAGGAATAGGCGCTGACCATCGCGGTCAGGGAAAAGGTCGTGACCGCCAGCATGCTGGAGGCCATGATCTGGAGGATCGTACCGACCGATCGCTGCCCGATATCGGCATCGAAGGTGTAGGGTAGATACGGCGTGACAAGGCCAGCGACGATCGCCAGCGCGACGCTGAGCAGACTAATGATTCCTGCGCGGAACCAGATCTGCCGGACGATCCGCTTCAGGATCCATGACCATTGCCTCATGATGCCTCCTCTAAGCGGTTGTTGTCTCTGATCATCATGACGACAGCAGCTTGGCGATCCAGCGGCTGCGATCGAACTGGCCGCAGATCATCACGATCGCCGCGGTCAACGGCACCGCGATCAGCGCGCCGGCGATGCCCCATACCCAGCTCCAGAACGTCATCGCAACGATGATCGCGAGCGGCGACAGCGACAGCTGTTTGCCCTGCAGGATCGGGTAGACGACGTTGCTGATCGTCATCTGCAGAACCACGAATCCTGCGAACACCAGTAACGGCATCTGCCACCCGCCGAACTGGATGAACGCAAAGAGCACAGGAGGGATGATGCCGACGATGTTGCCGATGACGGGGACGAAGTTGAGCAGGAAGTTCAGGATACCCCAGACCAGTACCAGCTCGAGCCCCGTCATCCACGACCATAGGGACGATGCGACGCCGGTCAGGATGCTGGTCGCAAGCGTGGTGCCGAGATAGCGGCGGATCTGGCCGGAAATCTCCTCGCCGACTTCGAGCATGTCCCGTCGCGCACCGCCTTCGAACATCTCGTACAGCTTGCGCCGCAGCCGCGGTACTTCGGGCAGGCCGAGCATCACCACGATCCCGATAAAGCCGACATAGGTGACGAAGGCGTAGACGCCGCTCGCCAGCATCTGGACCAGCATCGTGATCCGCTGCCGGTTAATCGTCCCGGCGATCGGCACGCTGCGATCCGCCGCCCAAGTGGCGAGGTGGTTATATCCGCGCTCAAGACCTGCCCATTGCGACGCAACCGCGCCGATCACCTGGCCGACCGAAAGGTACACCGCCGCGGCGAACGCGCCGAGGATCGTGACCAGCGCCAGGAGGGTCAGCGTATAGGCGATCCAGGAGGGCATGAACCGCGCCAGCCAGCGTTTTAGCGGCCAAAGCGCGGCGACAATGATTGCAGCAAACGCGATCGGCATGATGACCGCAAAGCCGATCCGCAGCGCGGCGATCAGCAGAATCGCCGTGATGATGCCGAGCAGGCGGTTGCGATAGCGTTCCTGCACGGGGATGTCGGTCATTCAGCACGTTCCTTTATGTGTTCGCCGGCATGGCGCATGGCTTCGGCATTAAGCCGCGCACCGAGTAGAAGGGCCCAGGCCGACACCATCAGCCAGAGCATCAGCACCACGACTGCGGACAGCGAGCCATAGGTGTCGTCGAAGCGCGCGAACCGCGCGACATAGGCGCGAAACATCATTGTCGCGGTCAGCCACAGGGCGACGCCGGCGATCGTGCCGGGCAGGGCGCTGCGCCACGGAACCGCCTCCGACGCCGGGGCATAGCGATAGAGCACGATCAGACCGCCACCTGCGCCGAGCGTCAGCGAACCGAACAGCGTGATCGCAGACGCTAACCGGGCACCTGGCAGTCCGTCGGGAACATAGCTCTGGAGGAAAGTGAGGATGGACAGCGAGATAAGCGCGGTCAGTACGAGCGCGGCGCAGCCCAGGACTACGATCGTCGACACCAGTTGTCGACGCAGTCCGCGACGCTCGCGTTTGATCCGATAGGCAAGGTTGATCCCGTGAAGCAGCGACCGTCCCGCACGACGTGCGCTGAACAAAGCGATGCCGAGCGACAATATTAGCGTCAAGATCCCGCCGCGACCGCTGACGAGTCCGCGGTTTAGGTTCGCGGCCACCAAATGCTGCGCGCTGACCGGAAGGATGGCGACGATCCTGTTCATATTGTCGGCGACGGCGGTCGGTGGAACCACCATGCCGTAAACACCCGCAATGACGCCTGCGAGCGGGATCATCGCCAAAAAGGCAGCAAACGCGATCGAGCTCGCGGCGATTCCGAAATCGTCACGTAAAGCGCTACGGACCGTTCGGGACGATAACGCAGCCCATAGCCCGATCCGACCAGACGACTGGGTAGGCATCTTGAAACGCAGCAGGCGAACACCGGGACGAAGGGATTGGCCACCCTTCAAGTCCGTTACCGTCATTGGTCGATGTTTCCAGTCCATAGGCAAGCTGTGAAGCTGCGGCGGGATAGGTCGGTCACTGTCAGCTCCACATTGCTCCCGCATACCGTTTGAGATGAAGAGGGAGTTCCATGCAATTTTCACATCGAAATTTTTCTGCGATAGAACACCGGTTACGAAGCTTACGCTGACCGACGGAGTGGATTGTCGGGCCGGTTCTGATCGGTAAATGACCTAGGTCAAGCAGCACCTATGGAGCTCAGGCGAGAAGGTCAGGGAGAATACGTTGATAGGCGGCAGGCACGAATTCTTTGCTATGGGTAAGGGGGTTCTAGTCGCCAAGTACGCTAACCAAATAGAGCTCGTATTCGCGTTATCGGCTGAACCCCCAAGATGTAACGGATCGGCTAATTTTCTGTCCCGCCGCACGTTTCGTTATAAATAACACGAGCACCGCTAGTTCACATTGCGTTCGTGCCGGATTGGTTGCATCGCCCGCTTGTAGTGTTGCCTCGCGACTAGAGAAAATATGCGTGCCCCGGCCGAACTAGAATGACGTCGCTACGCAAAACAGTCGGGCCGGCACCGAACGATGCCGGCCCGCTCCGTCACATTGCCTTTGCCATCGCCGTAGCTTCGGCAATGTCCTTGGCGCCGCCAAGGTCCTCGCCCGTGATAAGTCCGGCACCTGGCCCTGCACCAAGGTCAACGCCCGTTTCCGGATCGCTTGACGGATCAGAAGCAGTTCGTGCTGCCAGCTTATCGGCAACCGCCTGATCGTCCTTGGTAAGCTTTACTGATGCCGTGCCATCACCTTCGTCGATCGGCATGGTTTGCTCGAGATCGTCGATACGCTCCCACTGATCGCCCGAATTCCACGGGCCTGACGTGTCGCCTTCACCCTGCGACGTGTTAACGTACAGGTTCGCATATTTCTCGATCCCAGGCAGCTTGCCCGACGGGAAGTTGTCTTCCATCGCATACAACGCCTTCTCGAACGACTTCTGATGCGCGACTTCGCGCGTCATCAAAAAGCCGAGCGCATCCTTGATGCCGGGATCATCGGTGATTGCGATCAGGCGCTCGTAGACGATCTTCGCGCGGCTTTCGGCGGCGATGTTGGAGCGCAGATCACAGCTCGGATCGCCGCGGCTGTCGACGTATGCCGCAGTCCAGGGAACACCGGACGAGTTGGTCAGCGATGGACCGCCGCCATACAGCAGCGACTGGGTGTGGCTGTTACCGCCCGACGTCATCGACATGTAGAGGTCGGCCTCTTTCATCGACGCCTCGGCAAGCTGTGCCTTGGCACCCTTGTTGAGCATCGCAACGATCGAGCCGATGACTTCAAGATGGCTCAACTCTTCCGTCGCGATGTCGAGCAGCAAATCCTTGCGTCCCGCGTCAAGTTCACCCAGGCCTTGCGTAAAATACCGCATTGCTGCCGCCAATTCGCCATCGGCCCCACCAAATTGCTCGAGCATCAACGATGCGAGTACCGGGTTGGGTTCTGCGACACGCACCGTGTATTGCAGCCGCTTGTTGTGCATGAACATTATCGTAATCCTTCGATCGTGCTTCGAAGGCATTAGCGATTTCATCGCCGTCATCGTTCCTTTTGCAATGCATTCTTAAGCGACAATATTTTGTACTGCTAAGCATCAATACTGAATGAGATAAAATCTCTAAGTCTATTCGCGACTAAGGTAAGTGATTAAAATGGTTTAGGAGCCAGTATTGCGCGAGATCAATATGCGGCATCTGTTTTCTGATATTGGGTATATCTGATAATCCGGTGCGAGATATATGATTTGGACTGCCAAGGTTTGACGCCCCCTCCAAAATCAAAAATCGTCTTACGCAATATCGTATAGATTTGGAGCAATAGGTCCGAAAAAGCGGAACCCGAATAACGGCTCTGGTCGTTACGCGTCGGTACCAAATCAGGGCCGCATCAGCGGTAGGAGGGAAATAGAATGGCTGATCCAGAAAAAACCGACGGAGCGCCTCCGCGATCGATCCACATCGAAAAGAAGAAAACCAATTGGCTTGCCTGGATCGCGCTCGCGGCAGGCGTCCTGGCGTTGCTCTTGGCGCTAAGCCGCTGCGGTCATGACGAGACCGTCGCCGTTGCACCGGCGCCCAGTCCGACGCCGACCGAAGTCGTAGCGACGACGCCAGGTGCAGCCTCTGCAACAGCACTTGGCGGTACCCCTGGCCTTGGCAGCTACCTGGGTGGGACCGAAGCTGCGCCGCGGACATTCCAGTTCGAGCAGCTGACCTTCGATACGGCAAAGAGCACACTGCGCCCCGGCGACGCGCAGGAGGTGGCGACCATTGCTACCGTTCTCAAGCAGTACGGTAATACGCATGTCCGCATCGCAGGCTACGCCGACGCTCGCGGGCCGGCAGCCGCCAATGTCGCTTTTGGCAAGGCACGCGCCGACGCTGTCAAAGTCGGCCTGGTCGCACAGGGCATCGATGCCGCGCGCATCGAGACCGTCTCTGGCGGTGAGGCAGACCCCGTCGACACCAACGCGACGACGGCTGGTCAGGCCGAGAACCGTCGCACCGAGCTGGTCGTGACCTCGCGCTAATTAATTGACATATCTGGAGACTATCTATGACCCGTACCATCACCGCGTTATTTGATGACCGTAGCGATGCCGAAGCCGCACAGGAGCGGTTGAAGCAGTCGCGCGTCGATGCGGATCATATCCGCATTCATGACAAGTCCAGCGACGGTTACAGCGACACCGCACACTCGACGCATGAAGATCGCGGTATCTGGGCATCGATCAAGAACGCGTTCTTGCCGGACCACGACCGTCATACTTATGAAGAAGGCGTCCGCCGTGGCGGTTACCTCCTGACGGCGGACGTTGACGACGATGCGGTCGGTGAAGCCGTCAGTATCCTTGAAGAAGCCAACACGGTCGATATCGACGAGCGCGCCGAATCCTGGCAGTCATCGGGCTGGGACTATGCGCCGGCCGAGGCTGCGGCAACCGCTGCCAGCTATGGTCTCGATGCTTCGCCGGATCGGGCGTTTGCAACGTCTGGCGATGACATGGCACCAACCAATACGTCGTCGATCTACGGTCGCCGTGATCTCGACCACGGTTCTTCGCGCGTCCGTTCTTACGGCAACGATCACGGCACTGGCAGCAAGGCCAAGGGCATAGCCGACGAGGCGCTTGGAAACGTCAAGCAGGCTGCTGGCAGCGTGTTCGGCAATGAGAGCCTGAAGCGCGACGGTGTCGAACAGGAACGTCGCGGCGAGATCGAGCAGGGCAAGGGCCCGGACCGCTCGTAAGCTGATTGGGAGCGGTGGCAGTGCCATCGCTCCTTTCTCGCGCAATATTTCACGTCGACTGATGCGCGCGCTGCTGCGGCAAAATTTCGTTACCTACCGGGAAAACCCGTAATGATCGCCGCTTCCGGGTTTCCCGATACATATATCCTTGTTCTTACCGGCTTTGGCCTGCTTACCGCGCTTGTCGTGTGGTTGCCCCTGGCTCTCCGCAAGCTGCCGCTATCATTGCCAATCGTGTGCATCGCGCTCGGTGCTGCACTGTTTTCGCTCCCGCAAGTCACGCTGAAGCCGCTGCCGCTTCTCCACCCCGAGATCACCGAACGTTTTACAGAGTTCGTTGTCATCATCGCGCTGATGGGCGCTGGCCTGAAGATCGACCGCGTTTTCCGATGGCGCGACTGGGCGGTTACATGGCGGCTTCTCGCCATCACAATGCCGCTAGGCATTCTTGCGATTACCGTAGTGACGGCATGGGGAATGGGACTGCCATGGGCAATCGCGCTGCTGCTTGCGGCAAGCCTCGCGCCGACGGATCCTGTTCTCGCAGCCGACATCCAGGTCGGCCCACCCAAGAGTGAGGACGAAGACGAGGTACGGTTCGGGCTGACGTCAGAAGCCGGGCTCAACGATGGGTTTGCGTTTCCGTTCGTCCATCTCGCCATCATGCTGGCGGCCGCGGCCGGGACACATCAGTCGGTGTTGGGCGAATGGCTGAGTTACCGGGTCCTGTGGGAGATCGGTGCTGGCGTGGGTGCCGGATGGCTGATCGGCCGCGCCTTTGGGTGGGTAACCTTTCATGTCCCGGCACAGACCAAGCTCGCCCAGACCGGTGACGGACTGATCGCGCTGGCGGCGACCTGCATCTCCTACGGCTTTACCGAACTCATCCATTGCTACGGCTTCCTTGCCGTGTTCGTGACAGCACTGACGTTTCGGGGAACGCACCGGACCCACGACTTTCATCACGACATGCACGACGTAACCGAGCAGATCGAGCGACTGGCGATGATGGTGTTGCTGCTGCTGTTTGGCGGTGCGCTGGTCAGCGGGCTCCTGGCGTCGGTTTCGCTGACCGATGTGGCCATCGCGCTCGTGATCCTGCTGGTCATCCGGCCGATCACAGGCCTTATCGGTCTGTTCGGTCACCGGGCGGATCGCTCTGAGAAGCTGACTCTCGCTTTCGTCGGCATTCGCGGCGTCGGATCGATCTACTATCTGGCGTACGGGCTGAGCCACATCCACGTGGATGCCGCTGAGCGCCTTTGGGGCCTTCTCGGACTGGTCGTGCTGTTCTCGATCGTTCTGCACGGGCTGACGGTGACGCCAGTCATGCGTCTCCTCGATCAGCAACATGGGCGAGATCCAGACAAGGATGCGCCGCCAGCCGTGGGGGCTTGAGGCAACCCGTATCAGGGATCGTATCGAAACTGGCGTCTACCGAGAAAACGGCGATCGCATGCCAGGTGCAAGAAACGCGTAAAGGGACGAGGCATGACTGAGACGAGCAAGACGGACGCAAGGGGGCACGATGCCGGCAGTCCCTGGGCTATCCCGGCAAAAGGCTGGAAGGACATTGCGCTTCGAGCATGGAAGGAGGCAGGCCAGGATAACATCAGTCTGGTAGCCTCCGGTGTGGCTTTCTGCGGCGTCCTCGCCATGGTGCCCATGCTTGGCGCTGTAGTTCTGAGCTATGGCTTGGTTGCGACGCCTGAGACGGTCATGAAGAACGTCCAGTCGCTGACCTCGGTCATGCCGACCGATGCAGCCAAGCTCATCGGTGAACAGCTGGCCAACGTCGTCACGACGTCGGACGGCAAGAAGGGGTTCGGCCTCCTCCTTGCGCTCGCCATCGCGTTGTACGGCGCGATGAAGGGCGCAACCGCGCTCATCACCTCGCTGAACATCGCCTATGACGAGGAGGAAACACGCAGCTTCATTCGGCTGAACCTCATCGCGCTCGGCATCACTGCCGGCGCGGTCCTCATCGCGATCTTCGCGATCATCGCCATTGCGGCGATGGGAAGTCTGGATACGCTGTTTCCCTCAGCGCCTGCCGTGCTGCTTCTGGGGGGCAAGGTCGTCTCGTGCATTGTCATGGCCGGAATAGGCGCTGCAGCTGCTGCAACGCTCTACCGCTACGCGCCAAACCGAGACGAGGCCAAGTGGACGTGGCTGACGCCCGGCTCGGTACTGACGACGGTGTTGTGGCTGGTCGTTACCCTGGGCTTCGGGTTCTACGTGACAAACTTCGGCAGCTACGATGCGACCTACGGATCGCTCGGCGCGGCGATCGTTCTGCTGACCTGGCTGTATTTGTCTGCCTACATTCTGTTGCTCGGCGCCGAGTTCAATTGCGAACTGGAACGCCAGACGACGCAGGACACGACCAAGGGAGCGAGCAAATCGCTGGGGGATCGCGGTGCATACGCGGCCGACACGGTAGCGTCCGGACCCGACGTAGCGCCGCAGCCAGGACCGGGCCCGCAGGCTTCGTCCAGTGACGAAGAAGTATCCCGTGCCTCACCGCCTACGCCGTCTACACTAAGGGAATACGCGGCCAGCCGCATCGCCGTGCGCGTAGCGCGCATAGCAGGTCTCGGCAGAGCCGGCATGGTGCCGTCCATCATCGTTACGGGCGGGCTCGTTCTCCTGCGACGTCGCGACAAGGCTATCATGGGGGCAGGGCTGCTGGCCATCGGCGGAGGGCTTAGTTGGCTCTCGGGACGACCGCCCCGCTCTCGTACGACCGAAATGGCTGAGTGAGCGCCGCGCCTTTGAAAAGACCTGCCAATCCAAGGCTAAGCCCAAGCAGTGGTAGCCGGACCCATGGGCGCCGACATCTGTTGGTACCCATCAAACAAGGAAGCTGACATGAACCTCAACGACTTACTGCCAGATGGCGGCATCGATGCCCTTGCTGCTCAGCTTGGCATACCGCGTGATCAAGCTCAGCGTGGTGCCGCGGCCCTGTTGCCCGCCGTTCTTAGCGGCATGGGCAACAACACGGCGCAAGTGGATGCTCATGCAAACGAACTTGGTGGTGCGGACCTTGCTTCCAATGTGCTGGGCAACGAGCCGACGCAAATCGATCAAGGTAATCAGCTTCTCGGCGGTATCTTCGGATCGAAAGACGGTAGCCGTGAAGTCGCCAACAACGCTGCGCAAGGCAGCGGGCTGGCGCCTGAGCTGCTGAAGCAGATGCTGCCGATTCTGGTCATGCTGGTGGTCGGTCATCTGACCGGGCGCTCCGGCGGACAGCAGGGTGGCCTTGGTGGGATTCTTGGATCGGTACTTGGCAACCTTGGCGGTGCTGGAGCCGCGGGCGCAGCGCCCGGTGGCGGTCTTGGCGGCGGATTGGGCGGTATTCTCGGCTCGGTCTTTGGGGAGCGTCGATAACGCCGTTCGCCATCAGGCTGCCGTGTTGGCTTAACGGGTGGTTTGAACGACGGGAACAGATCGCGGCATCGCCGGCCCGCATGCCATTGAGACTGCTGACATTTCTGAGGAACGCGTACGGTGCAGAGACGAGGAAACAAGCGGGCTGGCCCCGTAGCGATCATCATCTTCATCATGATCGTAGCGCTGGTGATCACGATTTGCTGGCTTGTCGCTCAGAGCCTGCAAAAAGATCCAAACGGTCCGCCGCGCGGTAGCCAGACACTTCCGGCACAGGCTGCTCAGGGAACGGTGGCAACTTCGCCTCCGGAAACGGGGCCCGCGCATTAAGGGCGAGAATGATGTTGTTCATCATTCTCGCAAAGGGTAAGTACGGCGAACTAAATCTGGAGGGGGCTGCAGCTTGTACAGCTCCCTCCGGACCGACTCGCTTAATTGCGCAGGCTGTCTGGAACTATACCGCCGTTGTCGGCAAGCTTTTGCATCACAGCCTTATGAAGGGCGATGTTCTGTTCGGCAGAGCCGTCGTCTGCAGCATGGACATTCAGTTCGCTGGCAAGTTCCTTGCGAGCTGTCAGACTGGAATCCAGGTCGAGCAGCTTCAGGAGATCAACAATCGAGCTCTGGTAGTTGCCGCCGCCATCTTTCATCGATGCCATCTCGTTGAGGACCGCACCGACATCGACAGACTGCTGAGGCGCTGCTGGGGCGGGCTGAGCGGCAGCAGCCGGCGCCGCCTGTGGCGCCGCCTGGGGTGCAGCGGCAGGAGCCTGAGTTGGCGCAGCCGCGGGCGCAGCGTTATGATGGAAAACCTTGGTCATGATCGTGCTGAAGATGCTCATTGCCGTGTCCCGATAAGGCCGGCAGCGGTGCCGGCAGACAGGTTGAACGAACACGCCCTGCGATCGGTCCGAAGTTCGTTGCAAGGGTGGAACGGTCCCATCGAGGCACGCGTTGACTTGGCAGCAACGAACGACCGAATGGAGACGATAATGACTATGAAGACCCTGGCACTGGTATCGGTAGCAGCGCTCTCCTTGGCTGCCTGCGGCAAAAAGGCTGAAAATACGACCGCCGTCGATAACAGCACCTATGCCAACACGACCGCCACGGACGTGAACGCCGCTGGTTCCAATGATGCCATGGCAACACCCGCCTCAGGTGGCCAGGCTTTCGTAAACATGGCCGCTGCAAGCGACGCATACGAGATCGAGACATCGAAGCTCGCCGTAACCAACGGTGCATCTGCTGCAGTGAAGAAGTTCGCTGGCCAGATGATCACGGCCCATGAGGGTTCGACTGCCAAGCTGAAAGCTCTGACGGCTACGCTCTCGCCAGCCCTGACG
This sequence comes from Sphingomonas fucosidasi, assembly GCF_036663855.1. Lineage (NCBI taxonomy): Bacteria > Pseudomonadati > Pseudomonadota > Alphaproteobacteria > Sphingomonadales > Sphingomonadaceae > Sphingomonas > Sphingomonas fucosidasi. The sequence continues at coordinate 145,677 of NZ_JAXOJR010000003.1, read as the reverse complement.
CCCAACCCGGCGCTCAATGCCGAGCAGCAGCAGAAGCTTGCTGATCTGAAGACCAAGCAGGGCGCTGATTTCGACACCGCGTATGCAGCTGCCCAGGTCGCGGGCCATCAACAGACGCTCGATACGCTCAAGGGTTATGCCGCAACCGGTGACGTGCCCCAGTTGAAAACGTTCGCGGCGAGCTTGGCGCCTACGGTTGCAGCGCATCTCAACATGGCGAAAGCGCTCAAGTCTTAAGTCCGTCATTGGACGATAGTGTTCTCATCCGAGAGGTGCGTCATGACGCGAACCTCTCGGTTTTGTCTGTCCCGACATCGGGATAGCGATACTGTGCAATACCTCGTGCCGGGTCTCGACGTGACCGATACGCGAGCTCCGGCAAGAAGGTTTTCGTATGAGCAGTCCTGACAACATAGCCGGCTACACCGATGTAGTGACCGGTAGTCGCGAGTCACCCGCGGATAATCCTGGTGCGGCACAAATCCGATCAGCCTCAGCGCCAGAGCTCAAGACGCTGGCCGGCGTAGCGGTCGGTACGCTTGTCATTGCCGCCCTGTATTTCGGTCAAGACGTACTCATACCAATTACCCTGGCGGTGATGCTTTCGTTCGTTCTGTCACCCGTCGTGAACCTGTTACAGCGTCTGCGCCTTTGGCGGGCGCCTGCCGTGATCTTGACCGTCATGGCAGCTCTGGGTCTCCTGGGTCTGTTCGGCGCGCTCATCGGCAGTCAGGCGGCGTCGCTGACTGTGAACGCGCCGCAATATGCCCGCACCATCGAAGCCAAGGTTCAGGGGGTTCAGGGGTTTGCTGTTGCACGCCTTGCCTCGATCACGAAGGAACTGGGGGGCTCGCGACCAACTGCCCGGCCACGTGCCGCGCCGCCAACGCTGGCAACACCGTCGGTTGTGACAGCGTCCGACCAACGCCGCCCTATTCCGGTGGAAGTCGTCCAAGGCAGCACGTCGCCGTTTGCGATCGCACGTACGGTTCTCGAACCTATCCTAGGCCCGCTGGAAACGACGGTCATCGTACTCATCGTCGCGATCTTCGTTCTGATGCAGAAGGAGGATCTACGCGATCGCTTTATCCGTGTGTTCGGATCGAGCGACCTGCATCGCACGACGCGTGCTATCGATGACGCCGGTCAGCGCCTCAGCAAGTACTTCCTTTCCCAGCTGGCCGTAAACACGTGCTTCGGTGTCGTTATCGGCCTTGGTCTATGGCTGATCGGCATACCATCGCCGGCCATGTGGGGCGTGATGGCGGGGCTGCTGCGCTTCGTACCCTATATCGGGCCGTTCCTGGCAGCAGTGGCTCCTGCGGCGCTTGGTGCGGCCGTGGATCCAGGCTGGGGCATGACGCTGGAAGTCGTAGCGCTCTTTGTAATCATTGAGCCGCTTACCGGTTACGTCGTCGAACCATTGCTCTATGGCCACTCGACAGGCCTTTCGCCCGTATCGGTGATCGTATCGGCGATCTTCTGGACGTGGCTTTGGGGGCCGATCGGGCTGATCATGTCCACACCGCTGACGCTATGTCTGGTGGTCATGGGGCGCCATGTGAAGAGCCTCGAGTTCTTCGACGTCCTCCTGGGTGACAGACCAGCGCTGACACCTGTTGAAAGCTTCTACCAGCGCATCCTGGCGCGGAACCCGGACGAGGCTTTGGCACAAGCCGAGATGCTTCTCGCTGACCGCTCTCTTACAGAATACTATGACGGCGTCGTGCTCGAGGGATTGAAGCTGGCGGTCGAGGATGAGGCGCGTGGGACGATCGACCAGGCTGGCGCAGATCAGATGACCAAATCGATGATGTCCGTGATCGAGGACCTACAGCCTACGCTAGCAGTAACAGAATCTGATAGGACGATACCGGCCCAAACGGTTGCCTGCGTTGCCGGGCATGGTCCGTTCGATGACGCCGTGACCGCAATGCTTGCGCAGTTGCTTGGCCAACAGGGGGTGCAAGCACGGCGTGTCCCCAATAGCGCGGTCTCAAGGGATAACGTTCAGACGTTGGACCTTGCCGGAGTCGATGTGATCGCAGTCTCCTACCTGGAGGTATCCGGCTCACCGGCAAAGCTCCGTTACCTCGTTCGACGGTTGCGCGCGCGTGCTCCGACCGCGCGTATTGTTGTCGGCCTGTGGCCACAAGGGGAGGCAGCCCTCAGCGATACTTCGATCCAGCAAGTATTGGGCGCGGACCGATATGTCAGTTCGTTGGAAGGTGCGGTCGCAGATATTATAAAGTCCGAACCTCACTCAATAGCGGCATAGGTGTTTTATCCCACGGTTTGATGGTGCGATTTTTTCGTTGGAACGGAAGGAAGCCGTATGGCACAAGTACGTCACGGGAGCGCCACGACCAAGCAACGCCGTCCGAGCAGCAATACCTTGATCGCAAACTTCGCTCTCGGCGCTGAGCCGAGAGGTGTGGATTTACCCGAAGACGGTGGCGAAATGGCGCAAGCGGGCAACGGTTGAGGAGCTGAAGACCGGGCCGAAGGCCCTCACTCCACGACCCTAACCGAAGGAGGCAGGGGTCATTGCATTCCGGCGTCACATATTACTGCCGCTCGACGATCGCCTCTATGCGTTGCAGCCGACGATCCTGCATCTGACACGGTCAGCGCTGCACCGCTGCTTGCCGCGGCACGTCATCTTCCGCCTGCCGGACATCGAGAGCGACAAACCAAAGCGTCAGCGCTTTAAGCGCTACCCCATCGGCCTCTTCTACATGAATATCGCCGAGGTTCAGACCGCCGAAGGCGCGCTCTACTTATTCGTCGGCATTGACCGTCCCAGCAAGTTCGCGGTCGATAAGGCTGACAGGCGGACGGCTTGGGAGTTCCTCGACCATCTGCTGAAAGCTGTACCTTACCGGGCCACCCCACGGTGATGGAATATATCCGCCAGGGCGCTGACGAAAACGTCTTGCTGAATGACACGGTCGCCGAACTGACCGGCGTGTTGGGCGGCTGACATGGCGGACGCCCGCAGCAAGACGCTGGCGCGCATCCACAACGTCCGCACGCTCCAACTCAGCCTGATCTGCGCCGATGAAGATGCCAATGCCTACGAGCGCAATATCGGCCGGCAGTACGTCGCCGTTGGTAAGCCGAACGCCGGTGACGCGCCCGTTGCCTTCGAGGGAGGAAACCGCCGTCGCCAGGAGGATATCTATCCCATGCGCGCGATGTGCCGCCTTGTAGAAACACGACAGTTGTTCACCGGCGACCCGTGCCAGGACGCGGTCGAGCGCCTCGACGACGGCCACCTGCTTACTGAACTCGGGCAGAGCGGCGGCGGCTTCCAGGCCGATATAGTCTCCGCCGATGACGACGATGCGGGCGGCATAGTCTAGCTCGTTCAGCAATTGATCCACGTCGACGCGGGTGCGCACCGCGTGGACCCCTCGAGATCGCCGCCTTCGCACGCCAGCCGACGCGGGTGGCCGCCCGCCGCCCAGATCAGCGTGCTATAGCCGATCATGGTTCCGTCGGCGCGGGTGACGATATGCCCGTTGGCATCGACCGCATCGATGCGGCGGCCGAGCAGCAGGTCGATCCGACGTTCGGGCCAGAAGCCGAGCGGACGGATAAGGATCCGCTCGAACGTCTTCGCTCCGACAAGATAATCCTTCGACAAGGGCGGGCGTTCGTAGGGAAGATCGAAATCTTCGCCGAGCAGCGCGACGCTGCCTTCGAACTTGATCTGGCGCAGCGCGATCGCCGCCTGTGCGCCGCCATGGCCGGCTCCGACGATTAGAGTGTCGAAACGGTCGCTCACAGGTACGTCTGGGATGCGATCGTCTTTCGGATAGTCAGTCAATGATCTCAATCTCCTTGTGATCGGTGTCGCGCAATAGGACGGGCACCTCGTTCTAGGCGATCGTCCGGTCAATCAGCAGCCGGGGTCGCGCGCTCCCCGCATCGACATCGGGCTTTAACAGGCGTCGATCGGGATATCGTAGCGTTCGCGGCCTGATTAGACCCGCTCGATCAACATCGCGATCCCCTGTCCCACGCCGATGCACATGCACGCCATCGCATAGTGGCCACCGCTGCGGTGAAGCTGCTCGGTCGCGGTCATCACGATGCGCGCGCCCGACATGCCAAGCGGATGGCCCAGCGCGATCGCGCCGCCATTGGGATTGACGCGCGAGTCGGCGGGGTCGACGGCCAGATCGCGCAGCACCGCGATCGCCTGCGCGGCGAACGCCTCGTTCAGTTCGATCAGGTCGAGCTGGTCGATGCCGATCCCGCCGACCGCCAATGCTTTGCGCACCGCCTGGATCGGGCCGACGCCCATTACCCGCGGCGCCACGCCCGCCACCGCCATCGCCACGATCCGCGCGCGCGGGGTCAGCCCGTGCCGCGCGGCGGCCGCCTCCGACGCGACGAGCATCGCCGCGGCGCCGTCGTTGAGCCCCGATGCATTGCCCGCGGTGACGGTGCCGTCGGCATGGACGACCGGCTTGAGCCTGGCCAGCGCCTCGAGGCTCGTCGCGCGCGGATGCTCGTCCTTCGAAACGACGACCGGCTCGCCCTTCTTCTGGGGCAGGCTGACGGGCACGATCTCTGCGGCGAAGCGGCCGGATGCTTGTGCGGCGGCCGCCTTTTGCTGGCTGGCGAGCGCGAACGCGTCCTGCTTCTCGCGGCTGACCTGCCATTCCTTGGCGACGTTCTCAGCGGTCTCGGGCATCGAATCGACGCCATGCGCGTGGCGCATCGCAGGGTTGACGAAGCGCCAGCCTAGCGTCGTGTCCTCGATCTTCTGCGTGCGGTCGAACGCGCCCGCAGCCTTCCCGAGCACATACGGCGCGCGAGTCATCTGCTCGACACCGCCTGCGATCATCAGAGCCGCGTCGCCGCTGCGGATCGCCTGCGCGGCGATACCGACCGCGTTGAGGCCGGACCCGCAGAGTCGGTTGACCGTCGCGCCGGGCACGTCGACGGGCAGCCCGGCGAGCAGTGTCGCCATCCGCGCGACGTTGCGATTGTCCTCGCCCGCCTGGTTCGCGCAGCCAAGGATGCAATCCTCCACCGCCGCCCAGTCGACCCCGGCATTGCGCTCGACCAGCGCCTTGATCGGTAGCGCGGCGAGATCATCCGCGCGGATCGTCGACAACGCGCCGTTCAGCCGACCGATCGGGGTGCGGATCGCATCGCAGATGAAAGCGTCGGGCATCAGGAATTCCCATCGGAGGAAGAGTCGAGGTCGGCGATGATGCGGCCGGCCTCCGCGAAACCGGTGTTGGCCGCGGGCACGCCGGCATAGATGGCAGTCTGCATCAGCACTTCCTTCAGTTCGTCGCGCGTGAAGCCGTCGCGCACGAGCCCGGTGCGGACGTGCAGCGCAAACTCCTCCCAGCGACCAAGGCTCGCGGTGATCGCAACCACCATCAACCGGCGGGTGCGATCGTCGAGCCCGGGGCGACCCCAGATCTCGTGCCAGGCGATCCGGGTGATCATAGCCTGGAAATCGGCATTGAACGGCGTTCGCGCCGCGAGCGACGTGTCGACCCAGGCATCGCCGAGCACGCGACGGCGATTACGCAGCCCCGCCTCGAACAGCATGCCGGACGCATCGGCGTTCGCATCGGGCTGGAGGTAAGCGATCAGCGCCGCCGCCAGCGCGCCCGGCGCCTCGACCGGCGCGAGATGCGCGGCGTCGAGATGGACGACCTGCGCGTGGCGGATCGCGGCGGCGATCCGCTCGCCATGCCCCGCGAACGGTGTCGACGTATCGCGGTCGCCCGCCACCACGAGCACCGGCAGCGACAGCCCGGACAGGCGATCGATCACCGCCATGTCGCGGATCGCCGCGCCGGCGCCGGCATAGCCGTCCGCGGCCATCGTCGTCAGGCCACGGCGCAGGCCGGCCGCAGTCGCGGGATGCGTCCGCACAAAGCCCGGCGACAAGAACCGCCCAATCGCGAGATCCGCGATTGCGGCAGTGCCGCCAGCGCGCACGGCCGCGACCCGATCCGTCCACACCGCCGCATCCATCGTCGCCGAGGTGCAGATTAGCGCAATTGCGGTGACCCGCCCAGGAAAATCCAGCGCCATCTGCATCGCGATCATGCCGCCGAGCGACACGCCTGCCACCGCCGCGCTCGCAATCCCGGCGGCGTCCATCGCCGCGACGACATCGGCGGCCAGCATGGGCAAGTCGTAATCGCCGGCCGGCGCGTCCGACGCACCGTGTCCGCGGGTATCGAACCGGAGCACGCGGAACCGGCCGGTGAGCGCAGGCACGCACCCGTCCCACAGCGCCATGTCGGTGCCGATCGAGTTGAGCAGCACGAGCGGCGGCGCGGCATCGCCGCCGTCCAGCTTCCAGTACAGGCGCACGCCGTCACGCGTTATGAAAGGCACGACGTCAATCCTTTTCCGATAGCAGCGCAACGACGAGCGCAACACTGTCCGCGATATCATTGCCCTGCCCCGCCGCGGCCAGATTGCGCCCGATTGCCGCGTCGTCGATCTTCAGACCTTGCGCGACCACCGCCATCGCCTCCGCCGCTCCCGACGCGAGCAGGAACAGGTCGACCAGCATCGGCCCCTCCGCCTGCCAGCCGCCGATGCCGCGCTCCTCCTCGGCGGACATCGCGGCGAGGATGCCCGCGACCAGCCCCGGCGCGCGGATCGCGGCTGACAGCGCGACCTGACATCCGGTCGGGTTGCGCTTGTGCGCCATTGCCGACGATCCACCGCGACCAGCCACCGCCGGCTCGCGCGCCTCGCCGATCGCATTCTGCGACAGCAGCGCGACGTCGCGCGCCATCTTGGCGAGCGCGCCGATCAGGATGCCGAGCGCGGCGGCGATCCCGGCGATGCCTTCGCGGCGGGCGTGCCAAGGCGGCGCATCCGCCAGTTCGAGCGCCGCCGCCAGCCGCCGCGCGACCGCTGCCGCGCTGTCTGTTTGACCTGGACGCGTGCCCGCCGCGCCGCCCCATTGCAGCGCCGCGCTCGACGCGACTTCGCGCTCGACCCGGCGCGCAGCGGCGGCGATGCCCGCGTGCCACTGCGCGATCCGAAGGCCAAAGCCGATCGGCTGCGCATCCTGCAACAAGGTGCGACCGATCGCAGGCGTCTGCGCCCAATCCTGCGCGAGCGGGGTCAGAGCTGCCGTGATCCGCGTTACATCGTCGAGCAGCAATCGCGTGGCCTGCCGTACCTGGCGCATCAAGGCGGTCTCCGCGACGTCCTGGCTGGTCGCGCCACGATGAAGCGCCTCGGCGGCGTCGCCGTGCAACGAGGCGCGCAATCGCGCGATCAACGGGATCGCCAGGGTGCCCGCAAGCGCCGCCGCCTCCGCCAGTTCGGCCGGATCAATCACGAAGCCGTGGACCGCGGACGCGATTGCCTGCGCCGCCTCCGTCGAGATCACCCCCTCCGCCGCCTGCGCAGCCGCCAGCGCCGCTTCGAAGCCGAGAGCTTCGGCGATCGTGGCGGCGTCGTCGAACACCGCGATCATCGCAGGCGTCGCGACCGGGCGGGTGCGCAACAGGCTCACAGGTCGAAGAACACCGTCTCGTCGTCGCCGCCGAGCCGCAAGTCGAGCCACCAGACGCGGTCGTCGCGGCGTTTCGAGATCAGCGTGCCGCGGCGATCGACGGGCACGCAGGCGAGGATCGGATCGTCGTCGTTGCCCGAGGCACCCTCGAAATAGATTCGAGTCGCGAGCCGCTTGATGATCCCACGCCCGAACAGCGAGACCGCGAGATGCGGCGCCTGGAGCGCGTTGCCCGGGCCGGGCACGCGACCCGGCAGGATCGTGCAAAAGCGATACACGCCCTCCGCATCGGTGGAGGCCCGGCCGAAACCGATGAAGTGCGGATCGATGGCCACATCGTCGCGCCCATCGTCCCGACTGTTGTAGCGTCCCGCCGCGTTGGCCTGCCAGATTTCGACCATCGCATCGACCACCGGCATGTCCTCGGTATCGAGGATTCGGCCCGCGACCTCGATTACCTCGCCCTGCGGCGTGCCGGTCGGAGAGGACAGGTTGAGCACCCAGTGCTGCTCGTCGAACAGATCGGCACGTGCGCCCATCTCCGACTTGCCGACCAGATCCGCGCCGCCCTTCCAGGGCAGGCCGTAATGGAAGAACGGGCCGACCGTCTGGCTGGGGGTCTGGCCGAAGATAGCCGGATCCTGATTGTCCCGGCGCGACCCGGGTTGCAGCGCCTCGAGATCAGTCATGATGATCATCTTCGAACGGAGTTTGCTCGCGCCCTTTCAGGACGACGTCGAACAGATAGCCGAGCGCCCAGTTGGGCATCGTCGTCGCGATGTCGAACCGGCTGACGAGCCGCTGGCGATAGGGCATCGGCACCGCATTGGCGATCGGATCGATCTCGATCAGCGGATCATCCGGGAAATAGAGTTGCGTCACCAGCCGGGTCGCGAACGCAGGGCCGAGCAGCGACAGATGGATATGCGCGGGGCGCCAGGCATTGCGGTGGTTGCCCCAAGGATAGGCGCCGGGGCGGACCGTGACGAAGCGATAGCGCCCCTCCGCGTCGGTCACCACCCGGCCCGCACCCGTGAAGTTAGGATCGAGCGGCGCATCCCATTGATCGCGGACGTGGACGTAGCGTCCCGCCGCGTTCGCCTGCCAGATCTCCATGACGGTGTCGGGCACCGGCCGGCCCTGTTCGTTGAGCACGCGACCCGACACGACGATGCGCTGGCCGATCGGCGTGCCGCGATGCTGGGTGGTGAGGTCGGCGAGCGCGGACCCCATCAGCCGATCCCAGGCGCCGCTGGGCCCGGTCGTCTCGGTCAGCGTCTGCGGCGTGCGGATCGGCGGCTGGCTCGGCGCGCGCAGGACGGTCGAGCGATAGTCCGCGAAAAGTGATGGCGGTGCGCCCGCATCGTCGCGCGAATAGGGGACGACGCCGCTCATGCCGCGATGCTTTCGGCAACCGCAAAGTCGGCCCCGGTCTTGGCGCGGACCTCGTCGAGCGTGACGCCCGGCGCGAGCTCGACGAGTCGCAGCCCCGGCTTGTCGCAGGCCATGACGCACAGATCGGTGACGATCAGGTCGACGCAGGCTTTGCCGGTCAGCGGCAGCGTGCAGGCATGCAGGATCTTGGGCACGCCCGCCTTGTTGGCGTGATCCATCACGACCACCACGCGCTTGACTCCAGCGACCAGATCCATCGCGCCGCCCATGCCCTTCACCATCTTCCCCGGGATTGTCCAGTTGGCGATGTCGCCGCCCTCGCTGACCTCCATTGCGCCGAGCACCGCCATGTCGATGTGGCCGCTGCGGATCATCGCGAAACTGTCCGCCGAGGAGAAGAAGGAAGACGTCGGCAGCGCGGTGATCGTCTGCTTGCCCGCATTGATGAGATCGGGATCGACCGCGTCGCGCGTCGGGAACGGCCCGATGCCGAGCATCCCGTTCTCGGACTGCAGCGTTACATCTAGCCCCTTGGGGACGTAGTTCGCCACGAGCGTAGGTATGCCGATGCCCAGATTGACGTAGAACCCGTCCTGCAGCTCCTGCGCGGCACGCGCCGCCATCTGCTCACGATTCCAGCTCATCGAACGGTCTCCTCCTCGCGAAGTGTCAGCTTTTCGATCCGCTTCTCGTTGATGGTGCTCAGCACGATGCGGTCGACATATATGCCGGGCGTGTGGATGCAGTCGGGATCGAGCGACCCGGCGGGTACGATCTCCTCGACCTCGACCACCGTCACCTTGCCCGCGGTCGCCATGTTGGGGTTGAAGTTGCGCGCGGTCTTGCGGAACATCAAATTGCCCACCGGATCCGCACGCCACGCCTTGACGATCGACAGGTCGGCGCGCAGCCATGTCTCGCGGACATAGTCCTCGCCCTCGAACGTCTCGATCGGCTTGCTTTCGGCGACAACGGTGCCGACGCCCGTCTTGGTGTAGAAGGCGGGGATGCCCGCACCGCCCGCGCGGATCCGTTCGGCCAGCGTCCCTTGCGGGTTTAGCTCCAGCGCAAGCTCGCCCGAAAGATATTGTTGCTCGAACAGCTTGTTCTCACCGACATAGCTCGCGATCATCCGGGCAATCTGCCGCGTCTCGAGCAGCATCCACAGGCCGAAGCCGTCCGCGCCCGCATTGTTCGAGACGACGGTCAGGTCGCGCACGCCGCTCGCGCGGATCTCAGGGATCAGGCTTTCGGGGTTGCCCGACAGGCCGAACCCGCCCGACATTATCGTCATGCCATCGAACAGCAGTCCGTCGAGCGCGGCGGCGGGGCTGTCGTAGATCTTGCTCTTCATCGTACCCTCAATCTTAGTGCTGCCGCGAAGGAGACAGACGTCACTCGAACAGTTGTTCGATACGCAACCCGTCGCGTACGCTGCCGTCAGCCACGGCGTACCGAAGCATCGTCGATATCGCGGCCCGGTTCGGCTCGATCCCGTAGGTCCACGGATCATGATCGAATACGGCGCGGACATGTGCTGCATGGGTCGTGATCCACGGCAGCATAATCTTAGGGAAGTCACGGGTTACGATATCATTCGCCGCCAATCGCCGCGCCTCGTCGAATGCGCGGAACAGCAGGTTGGAAAGCCCAGGGTGCGCGTCCAGCAGCGCACGCTTGACGACCAAGACATGCATGATCGGGAATATGCCCGTTTGGTGCCACCAGGCGAGTTCCTCGCTCTTAAAATCGGGCCAAAGACGAGTTACTGGTACGTCGGGATCGGCATGGCAGCGTGGGGCGGTTGGGCTGATAACCGCATCGACAAGGCCGTCGCGCAGCAACTGGTCCAGGGTGGATGCGGACCGTTCGAGCCGGATGCCGTGCCCTACTGTCACCGGCGCGCGGTCGTCGAGAACGGGGGCGTGCAATCCCGCCGCAACCCAGCGCACGCTCTCGCGCGGCACGCCGTGATCATCGGCGAGAATTCCGCGAATCCACAGCGCCGCGGTCTGTTGAAAATCGATTAGGCCGATCGTCCGTCCCGCTAGGTCCGCCGCGCGGGTGATTCCCCGATCGCTGCGCACGTACAGGTTGGAATGTCGAAAACTGCGCGATGGAAATACCGGCAGGCCGACATAATCGCGTCGCCCCGCCGCCACCGCGGCAATGTGCGAGGACATTGACAGCTCGGCTACATCGTAGGTTCCATCCCGCAGAACCGTTCGGAACAGCGTCTGCGCCTCGACGATGGAGATGTGGGCATCGAACCCGGGTATACCAACGCGCCCGTCGAGAAACGCTTCGACCCGGTCGGAAAAGAGGGATCCGATCGAAAGCGGCCGGGCAGCCGTCTTGTAGCCGGCGTCAGTTCCCGGCATCACTGTACGCTCCTAGGATGCACAGCGTCGATCGGGGAGACGCGCATAATCAGGTGCGTGACGGCGAATGCCGCGACCAGCGCGCCCAGTAGGGCGCCATAGCCGGTCTTAAAGACATAAACCGATCCCAGTGACCATTCCGCCGGCCCCAGCCGTGGCAGCAGCACGGCCTGCAGACCAACCGCCACGACAGTAACGATCGCCGCCCAGCCGACCGACGTGCCGAGGATTACGGCCTTCCCCGGCGGTGCGATAAGGACCGGGACCAGGCCACATCCGGCCAGAAGTTTCTTGCGGGTCAGCAAACGCGGAACCAGCAGGCTCATGAGCGTTACCATGAACGTCTGCGGTGCGGCATCGAACACCAGGCCGGCCGCCCCGCCGACTGGCACACGCGCCTGACCTCCGAACATGAGATAGGTGAACGCCAGACTGAGCGCCGCGTTGATGACCGCGGCGATCGCAGTCTCCTTCGCGACATGGCGACGCAGCGCGGTATGCTGCGCCGGACCTGCCGCACTGCCGTTCACCTGGGTGCTCATGGCTCGATCGTGCAATCGAGACCTGAAGCACCAGCGAGCCGTTCGCGTTCCGTCGGGATGTCGCAGGTGCCGGTGAAGCAGAACGCGCTGGTCGGCATGCCGTGATCCCAGATCCGTCCGCCATTGCCATTGGCCGAACAGGCGAGCCAACGCGCCGTGCCGCTGGTGATGCGGGTCGCATACCGCGTGCCCGCCGGTATGTTCACCCCGTCGCCGGCGTGGACGCGGTGTTCGACCCCGTCCAGCGTGACGACGACTTCGCCCGCCAGCATGAACAGGAAGGTCGTCGTCGTATTATGCGACATCGTCGGCATCGCGGTGCCCGACGGCCCTTCGACAAGCCGGAAATCGGCGATTTCGGCGCACTGGTCCCCCGTCATGATCGACGTCACCAGATGACCCAACAGGTGACGCCGCGTCCCATGCCCCGCGTCGAGGAAATACGAACTGTTCCCGTTCGGCAGGGCCTGATCGTCCGGACCGATCGGCGTCGCCGAGGCGTACGTCGCGTCGGACACCGGGTGAACGTCGTTGTTCGCCATCGCCGGGCCCATGCGTCGGAAATCGAACGGGTGGCCTTCGGGTGGCAGCGCGGTCATGCCCCACACTTCGCCAGCCTCTACGAAGAAGCGTTCCCAACCGCCGGGGGCCACGATGCCGAAGAAACTGCTGCGCGGTGCCAAGCTCTGGTAGGCGTGGATATCGCGCGGCTTCACATACGCGAAGTCGCCCGGACTAAGCACGCGGCTCTGTTCGTTGCACCACACCTGGATCTTGCCGCGCAGGCAGAACCACGTGTCGTGTTCGCGTTCATGATAGTGCAGCGGGATCGGCTGGCGATCTGACGGCAACTCGCCGAGCATCGCGCCGAAGCCGCCTGCGGTCTCGTCGGTTCCGGCGAGCGTATAGACGATCTGGCCCGCGGCATTATGGCGCAGCCCCTCGCCGTAACGCACGACATAGGGCACGGCCGCGCCGGGTAGGCGACCGGTCAGGTCTGTGGTCGTCGGCTGGCTCTGGGTGTCGGTCATGTCAATTGTCTCCAGCATGGGTATCGGCAAACGGAATGGCGAGCTGTGCCGCCTTGCACGCGCCGGTCTTTGGCGGGCAGATGCCCCATTGGTCGGTGCGGCCGGGTGGCCATGTCCAGTCCTCGGGGCCCCCGACGCGGTAGCCGTCGTCGACCTGGAGCACCTCTGCCGTATGTTCGACGACGAAGCCGTCGGGCGATACGAAATAGGCGAAGACGTTGTCGCCCGGCCCGTGCCGCCCCGGACCCCAGCCGATCGGGTCGCCCCGGTCCACCATCCTCCCCGAGGCGATCATCACGCCTTCCCAACTCGGGAGCAGGAAGGCGACGTGGTTGAGCGTGTTGACCGGCGCGTCGGCGATCACCACCGTGTGATGGTCGCTGTTGGTGCGGACGAAACCCATCATCTTTGACCGGTCCGTGAGCTTGAAGCCCATCCCCTCGACATAGAAGCCGATGTCGCGCGCGACGTCGTCGCTGTTGATGTTGACGTGGGCCAGCCGCTCGGGCCGCCCCTGATCGCCGGGTAGAGGCGTGGCGCGATCGTCGTGCTGGACCACCCGCACCGTACGACCCACCCGATCCCGCGCGGCGAAGCCGATGCCGCCGCCATGATCGTTGATCGGACCGATGGCCCGCGCCGTCGAACCCGTCGCGGCGGCCATGTGCCATGCGAGGGCCTCGAGATCGGCGGCGGGGGCGGCGCGGTAGGTCGTCGACCGGCAGGCGGCGTCGCCGCCGTGGAGTGCGAGGACATGGCAGTCGCTGCCCGTTGCACGGAGCCATGCGGACCCGCCGGAACGGTCCGCCAGGTCGAGGCCCCAGACCCGCGTGTAGAAGTCGACGGCACGATCCACGTCGGGAACGTGGAAATCGACTGATCGCAGCATTTCGATGGGAAAGTCTGTCACGCGGTTTGTCCAGTCGTGATGGGAGCGCAGCGGTCGTCGATGAAACGAAGGACGGCGTCGGCGACCCGCGTGTCCTGCGTTCCCATATGCATCGCCAGCGAGAAGTGATTGTGATCGGCGGCCACCATCGCGGGGGGAAGCGGCCGGCCCAGCGCCGCGAAGCGCGCCAGCAGGCCGATGAACTCGGCCTGGAAGCGGGGTGGATCATATTCCGCGCACAGGACGAACAGCGGCGTGTCGGTCCGGGCCAGCGCATCGGCACTGACGGTCGCGGCATGACCCGCGGGATCGACCCCGTAGTACAGCAGGTCGCGTTCGGCATCGACATAGGGCTCGATTCCGTACAGTCCCGACAATAGCACCGCACCGGCGATCGGCACCGACGCGCGTATCTGCAACAGCGTCGCGATGTGCGCGGCACCGGCCGAGGTGCCGATTACGACGATGCGGTCGGGATCCCCACCGCGGGCAGCCGCGTGTTCGCGCAGCCAGTCGACCGCCAGCCCGACATCCTCGCCACCGGCGGGAAAGACGTGGTCGGGCGCGAGCCGGTAGTTGACGACCACACCAAGCATTCCGTGCGTCGCGGCAAAGCTGCCCATATGGGCCTCGAACGGGTGAGATGGGTTGCGCTTGGCACCCCGCCGGAACCCGCCGCCGTGGACGAAGATTAGCACTGGGACGCCGGCCCCGAGCGTCGACGAGGGGCGATAGAGGTCCATCACCTGACGTGGATCGGGCCCATAGGCGACATCCGTCTCGGTTGCCGGGTACCTGTTGGCCAGGTCGCGCTGAGCTTCGTCGTACAGCGCATGCACGTCGCGCATCATCGCCGGTCCGATTTCGCGGCCCATGTCGGCCAGCGTGCTGCGGTAGCCGCTGTTCACGGCATTGCTCGCGGCAACGCCTGCTCGGCGGCGATCCGTCGGGCCAGTTCGCGACGGGCGAGCACCGCCGCCTTGTCGACGGGCAGCAACGCTGGTTTGAGGTCGCTGAGATCGGCGTCGCCGATCATCGCTTGTTGCGCATCGATCATCGGCTTGTCCTCGGTAGTGAACACGCGTTGCAGGTTTGCGAAGAACAGGCTTGCGGTTTCGGCGTCGACCCGATCGCGAGCGACGCTAGCGACGAAGAAATAATGGCTGCTCGACGTCGTTTCCGGTGTGAATAGGTGCAGCGTCTGCGACCCGGACTGCCACGGTTCGGCGTCGTCCGCCGTGTCGACCGTCACGGTAAGCACCAGGTTCGCCGGGGCATACCACGTTACGCGAAGCGAGCGGTTCACCCGCCGGCCGCCCACGCGGTAGACGCGCGCAATGCCCTCGGGCAGCATCTCGTCCTTCATGTGGCGCGTCGTCGTGACGGTGCCGTCGCCTTGCGTGACCTCAACCTTCGCCCGGCTTACTTCGGGCGTGCCGAGGCTCGGGTGCAGGAACTCGATGTGGCTGAGATCGAGGATGTTGTCGCTCATCAACTCGTAATTGGCGCGGCCGTGGATATAGCCAAAACCGATGTGGAACCCGGCGGGGTTGAGCCCGTCATACGCCGGGATCGTTGTACGATCGGCACTGGCGGGGTCGCCCGGCCAGACCCAGAGGAGGCCACAGCGCTCCTCGACGGGATAGGCGGGGACGGACAGCGACGCCGGCAGGGCCCCGGAGCCGTGCGGATTGTGCACGCAGCGGCCCGATGCGTCGAACGCAAGCCCGTGATAGGCGCAGCGCACGCTGTTTCCGCACAACGTTCCCATGCTCAGCGGCGCAAACCGGTGAGGACAGCGGTTACCGATCGCCGCGGGGCGGCCATCCACCTGGCGGAACAGCAGGACGGGGAGCCCGACGATCTTGCGCCCGACGAGCGCCCCGGCATCGATTTCGGTCGAAAAACCGGCGACGTACCACGCGTTCACGGCGAAGGGTGCCGCCGCGCGCGACCCCGACGATCCGGATGGTGCGGCGGTCATGCCGCCGGTCCTAGCGTCCATCGCTGCATCCCTCATTGCGGGTCATGCGTCAGAACCGGTCCATGTCCGCGGCCACCACGACCGGGCCCTTGAACGTCTGCTTGACCTGTTCGGCATAACCACCGGGTCCGTTGGGATCAGCCGAGGTGCCGCCCGCGAAGTGTGTCAGCACGACCCGCTTGACCCCGGCCTTTGCGGCCAGTTCGCCGACCTGCTGCGTGGTCAGGTGGTGCGTCGTCAGATGCTCCACCATCTGTTGCAGGGTCCGTGGATCGGTGATGCCAGCACGGCCGGAAATCCTATCGCGCGTGGTCTTGAGGTCGATCATCTCGCTTACCAGCAGGTCGGCTCCATTGGCCAGCCGCTCGACCGCCGCGCTCGGGCCGGTGTCCCCGGTGTAGACGATCGATCGGTCAGGCAGGTCAAATCGGTAGGACAGCGACGCGAACCGGCGGTCCATGTCGCTGCCGGCGGGAAACGAATAATGCGAATTGCGCACCGCGCGCACCGTCATGTCACCGACCTTGATGTTTTCGCCGCCGTTCAGTTCGATGATCGTGATTCCGGTCGACGGAAGGACTTCGCTTTCGCCGGGGATGCCGAATCCTGCCTCGGCGCTTGGCGTCATCGCCGCGAACAGACCCTCGACAAGCTGCCGGGTGCCGGGCGGGCCATAGATGGTAAGCGGACGAACCGTACGGGTCTGATTCCGCAGGCCCAGGACGCCGAACATGCCGCCGATGTGATCGAAGTGCAGATGGCTCAGCCAGATCGTCTGCAACGTCTGGAACGTCGCACCCGCGCCGATCGCGCGCGTCATGGCATTGTCCCCGGCATCGATCAGATGCGCCGCGCCGCCACGGACCAGCAGGTTGGCGGGTTCGCTGCGCGTCAGGCTCGGCATCGGGCCGCCCTGCGTTCCCAGCGTGACCCAGGCGTAGCGCTTGTCACCCTGGGGCCGATCGACGCCGGCGCGTGCGACCGGAGGCGCTGACTGTGCCGCCGTGATGCCGGGCGTGAGCGCCAGAAGTACGGCGGTCGCGGTAAGAAGGCGGGAAAATGTCCGTGTCATCATCATCACTTTCAAAAACGCTGCAGATCGGCACCGATAAGGACCCGACCGGCAAAATGGCGTTTGACCTCGGCCAAATCCGCCGGGGTCATAGTGCGCAGGTGCGACAGCACCAGGGTCTTGACCCCCGCCCGGGTAGCCAGCTTGCCCGCTTCGGCGGCGCTCAGATGCTCCTCGAGCATGTGCACGCGCACGTCGACCGGCACGCTGGCGATGTCCGCGGATCCGACGACCTCGCACACCAGGATGTCGGCACCATTGGCCAGTGCATCGACCGCGTCGCTCGGCCCCGTGTCGCCGGTGAAGACGACGACCTTGTCCGGCGTCTGGAACCGGTAGGCGAGGGATCGGGCCGCTGCCTTATCACGGGTCGACGCGGTGAAATGGGTGTTTTCGGCCGCAGTGACCGTCACCTTGGCATCGGCGAATACCGGCCCCGGCCCGACGTCGCGTCCGGATATTATGGTAGCCGGATCGGGCAGGCGGCGTTCGGCCCGACGGATGTCGGCGTTCGGCTGCATATAGGCGAGGATGCCGTCGGTCAGCCGCTTGGTCGACATCGGGCCGATGACGGCCAGCCCCTTGCTGCGCAGGGTATAGGCGAACGTCGCGAGGGCGGGCAGGCCGGCGGTGTGATCGTCGTGCAGATGCGTCAGGAACACGGTCGACACTGCCGTTTCGGGTACCCCGGCGCGGGCAAGTTCGCGGGTGACGCCTTCGCCAGCGTCGATCAGATAGTTCGTGCCGTCGACCGTGAGCAGGCTGGCGATACCCGCACGATCCACCAGGCCACCCGGACCGCCGCCGGTACCCAGCAGCGTCAGGGTGGTGCCGCGAGCGGGTGCCGGTGCCGGTGCTGACGACAATACCGAGGACGAGGCCGACCCGGAGGCCCCGGTGCGCGCTGGCACCTGGGCCGTGGCACAGGCCGATGCGCCCACGGCAAGCAGCAGCGCCGACATCAGGCGGGACGGCCGACGACGAAAGACCATGGTCGCGTTCATTGCGGGGGCTCCTTCCAGCGGGACATTCGGCACCTCAAAATTTCGCACTGACGCGCATTCCATAGGTCCGCGGCGGCGTGACGTTGTAGGTGTAGACGCCGCCCAGACCCCAGGCGTTCGAGGCGACGGGGATCTGATCGCCCTCGATGTTCTGGACATAGGCGGCGACCGAGAACGGCATGCCGGCAGGCTTGATCGTCAGCTGCGCGCTGCTGAGCCAGTTGGCACCGATCGTCTGGAACGGCAGGTATTCAAACCCCACCACGCGGCTGGACTTGTACTGCGTATCGCCGCGCAAAGTGATCTCGGTCTCGCCCAGATGAAACGACTGCTGCACGCCCAGATTGATGGTCCATTTGGGCGACTGATAGGCCTGCTTGCCCGAGCAATCGATCGTGTAGAGCGTCGCGGTCGGGGTCGCGCGGGACACAGCGCAGCTGGTATAGGGCGGCGCTGTGCCGACCGGAACCTGATAGACGAAGCTGTCATACTTGGCGTCGAGATACTGGACGTTGACCGCCAGCAGGGTGTCGCGCAGCGGCAGGAACTGCGATTCCACCTCGAACCCCTTGTTGGTCGAGCGACCGACGTTTTCGGTGAAATTGCCCTGGATGCCGCGGGCGTCGATGCCGGCATGCGTCACCTGCTGGTCGCGATATTTCCAGTAGAACGCCTCCAGATTGAGCTGCAGCTTGTTGTCGAAGAACCGGTTCTTCATGCCGATGGTGTAGGCGTCGATGAATTCGGGCTGGTAGGTTTCCTTGCCGACCGACAGCGAGAAGCCGCCCGAGCGGAACCCGTTCTCGTAGCTGGCGTAGAGCAGCGACCGCGGCCCGACGTCGAACTCGATGGCGGCACGGTAGTTGACCCGGTTGGTCGACAGCGGCGTGTGGACTTCGGTGATGACGCGCTGCGCTAGAGCACCCGTCGTGCCGATCGGGATTGGACCGCCACCGACCGCGGGGTTCGCGAAGCCGACCTGCGACGGGTCGTCGACCGTCGGGATCAGCGGTGCGTTGGGGCAGCTCGGCACGCCGTTGACGCGGGTGGTGCAGACGACCTGGATCAAATCCGCCGTGCCGTCGAACCGCTTGTCCTCGCTGGTGTACCGGATGCCGCCGACGAGCCGCAGCGTGTCGGTGACATGCGCGGTAAGCCGGCCGAACGCCGCGCGTGCCTTGGTCGACGACACGAAGTTCTGGAACGGTGCCAGCCCCTGCTGATTGAAGGTGTAGTTCCCCTTCACCTGCTCGTCGTAGAAGAACCCGCCGAGCACATAGTCGAACAAACCGGCAGCCCGTTCGCCCGCCAGGCGTGCTTCGACGCTGTACTGTGACTGGTCTTCTTGAAGATAGGCCTCGAACGCGGGCACGGTGAAGATCTGGTCGAGCTTGCCGGACCGGAAGGCGGGGATGACGGTCAGCGTGCCGACGCCGGTCTTCCACGTCACCTCGGCATTGGCACCGTAGAAGTTGTTGTTGAGGTACGGCTCGCGATCGAGCGGCGCGGCGCGACGACCGGACAGGCCGATGAAGCGTGTCTGGCGGTAGGCCTGTGCAGCCGGGTCGAACAGGCCAGTCCCGACGTCGAACCCCGACGGAGTCGTCACGAAGACACCCGTCGGGGCGTTGTAGGCGTACCCGAAGGCGTAGCTGGACCCGGTCCCCTTGCCGCCGGCGTGAGAATAGTCGCCGGCGACGCGCACGGTCAGCGTGTCGGTCAGTTCGGCGAGCATCTGAATCCTGACCGCGTACAGATCCTCGTCCGAGGTTCCGTCGCTGAGATAGCCGTCACGCTTCGACCGAAGACCCGAGATGCGGAGCGCACCGCTGTCGCCCATTGCGAGGTTGACGTTGCCCTGCGCCGTCAGCGTATCGTAATTGCCGTAGGACACCGACAGGCCACCGCCAGTACGGCCAATTTCCGGGCGAGATGGAATAACGTTGATCGCGCCCGACGTGGCGTTGCGGCCGTACAGCGTGCCCTGCGGGCCCTTCAGCACTTCGATCCGCTGCAAGTCGTAGATCAGGCCGCCGGTCGAGCTGGCGCGTCCGACGTAGACACCGTCGTAATTGAACGCGACGGCAGGATCGGTGTATCCGTTCACCGCGAAGTTGCCGACACCGCGCACGAAGAAGGTCGTCGCGCTGCCCCCGGCAGGCTGGATGTTGACCGCCGGAACAAGCTGGCTGATGCCGGCAGGCGAGGTGACGTTCTTGTCGATGAGCGCGTCGTTCGACAGTACCGCGACGGCGACAGCGGCGCGTTGCAGATTCTCGGCACGGCGCTGTGCCGTCACCACGATGTCCTGCAATCCGTCCTGTTCGGGTGTCGCGGCCGGTGCCGCCGGATCGGTCTGAGCCGGATTGATCTGGGCCGGATCTGTCTTGGTCGTGGCGCTGTCCGTCACGGGTGCCGTGGTCTGAGCATGGGCCGGTGCGGCAAGCGCCGCAACGCTCGCCCCTGCCAACAAAATCGCTAACGTCTTCATGATGATCCTCTCCCTTTTTTATCATCGCCTGCGGTGCCATTCAGGCCCGCGGTTATTTTTCGTCGATGATGGTGTTGCTGAGCGTGCCGACGGGTCCGATGTCGATATCCACGATGTCGCCGGGCCTGAGCCAAACTGGCGGCTGGCGTTTCGCGCCGACGCCGCCGGGGGTGCCGGTCGCGATCACATCGCCCGGCTCGAGTCGGGTAAATGACGAAACGTAGGCAACGATGGCGGGAATGGAGAAGATCATGTCGCGGATCGGCTGATCCTGCATCACTGTACCGTTCACGCGCGTGACGACGTGGACGTCGGACAGATCGCCCGCCTCGTCTTGGGTCACCAGCCAGGGGCCGAAGCCACCGGTCGCTGGAAAGTTCTTGCCCGGCGTGAACTGCGACGTGTGCCACTGCCAGTCGCGCACCGATGCGTCGTTGAAACAGGCATAACCGGCGATATGGGCCAGCGCGTCCTCGGCGGCGATCGCACGTCCCCCCTTGCCGATCACGATCGCAAGCTCGCCTTCATAGTCGAGATCGGTCGAGGCGCGCGGACGGACGATCGGCGTGGCGTGCGCGACCAGCGTGTCGGCAAAGCGAGTGAAGATCGACGGATGATCGACCTTGGCACGTCCGGTTTCCTGCCGATGGCTTTCGTAATTATGGCCGACGCAAAGGATCTTGGCCGGGTCGGTGACGACCGGCAACAGCTGCACTTCCGCCAAGGGCAGGCGGTCGCCGTCACTTGCGGCCGGCAGCGATCCGGCGCGCAGTGCCGCGCACAGCGACCCACCGGTCGGACCGCCGACGTCCACGATGGCGTCCCAGTCGACGATGCCGAAGCTGGCCGTCCCGTCCGCGCGGCGAAAACTGGCATATTTCATGACAATGTTCTCATGCTGGAGTCCTCAAGATATTCGACGCCGCGTCGAGTCCGGCAAAGGCGCAGGCCTCGTCGACGTCCGACGTGTCGCCGCTGATGCCGATCGCGCCGATTGGCGCAGCGTCTGGCCGGTCGTCGGGCACCAGCACCCCGCCCGCCGAGAGAACGATGCGTCCGCCGGTCGCCGCTGACAGGCTGTTAAAGAATACGGGGTTGGCCGCGGCGCGCTCGGCGAGCACGCGGGTATCGTTGCCCATGCCGATCGCGCCCTGCGCCTTGCCGCAGGCAATATCGATCCGCAGGAAGCTTGCGCCGTCCTGTCGCGCAGCCGCGACGATATGCCCGCCGCCATCGACCACGACGACCGCAATAGGGCGTGCCCCGCGCCGCACCGCCTCCGCCAGCGCGCCGCGCACGATCGCATCGGCGAGGGATAACACAAGGGTCATGCCGCGACCCCGATCGGAACGCTGCCGATCACGCGATGGGACCATTCGCCAATCAACGCCGTAAGGTCACCGGCGGCAAGGCCGAACACGTAGAAGTCGGGCCGCACCAGCACGGCGGTAGCATTGCGCGCTGAGAGCCAGGCCTGAACCGCGCCGCCGTCATCAAGGGCGGTGACGTCGAATGCGTGGATAGCATCCGGCAATCCGGCACCAGCGGGCGAGCCGGTCGTGAACAGCCGCCAGCCGCCGCCGGTCACAGTGTCCAGCAGCCGGCCGTCGCCCATCCGCGGCTGAATGAATCGCTCCCCGACCGACGGTCCGGCGACCACGCCGTCGCGGATCGGCGGGATCAGGTCGGCGGCGGTGGACGTCGCTGCCCCATTCGCTTCGCGCTTTCGCATGGCGGCATCGCGATCCGCCGCGGCGGCGGCGTCGAGCATGCAGATGTACCGACCGGCATCGACCGCAGCGGTAATTACGGCGCGGACATGCGGATCGCGCTCCTGCTGATAGGTGTCGAGTAACGCCAGAGGGGCCGCGCCGCGCGCGACATGATCAATTTTCCAGGCCAGGTTGGCGACGTCGCGCATTCCGTGACACATGCCCTGTCCGAAGAACGGCGGGGTCTGGTGCGCGGCATCTCCGGCCAGAAATACGCCGCCGACGTGCCAGGCCTTCGCGACGAGGCCATGGAACCGGTACGTCGTCGCCCGGACGATCCGGTGCGGTACGCCCGAAAGCCACGGATCGATCAGTCGGGACACCGATTCCGGTTGCATCATCGTCGCATCGTCTTCTCCCGGCAGCAGCATAAATTCCCAGCGACGGTGATTGCCCCGACCCGGTACGACCGTGCACGGGCGAACCGGATCGCACATCATGACCGACAGCTTTTGAAGATTGGCGTCGTCGGGAACGCCGGTCAGCGGCGGAAAGCGTACCGCGCCGTCGACCTCTGCATCGACCACCAGCCACGGCTCCTCGAAATCCAGGTCCTCGAGCGCGACGTTCAGCAACTTTCGCACCGTACTGCGCGCGCCGTCGCAACCGATGACCCATCGCGCGCGCGCTACCGCATCGCCGGCCGCATCGCGTATCTGCAACGTGACGCCGTCGTCGTCCTGCGACAGGCCGACGACCTCAGTCCCCAGACGCAGCGATACCGTGGGGAGTTCGGCCAGGGCACCGCGCAGGTGGTTTTCCAGTTCGGGCTGATAGAAGAAATAGTCGTTGGACCAGCCGAACGGGCGGGGCCGTCCGACCGTGCCCATGTATCGGATGACGCCGTTGTCGGCACCGATATGGAGGTGCCCGTCGGTATCGCGCACGTCCGGGGACACGCGTTCGGCGACGCCAGCGGCTTGGAACAGCCGCATCATCTCATGATCCAGATGAACGGCACGCGGCAAGGGGAAGGGCTCGGCCGCTCGCTCGATCGCGACCGTTTTCAGGCCAAAGCGTCCAAGCAGGTTCGCCGCCAAAGCGCCGACTGGGCCGCAGCCGACGACGGCAACGTCAAAATCTACGTCTTTATCCATTGCCTCGGTCAAGCCATCCCTCCACGCCGGTTAGCCAGCTTGACATGGGAATGGGCCTCTTGATCAAAAACGTAAAATAGTGTTTCTTTCTACATCCACAATTATTCGGTATGGATGATTTGTCTTGGCGATAGACCCGCGCGGCCTTCGAACCTACCTCGCCGTCTGTCGTGAAGGGTCAATCAGTGCCGCAGCCCGGCAACTGAACATCTCGCAGCCGGCGGTGTCTGTGACGATCGCCCAACTCGAACGCGCTTCCGGCGGCATTTTGTTTGAGCGAAGCCGGTCGGGGATTATGCTGACGGCGGCGGGTATCGCCCTGTTGCATCGTGCCGAGGCGTTGGAAGTATTGCTGCGCAACGCCGCCGAAGACGTTACGCTGGCTCGCGATCACGTCGAGGGACCGTTGCGCGTGGGGGGAACACCGGGCGCTCTGGTCAGTCTGGTTCCAGACGCGATCAATCGGCTGACGCGGGCCGGGCGAACGTTCGGCGTCCACGTGCTCGAACGCTCCGATTCCGAATGCCAGGAACTGCTGCGCCGGGGCGAGATCGAGATCGCTGTGGTGACCGTCGGGATCGAGGCGCCGCCGGACGATATCCAAGAAACCAAGATCGCGAGCGATCCGTTTTCCCTGATCGTAGGACCAGCGAACCATGAATTGCCAGACGCAATGTTGCTAGACGCAGCCCGCGATCTACGTTGGGTTCTACCCGACGCGGCCGGGGCCTTCCGACGTCAGCTCAACGCATTGTTCATGGCTGCAAACGTGCCCCTTCCCAACGTAGTCGTCCGGTGTGACTCACTGCTCACAACCAAGGCCATCGTGCGCGGCGGCGACCACGTAACTATTCTTCCTAACGATGTCGCTGGCGCGGAGATCTCAATCGGGGTGTTGCGTGCGATCCGCCTTATCGACGCGCCAATCACCCGATCCATCGGTGTTCGGACTCTTGCAGGCATTCCGCTGTCGAGGCTCGCTCGAGCTGCGATCGAGGCGATGCGGAAATGACCCCCCATGCGGATCTGCATGGTTAAACCCGGGCACGTGAGTGTCGCTGCTATTTGGTGACGAAGGACTTGAGGACTAATCCCGGCGATCCACTGCTCGCCAATGGTAGAGCATCTTGCGATTGCGCCTCAAATGCATCCCGTCGAGGGAACAGAGCCAGTGGCGAAAGCCGCGCATCGACTGAATCTCTGACGGCGGACGTCGCGGACGAACATTGGTCCGAACCTGTTCCACCCGAAGCGCACCGTCTCGTGGCGGATGTCGATGCTGCGCCCGAACAGCAGGTCCTCGACGTCGCGCACTGACAGCGGAAAGCGCACGTACATCGTCACGACGCGCCGGATCACCTCGGGCAATGAGTTGAATCGGAGGGTGCCCTTACGAAGATGAGGTGACGGCGATCGGGTACTTACTTAGCGGCTATTCCCTAGGGAGAAAGTTCGACCAGAACCGCGAGTTGGGATTGCGCGTCGGATCACGCCCGACGAACAGGTTCGCGACCTGCCGGCGCAACCACGCGCTTGCAGGATTGGTGTGCGCGCGGCTGTGCCAGAATTGCTTCAGTTCCACAGCGGGAACGTCGAACGGGAGCGGCAAGGCTTTGAGCTGCAGCAATCGCGCATAGATACGCGCCACGGCCAATGGCACGACGGTTATCATGTCGGACTGCGCGACCAGGAACGGAACGCTCATGAAATGGGGCGAATGCAACACGATGCGCCGATGGTGCCCCAATTCACCGATCCGCCGTTCGAAAACGTCTTGGCTGCGCCCGTCCTGGGCGACCACTGCATGTTCTTCCCGTAAATACTGGTCGAGCGAAAGGGTGTCGCGGATCCGGGGATGGGTGGTACGCACGAGGCAGACGAACGGCTGTTCGAATAAGGTCTGCTCGAAGTAGTTGCGGCTGTCGAAACCGATAAGGTGGCCGAGGGCAAGATCGATCGTCCCGTCCGCGAGGCCCTTGACCAGCTCGGGCAGGTCGACCGCGACCGAGCGGACTGACGTACCGGGTGCGATCTGGCGGAAGCGATCGACTAGGTCGGGCAGGAACGACAGGTCGCCAAGGTCCGACAGGCTCAGGACGAAGCAGCGATCCGACGATGATGCGACAAACGGGGTCGCGGGTATCACTTCCGTGCGGATTGTCACCATGGCGCGGCCGATGGGATCGCGCAGCTGCTCGGCCACTGCGGTCGGGACCATGACGCCGGCCTGGCGGATGAAAAGCTCGTCGCCGAAATAAATTCGCAGCCGCCGCAGCGCTAGGCTGACGCCTGGCTGAGACATGCCCAGAGTCGCCGCCGCGCCGGAAACCGTATTCTCCTTGAACATCGCATCTATTACGCGAAGCAGGTTAAGGTCGAGGTTCATCATATCGTCTGCTTATACTTACTATTGACCTGGCGCGTCATGCTTATGGCGACGATCGCTGCTAATCTCCAAATATTAGCCGGCAAACGGCACCGCGAGACGGGAGAGAGAAATGCCGAACGTGACTGCCAGCAAACAGGACGGCTTCCTCTACGATTCATGGTATGTCGCGGGCTGGCCGTCAGAGCTTGCTCCAGGCGACCGACTTGCGCGGACCTTCCTCAACCAGGCGATCGTTCTGTTCCGCACCAACTCAGGCGAGGCGTGCGCGCTGGAGGATCGTTGCTGTCACCGGGCGCTGCCGCTCAGCTTCGGGATGGTGGCCGGGGAGCGGATCCGGTGCAGCTATCATGGACTCGAGTTCAACACCCAGGGGATCTGCGAACATATTCCGGCCCAGGACAAGATCCCGTCGACCGCCCGCGTGCGACGCTATCCGCTGGTCGAGCAGGACGCGCTGCTGTGGATATGGATGGGGGACCCCGCGCTGGCTTACCCGTCGGATATCCCGCGGCACGGCTGGCACGCAGACCCGCAGTTTCGCTGGCGTCCTCATCATTATGCGGTGAACGGCAATTGGGAGTTGTTGATCGAGAACCTGATGGATCTATCGCATCTTCCCTACATCCATGCCCGCACGATCGGCGGCAATCCGGCGCTTCATTTCGGCACCAAGACGCATGCCTCGCGCGACGGCGACACCGTGCGGGTGGTCCGCCACATGCCCGAATCCGAACCGCCGGCGACGTACCAGGCAGCGATGACGTTTCCGGGTAAGATCGACCGCTGGCAGGAAGTCGAATTCCGTCCGGGTCGCATCCTGATCCATACCGGGGCCTGTGATGCCGGCACGGGCGCTTATGATGGCCAGCGCGACCACGGCTTTTCGATGATCGGCTTCCACGGCATCACCCCGGAGACTGAGCGCACAACCCATTATATTTGGTCGATCGCGACGAACGCGATCGATGAAGGCGTATCGGACCTGGTCTTCCAGCAGACGGCCGACACCTTTCGCGAGGATCAGGAGGTGCTCGAGTTACAGCAACTGCGCCTCAACGCCGATCCTGATCGCCCGCTAGTCGACATCGCCAGCGATGTCGGTTCCCGCCAGGCTCGACAGGTGCTGCGCCGCCTAATGCGCGCCGAGCGCGAACCCGCCTGCATCGCGCCATCGCACGATGAAAGGATCAACGCATGAACCCCGTTTCATCAGTCGCGGAGCCAGCTGTGTCCCCCGGTCCGACGAAAGCCGCAGCGACCTGGCCGGTCAACGCTTGGTATGTCGCCGCCACGCCCGAGGAGATCACCGAAAAGCCGCTCGGCCGACAGATTTGCGGCGAGCGGATGGTGTTCTTTCGGACCGCTGCCGGCACGGCGAAGGCGCTGGAGGATTTCTGTCCGCATCGTGGCGCACCCCTGTCACTGGGTTTCGTCCGCGACGAAACGCTGGTGTGCGGTTATCACGGCCTGGCGCTCAACTGCGACGGACGTGCCGACAACATGCCGGGCCAGCGCGTCAAGAACTTCCCGGCCATCCGCGCTTTTCCGGTGATCGAACGCTACGGATTCATCTGGGTGTGGCCCGGTGATCCGGCGCAGGCGGATCTGACAAAGATGCCTCACCTGGCCTGGGCGGAAAGTCCCCACTGGGCATATGGCGGTGGCCTGTTCAACATCGCATGCGATTATCGCTTGATGATCGACAATCTGATGGACCTAACCCACGAGACCTATGTCCACGCCAGCAGCATCGGCCAGAAGGAGATCGACGAGGCATCGGTAAAAACCCGGGTTGAGGATCAGGAGGTCATCACGAGCCGGATCATGGACCGTGTCGGCGCGCCACCATTCTGGCGTATGGCCTTGCGTGGGGCGGGGTTGCCCGAGGACGCGATCGTCGACCGCTGGCAGGTCTGCCGGTTCAATCTTCCCAGCCATGTCATGATCGAGGTGGGCGTCGCGCTCGAAGGGCGGGGCGGGTATGATGCCGACAATGCCGACAAGGCGTCGAGCATCGTGGTCGATTTCATCACGCCCGAAACCGAGACCTCGCACTGGTATTTCTGGGGCATGGCGCGCCAGTTCGCCGTCACGGACGAGGCGCTGACCGACTCTATCCGCGAAGGCCAAGGCAAGATCTTCAGCGAGGACCTCGATATGCTGGAGATGCAGCAGCGCAATATCCAGCGCTACCCCGAGCGCCGCCTGATGAAGCTGAACATCGACGCGGGCGGCGCCCGGTCGCGGCTGATGATCAACCGGGTGATCGCCCAGGAAACGGCCGGCGCATTGGCGTCCGACAACGCGCAGGCGGTCGCCTAACCACTTGGCCACCGACGAACGAGAGGATGGACTATGAGCGATAGCAACAAGGGTGTCGTGTATCTTGGCCCGAACCAGGTCGAGGTGCAGACGATCGACGATCCGAAGTTCCAGGCACCCGATGGGCGCCGGATCGAGCATGGCGTGATTCTGAAGGTTCTGACGACGAACATCTGCGGATCGGATCAGCACATGGTGCGCGGTCGAACGACAGCCCCGTCCGGGCTGGTGTTGGGTCACGAGATCACTGGCGAGGTGATCGAAAAGGGCGCCGACGTCGAGATGCTGGACATCGGCGACATCGTGTCGGTACCGTTCAACGTGGCATGCGGACGCTGCCGAACGTGCAAAACGCAGGACACGGGCGTGTGTCTGACGGTGAACCCGGCACGTGCGGGCGGTGCTTACGGCTATGTCGACATGGGCGGATGGATCGGCGGCCAGGCCCGCTATGTCATGGTGCCCTATGCCGACTTCAATCTGCTCAGGTTTCCAGACCGGGATCGGGCGATGGAGCGGATCCGCGACCTCACGATGCTGTCGGATATCCTGCCGACCGGCTTCCACGGTGCGTTAAAGGCGGGCGTCGGAGTGGGTTCGGTCGTCTATGTCGCCGGCGCCGGGCCGGTGGGCCTTGCTGCCGCGGCGTCGGCGCAGATACTGGGTGCGGCCGTCGTCATGATCGGCGACTTCAATAAGGAACGGCTTGAACATGCCCGAAAGGTCGGCTTCGAGCCAGTCGACCTGTCGAAAAGCGATCGCCTGGGCGATATCATCGCCGAGATCACTGGCAGCAACGAGGTGGACGCCGCGATCGATGCCGTCGGGTTCGAAGCGCGGGGCCATACCGGCGCAGAGCAGCCAGCGGTGGTGCTCAACCAGATGATGGAGATCACCCGCGCCGCGGGTTCGATCGGCATCCCTGGCCTCTATGTTACCGAGGATCCGGGCGCGGTCGATAGCGCGGCAAAGCAGGGGAGCCTGGCGTTGCGGTTCGGTCTGGGCTGGGCGAAGGCCCAGTCCTTCCACACGGGCCAGACACCGGTGGTCAAATACAACCGGCAACTGATGATGGCGATCCTGTATGGCCGCCTGCCCATCGCGGATATCGTGAACGCCAAGGTCATACCATTGGAGGAAGCACCAGCCGGTTACGATGTGTTTGACAAGGGTGCGGCACAGAAATTCATTCTCGATCCGCATGGCGTCGTGGCGACGCGGGCGTGATCATCCACCGGCAAGGCGGCGCCTGCCGTCGCCGACGCTGCCTGTCTGCCCCTGTCGAAGCGATCGTGACAGCATGACCAGATCCGACATCCTGATCGTCGGCGCTGGCCATGCCGGCGCGCAGGCGGCTATCGCGCTGCGCCAGCTGGGTTTCAATGGCACCATCGGCCTGCTCGGCGACGAAACCGAACTGCCTTACGAGCGGCCCCCGCTATCGAAGGACTATCTGTCGGGTAACAAGCCGTTCGAACGGATACTGATCCGGCCGCGCGCCTTCTGGGTTGATCGAAAAATCGACATGCTGCTCGGCCGTCGCGTCGCCACTGTCGATC
Organism: Sphingomonas fucosidasi; assembly: GCF_036663855.1. NCBI lineage: Bacteria > Pseudomonadati > Pseudomonadota > Alphaproteobacteria > Sphingomonadales > Sphingomonadaceae > Sphingomonas > Sphingomonas fucosidasi. Next base: position 116,227 of record NZ_JAXOJR010000003.1, on the reverse strand, counting down.
CGGCCGGGCATAGCGTGACATGCGTGGACGGGACGCTGATCGGCTATGGTTCGCTGATTTGGGCGGCGGGCGGCGCGCCGCGCGGGCTGACCTGTCCGGGCCATAATCTGATTGGCGTGCATGGCGTACGCACGCGGACCGATGTCGATCGGATGATCGGGGAACTCGACGGCGTGACGACGGTCGTCGTCGTCGGCGGCGGCTATATCGGCCTGGAGGCGGCTGCCGTCCTGACCAAGCTCGGCAAGCGCGTGACTGTGTTGGAAGCGCTGCCGCGCGTCCTGGCTCGCGTCGCCGGCGAGCCGTTGTCGCGCTTCTACGAAGCGGAGCACCGGGCCCATGGCGTTGACGTGCGGTTGGGCGTGACGGTCGAATGTATTGAGGAAGCCGGTGACCATGTGACGGGTGTCCGGCTGGCCGGCGGCGAAATTCTACCGGCGCAGATGGTCATAGTCGGCATTGGCATCATCCCCGCGGTCGAGCCGCTGCTGGCGGCGGGCGCGGCGGGTGGCAATGGCGTGGACGTGGATGCGCATTGCCGGACCACGCTGTCCGACATCCTTGCGATCGGCGATTGCGCCGCGCACGAGAACCATTTTGCCGATGGCGCGCGCATACGAGTGGAATCGGTGCAGAATGCCAATGATCAGGCGAATGTTGCCGCCAGGACGATCGTCGGAAACCCAACCGCCTATCATGCGGTGCCCTGGTTCTGGTCGAATCAATATGACCTGCGGCTGCAAACGGTCGGTCTGTCGACAGGGTATGACCAAACCGTGGTGCGCGGCGATATCGTCGGGCGGTCCTTCTCAATCGTCTACCTTAAGGATGGCCGGGTCATCGCGCTCGACTGCGTCAATGCTGCCAAGGATTATGTCCAGGGGCGCAAGCTGGTCGAGGCGGCGGCACCACTCGCCGCAGCCGTGCTGGCCGACACTGGTTTGCCGTTAAAGGACATGCTGCCGCCGGGACGGCCTGCCTGACCGGCATGGCGGTCACCTGCGCCATCCGCCAGTCGGTCAGTCTCTTCAGCAGCGCCGCTTTGACGTATCTGTCCCATATGGCTTTCATTCAAACGAAAGGATCGCACCATCAAACCGTGGGATCAAACACCCTAGCATTACAGTTGCGCATTTGATTGAAGTCTGAATCAATGGGTCTCCATGGCAGGAGACCGTGGATGACGGGTGTATCGATTGAGACGACGCTGGAGCTTTGGGCGACATCGCTGCGTGATGTGAAGGTGCGGATGCGGGGTTTGTTCACGCAGGAACGTGTCGCGGCATCCGCGGGGTTGTTCCTGGACGGGCTGCTGGGCGACGAGCGGCGCAAGACCGGCTGGATGCGCGCGGAAGCGGCAGGCGATCCGGGACCGTGGCGGCAGCAGGCGATCCTCGGCCGCGGTCGGTGGGACGCTGACGCGCTGCGTGATATCGTACGCGACTATGTCGTCGAGATGCTGGCTGCCGAGGATGCGGTGCTCGTGATCGACGAGACGGGCTTCCTCAAGCAGGGCAAGGCGTCGTGTGGTGTCTCGCGCCAATACACCGGGTCTGCGGGCAAGATCACCAGTTGCCAGATCGGCGTCTTTGCCGCCTATGTCTCGCACCACGGTCACGCCTTTATCGACCGGGCGCTATACCTGCCGAAGGTTTGGACGAGCGACAGCGAGCGTATGGATGCGGCCCATGTTCCAATGGAGACGCGGTTCGCGACCAAGCCCGCCTTGGCGGTGCAGATGATCGCACGTACGATTGCAGCCGACGTCCCGTTCGCCTGGGTCGCCGCTGATAGCGTGTACGGCGTCGGCGACGTCGAGCAGGCGCTACGCAGAGCCGGGAAAGGCTATGTCCTCGGCGTTGGCTCCAACCATCACTTTGGCTCCTGGGTGGGGAAGCCCGCCGTTTTCGGCACCGCAGGCGAGATCGCACAGGATCTCGATCCCGTCGCCTGGCATCGCCTGTCGGCAGGTGAGGGCACGAAGGGGGCAAGACTGCACGACTGGGCCTATCTCGAACTCGCGGACATCGAGGCTACCGATTACGGTGAAGGACGCCCAGCGGTGTGGACCCGTGGCTTGCTGATCCGACGACATATCTCGGACGGCGAACTGGCGTTCTTCACGACCTGGTGCCCGACCGGGACCGGGATCGATGCGCTCGTGAACGTCGAAGGCCACCGCTGGGCGATCGAGGACAGCTTCGAGACGACCAAGAACGAACTCGGCCTCGACCATAACGAAACCCGGTCCTGGCATGGATGGCATCGCCACGTATCGCTGGTCATGCTCGCGTTCGCCATGATGGCAGTGATCCGCCACCACGCAAACGAGGTGACGCCCCCAAAAAGAATGCGCACGACACCCCCGCGCTGATCCGTTGGTCCATACAAGAGGTTCGACGCATTGCCGTTCGGCTTGCCCAGCGCCGTATCGCCCCCGCCCACATCATCGCATGGTCGTTATGGCGACGAGCGCACCAAGCGGCCGCCCGCCACGCACATCTCAAATCAAGAATGCAACTGTAATGCTAGGGTCAGGACCCATTGATCTGAGCGGCTCGATCTGGTTCAGGCTCCGTGAGGAGACCGAGGATGAGCGACCTGTACTGGCTGACCGACGAGCAGATGGCGCGGCTCGAACCGTATTTTCCCAAGAGCCACGGCAAGCCACGGGTTGATGACCGGCGAGTGTTGAGCGGCATCGTTTTCGTCAACCGCAACGGGCTACGATGGTGCGATGCCCCTCGGGAGTATGGCCCACACAAGACGCTCTACAACCGGTGGAAGCGATGGGGCGAAAGGGGTGTCTTCCTCCGCATAATGGAAGGACTGGCGGCCGCGGGCGCCACGCCGAAGACGATCATGATCGACGCGACCTATCTGAAGGCGCACCGCACGGCGTCCAGCCTGCGGGTTAAAAAGGGGGCCTTGGGCGCCTCATCGGTCGCACCAAAGGCGGTATGAATACGAAGCTGCACGCCGTCACCGATGCAGAAGGCAGACCACTCAGCTTCTTCATGACCGCGGGCCAGGTCAGCGACTACACCGGCGCTGCCGCGCTGCTTGATGATCTACCCAGGGCGCAGTGGATGCTGGGCGACCGCGGCTATGACGCAGACTGGTATAGGGACGCCCTTCTGGCAAAGGGCATAACGCCTTGCATTCCGCGGCGAAAATCCCGGATCATTCCCGTCAAATATGACAAGCGCCGCTACCGAAGCCGGAGCCGTATCGAGATTATGTTCGGTCGTCTGAAGGACTGGCGCCGCGTCGCTACCCGCTACGATCGATGCCCGACCGTCTTCTTTTCCGCTATCCCGCTCGCCGCCACCGTCATCTTCTGGCTCTGATCAATGAGTCGTGACCCTAGCTCTCCAAAAGCCGTTATAAATGGCCACATGTCGACACGTCGACATGTGGCCATCCTCTGTTTCAGAACCGCAGCCGTACGCCCGTAGCGACGCTCTCACGGTGGTCGTCCTGGCCGGTCTGCGCTTCGACCGTCGAGAACAGCTCGACACCGCTAGGCAGGCGGTATGCAACGCCAGCCGATGCGGTGCCGGTCACCTTCGCGCGCGGTGCGCCCAGCGCGGTCAGCGTCAGCGGTGCACCGGCATAGCCAGCGACCGCGTCGGCGCGCTTGCCTTCGATCCGGGTGCGGGCTCCGAACCCGACATAGGGACGGAACGCGGCGTCTGACGCCTCGCTGCGCGCGAACGTCACGCCGGCATCGGCAAAGCCGGTGACATGGCGATCGCGCGCCACGGTCAGTGCGAACGGTCCGCCGGCCTCGCCCACCCGGTCTCGGGTGGTGCGTAGATAGGTCACGCCGACCTTGGGCGTCAGCGTCCAGTCGTCCGCCATGGCCAGCGCATAGCCGACCGACACGTCGCTCGCCCAGCTGTGCAGGCCGTAGCGCCCGGTTGCGCTGCTCGCCCCCGGCAGCGCGCGCGTGGTGCGCGCATCGCCGCCATCATACAGGATCGACGCGCCGATCCGGATATTACCTGCCGCATAGCGGCCGTGAACGCCTACGACGACACCATCGGTGCTGGTCGCAGCGCCAAGCGCACTGATCCGCTGGCGGCTGTCGAGATAGCCTGCAAACGCGCCGACCGACCAGTCACGGTTGCCGATGCCGATCCCGCCGAGGAAGCCATAGCCGCTGCTGCGGGCCTTGGCGGTGCCCGCGTCGCGATCGGCACCGAGCGTGTGCCACTGCGCGATCCCTTGCGCGAAGGTGAAGAGGCCGACATCCTCGCGGTCGGTGGTCGCAAAGCCCGGTCCGCGTGCGACGTCGGTCAGGCTCAGCGTCTGGTCGACGCCCATCTGCGTCGCCGATGCATAGGCTTCGGGCGTCAATTGCGCGAACGCCTGGCTGTTCGACGTGCCGCTCGCGGTCAGCAGCGCGGGCAGGGCGGCGAACAGCGTACTGGTCGCCGGCTGCACCTGGATCGCGGCATTGGCATAGTCGATGCTGCGCGTGACCTGTGGGTTGAACGCGGGATCGCCGAAGAACTGGCCGAGCAGCTGGATCCGGTCGGCACGCTGCACGACGAAGCCGAACAGCGACGCCGACTTGTCGATCGTCGTATAGCTGCCGTTGATCCCGCCGCTTGCGACGATCAGGTCGTAGGACGTGCCCGGCCGTACCGCACCGTCCGCGACGATGCGGAGTGTCGACCCCGACGCGATCGAAAGCCCACCGTTGATCACGAGCTTGTCGGCGACGGTCGGCGTGATCTCGAACAGCGACACCGATCCGCTCGCAAGCGAGACGTTGCCCGTCACGCTCATCGTGCCCGGCGAAGCCCCGGGGCTGAGCGTGCCGGCGACTGCGATGTTGCCGATCACCGACCCGGCCGACCCGAAGGTCGCGCCCGAGCGTACCGCGATCTGCGCCGCACGGATCGTCGATCCCGCCAGGCCGACAAGTCGACCACCCGACATGTCGACATTATTCAGCGATGCGCTGCCGGCGATCGTCGCATAGCCTGCGGTCATGCCGAACGTCTCGACATTCGCGATCGACCCGAATGCGACCGGTGCCGCGGCGCTGCCGCCCGATACCATGATGGTGTCGCTGCCAGCCCCGCCATCGACGGACCCTGCAAACCTGCCTGCGATCGTGAAGCGGTTATCGGCTGCCCCGAACACGACAGGAGCCGTGAGCGACGCCCCCGCGCCAATCGTCAGGTTGGTGGCAGCATTGACGCGTTCATAGGTCTGAGCGCCCGTCAGCGTCAGCGTGCCACTACCTTCGCCGTTCAGGATCTCGAAGTCGCGCAGCATGTCCGCGCCGAGCGTGCGGTCGCCCGCCAGCTCGAGCGTCGCGGTGTCGGTCCCGGCTCCACCCGAGACGGTACCAAGCAACGTACCGCCTGCCGTCAGGCGGAAGCCGTCATTGCCCGCACCGAGATCGATCGTTCCGGCGAGCGTGCCGCCCGCCGCGACCGTGACGCTCTGCGCATCGTCGCCGAAGGTCAGCGCGGTGCCGGCGGTGCCGAGCGTTCCCGTCACGGTCAGCGCGCCGCCTGCAAGCGCGATGCGCTCGAAGCCTGTTGCCGTGCCGGCCAGCGTGACCGGTGCGTTTGCGGTGAAGCGCAACAGGTCGGAGCCCGCGCCGCCCATATAGAGGCCGGTCGCACGCGTCGTGCCGAGCGCCAGTTCATCGTTGCCGGCGCCGAGCGAGACCATCGCGAGATCGCCGTCCGCCGACAGCATTTCGGCCGCGTCCGAGCCCGTCACGGTGCCGACGACGAAGTTACCCAGCGCAAAGTTGAGGCCGGTGCCCACAAGCGCGATCGACTGGAAATTCTGGTCGAGCGTCAGGCCCAGCGTGCCGCTGCCCTCGACGCTCAGACGCTCGAAGTTGCTGCGCTGGCCGATGCCGCTGCGGTTGCCGGCGAGCATGACGGTGTACAGATCGTCGCCGACGCCGCCATCGACATCGCCAGCCACACTGCTCCCAGCGCCCTCAACGAAGCGGTCGTTGCCGGCCCCCAGCAACACGGCGCCCTGGATCGTGCCGGTGTTGACGACGCGGTCGTCGCCAGCGGCCAGGTCGACGCTGCCGGCGATCGTACCCGCATTGGTCACGGTTTCGTTACCCGCCCCGCCGGTGATCGTCACTGCGCCAGTGCTGGCGAGGATCTGACCGGTCGCGACCGTCACATCACCGCCCGCCACGCCGATCGTGTCGAAGCGGAAAGTCCCCGAATAGGCGACATTGCCGCTGCCGACCTGCGTGAAGCGCTCGAAATTGACGAACTGGTCGCCATTGACCGCGCCACCCACGGTCGCATCGACGATCAGGCCATCATTGCCCTCGCCGGCGTCGACGGTGCCGGCCAGCACCGCATCCGCGCGCTGGAGGAAGCTGTCGTCGCCCGCGCCGAGCAGGATATTGCCCTCGATCCGGCCGCGGTTCTCGATGCTGTCGTTGCCGTCGCCGAGATCGACCGACCCGAAGATCGCGCCGGTATTGACGATCCGGTCGTCGGCGCGGCCCGAGCTCTGGATCGCACCCGCCAGGCTGGTGCCGGCAAGCGGGTTGCCGTTCGCCAGCACGCTGCCGGTGCCGCCCCGGATCGTGCCGCTGTTGGTCAGGTCGAGCGCGGTGCCCGATGTCAGCAGCGCGACCGCGGACGTGCCGGTCGCCTGGATCGTCCCGCTGTTGGCGATCGTCCCGGTTACATTGGTCCCGGTATTGACCAGCAGTCCGACCGCCGGACTGGTGTAGGTGTAGGTCGTGCCGTCCCAATCCTGATAGGTCTGCGTCAGGCCGTTGCCGGTCGCCTCGATCGTCCCGCTATTGGCGATCGCGTAGGTCGAGCTGACAGTCGCGCCGAACCGGTCCTGGATGTACAGCTCCGCGGCAACGCCGCCCTCTCCGCTGGCGGTGACGGTACCGTCATTGGTCAGTGTGACCGCGCTCGGGCCGCCGCTCGAATAGTAATCGCTGCCGGTCGAAATCACTAGCGCGGTGCCAGTGGTGGACGTGATCCTACCGCTATTGGCGACCGCGATTGCGGCCGGGGCCGTCTGGTCGAGACGCGTGGTGGCCGATATCGCAAGTCCGCCGGTGATCGTCCCGCTGTTGCTGGCGGTGAGAGCGTCGATACCATAGCCATCGAGGCTTGCGGCGAAATAGTCGCTGGACGAGGCAATTGTCCCGCTGTTGTCGAAGGACAGCGTCCCCGACGAAACGCCTTGGTACACGGCGTTCGACAGAAGCGATTCCGCGCCGATCGTACCACTGTTGGTGAAGGCGTAGATCGTGCCGTTCACGCCGCCCGAGATCGTCCCCCGGTTGACGAACGCGGCCAGCCCGTTGGTCTGGGCCAATCCGGCCGTGTTGAAGAACGGAAGATAGGTCTGTGCGGCACCATCGATGGTCGCCTCGTTGACGATCGTGCCGTCGCCCCGAAGGTACAGGTCGCCTGCAACACGGTTCGTCGCGGTCAACGTTACGAGAGTATCGGTACCGAGCGCCTGGACGTAATCGGCTTCGAAATTGATCGCCGTCCGCTGGTCGAGCGCGATGCTGTCGCTGGTTTTGCGCGACCAGCCGAAGATGTCGGAGCCCTCGCCGCCATCGATAATCCCGCTCACCCCCGTCGTCGTGCCGGTCTGGAGGAACATGTCGGTGCTCGACCCGAAGGTCACGTTCCCGGCGACCGTGCCGCCATCCGCGACGTAGACGGCGCTCCCATAGGAATAGGGCGACGTCGCCGCGACATCGCCGATGATCGAGCCGCGGTTGACGATCGTCCCGCCGTTCGAGAGGTCGATCGCGGTCAGCCCGCTGATCGTCCCGGTCGTTTCGTTGGTCAGTGCACTACCATAGCCCAGCGTGACGGCGGTCGCCCTGCGGCTCTCGATCGTGCCGCTGTTGGTGATCTGCAGGGGGTTATAATAATAATAGCTGCCCTGCACGGCGGTACCATCGACCCGGATCGTGCCGCTGTTGGCCAGCGTGGTGAAGCCCGCCACCCCGATTGCGTCGGCACCGGTGCCGGAAACATCCGTGATCGTGCCCGAATTGACGATGTCGCGCGCACCGCTGATCGCCGTGCCGCCCCCGGTCAGAGTGATCGTGCCGCTGTTGGTGACCGTTTTACCGCCGCTGATCGCGACTGCCGGATAATAGAGGCCGGCCGCATTGGCGACGGTGATCGTGCCGCTATTGGTGACGTCGGCGGTCCCTGCGGCGATCGCCGCCAGCGTCGAATAGAAATTGTTCTGCGTGGTCGTGGTCAGCGCCAGCGTGCCGGCGTTGGTGATCGTCAGCGCCTGTGCCGGCCCCGCGGTGCCCATGGTCAGCTGGTCGACCGTCCGGATCCCGGTATCGATCAGCGTGCGATCGGTCGCCGAGATCGTCCCGTTCAGCGTCACCGACCCGTTGCCGGTCAGCCCGATCGTGGTGGCAAACGGCGTCGCGGCGGTCAGCGTCAGCGCCGCGTTGTTCGTGAGTTCATAGGCGAGACCCTCGAATCCGTTGGTCAGCGCCAGCACCGCGCTGGCATCGGCATTGACCCGGTAGCGCAGCGTATCATAGCCGGCGCCCGCATCGACCCCGCCGATCGCCCCTGCCAGCGGTCGCGTGCCCGTGCTTGCCAGGTCGACGACGAGCATATCGTCACCGCCACCCAGCCGGATTGCGCCGCTCACCGTGCCGCCCGCATCGACGAACACATCGTTGCTGGAATCGAAGCTGAAGGGCGAAACCAGGTTCACGGTACCGGCGATCTGCCCGGCGTTGACGATCGCAACCGACGATCCGGTGCCGCTGACTGCCGCAGTACCGCCCGTGATCGTGCCCGATGCGGCGTTGATCAGCGTGCTGCCGTAGCCAAGCGAAACGCCCGTGGTGCCGCCCGTTATGGTGCCCGTGTTGACCAGTCGCCCGCTCGACTGTGAGAGCCCCGTGGTCGCGCCGATGATCGTTCCGTCGTTGGTCGATCCGCTGAAACCCCCGCCGGAAATCGTCGCGCCGGTACCCCCGGTCGAGCGGATCGTCCCGCTATTGGCCAGCGTGCCATAGACGACCGCAGCTCCGGTCCCCGTCGCGGTGATCGTGCCGCTGTTGGTCAGCATCGTATAGGCCTGCACGCCCGAGCCGCCATTGGCGGTGATCGTGCCCGAGTTGGTCACCGTCGCTGGCGTGCCCACGGCAAACAGGCCGGTGCTGCCGAGCGATGCGGTGATCGACCCCTGGTTGGTGAAGTCGAGACCGTAGGACGAGAATGCAGCGACGACGGCCTGTCCGTTGGTCACGAGCGCGGCCTGGTTGACGAGCGCGCCCGTGCCGCTGACCGATACGCCGGTGCCGGACGTAAAGCCTGCGGCCAGCGTCGCCACCGCATTGTTGCTCAGGTCGAAGCCGAGCAGCTCGAAATTGGTCGGCAGCACCGCGCGGGTGAATACCGCATTGGCATCGACGCCGATCGCCAGCGTATCGCTCCCCGCTCCACCGTCGATCGTTCCGGTGATCGAGGCGATCCGGCCCGTCGCGACGTCATAGCGCGCGCGGACCGTGTCGTTGCCCGCGCCCAGCACCAGATCGCCATTGATCACGCCCCCGCGCGTGTCGATCGTGCTGCTCAGTCCCGACCCGGCGGTCGAGACGACCGACCCGTTGATCGTGCCTGCATTGGTCAGCGACAGCGCACCGCTGGTGCGGATCGCGGTCGTGCTGCTCCCGATAACCGCGTCTGTCGCGTTGCTGACATAGAGATAGCTGCCGGTACCGCTCAGCGTCGCGGCCGAGCCGCTCGACACGATCCGGCCCGTGTTGACGACGTTCATCCCGGACAGCGTCGAGGCAAGCGCGGCATTGCCGCCTCCGTTGATCGTCCCGGCGTTGGTGACGTAGGAGATCGTGCCGGCGATACCGCCGATCGTCCCGGTCGCGCGGTTGGTGACCGAGATCGAGCCAAAGCCCGTCTGGTCCGCAACCACCGCGGGGCCTGCGGTGCCGGTGATCGTGCCGGCATTGTCGATCGAAGCGGAGATATAGCCATTGGTGTTGCTGGCATCGCGCCGCATCAGGATCCCTTGCGCGCCCGTCATCGTACCGCCCGCCGCGACCGTCACCGTCGCGCTGGCCGACGGATAGCTGGTCTGGGTGGAACCGATGACGCAGTAATTGACCGAAGCGCCCGCATAGGGATCCGTACATATTGTCGTGAACGGCGTGCCGGTGATTACGAACAGACCGGCTGTGCCCGCCCCGCCGTCGACCAGACCATTGACCTGGAAAGACGCATTGTTAGCCCGACTGATGATCGCAGCAGAACCGCTGCCGGGGCGCACGGTCGCTCCGCTTGCAATGACGATGCGACTATTGTCGGTTGCAATCGAGAGCCCATCGGCATCAGTACCTGTGCAGGTCGTTGTGCCATTGTTGACCGTGGGATCCGGCGCGCATTGCGCAAATGCCGGGCCCGCTACGAAAAACGTCGCCACGATTGCACTCGTCTGCAACGCGCACATGCGCACACGCCGCTTCCGCGACGTCATTTCCCCGACCTTCATGCATTCCCCCGTATCCTGTTGGCGAACGCTATCTTCGCCGCTCACCCGTGTCCATGGGGTAAACTGTGCCGAAAATGCTCAAAACCTTCAAATGCCTCGCAATCGTCAGTTCAGATCTTCGCGTTGCACGTGGGGCACAGTTATCGGCGTCACAGGCGACCACGATATCCTGGGAGGGTTAATGGTGATCATCAAAGATCTTCGTGTTTGTGAATCGCCCAGTCCGGCCCCTCTATAGGGCGCGGCAGTCGTCGCGAATTTCGAACAGCGACGAACCTATTGAGAGTGTTTCCGGCGCGGCGGACGCGTTATTCTCACCCTCCGCATGGCTGGCGTAAAAACGGGCGCGCATGCTGATCATCGTACAGCGGCGACACTTTGCCGCCCGAGGGCAGCGCCTTCTGCATGCGTCCAGCTGCCGACGGGGTGGAGGTGAGGAGGGGGCACTGCCCCCTCTCGTTATGCAGGCGGTTGGGAAGCTGCCACGTTCGCAAGAAACCATGCGTAGGTTTCCTTGACGCCTTCGCTGAGCGCGACGGAGGGTTTCCATCCCATTGCCGTCAGTCTTCCCGAGTCCATCAATTTGCGCATCGTGCCGTCCGGCTTCGATGCGTCAAAGGCGATCCGCCCGGTAAAGCCGGTTACGGCAGCCACTAGCTGTGCAAGTTCGCTGATCGTGACATCCTCGCCGTAGCCCACGTTGATGTGGCTCAGCATCGGCTGAGTGTTCGCCTCGTACGTTTCCTTGTCGAGATCGAACACGAACAGCGAGGCCTCAGCCATATCGTCGACGTGAAGGAATTCGCGCCAAGGCTTCCCCGTGCCCCAGATCACGACCTCTTTGGCGCCGCTGACCGCCGCTTCGTGAAAGCGGCGGATCAGGGCCGGCATTACATGGCTGTTTTCAGGATGAAAATTGTCGCCTGGACCATAGAGGTTGGTCGGCATGACGCTGCGATAGTCGGTACCGTATTGGCGGTTATAGCTTTCGCACAACTTGATGCCGGCAATTTTGGCGACCGCATATGGCTCGTTGGTCGGCTCGAGAACGCCTGTCAGAAGCGCGTCCTCACGCATTGGCTGTTCGACGGCCCGCGGGTAGATGCACGAGGAACCTAGGAACAGCAGACGCTGCACGCCTTGTGCATAGGCCTGATGGATGACGTTGGCTTCGATCATAAGATTTTCGTAGATGAAGTCGGCCGGGTATGTGTTGTTGGCGTGAATGCCGCCTACTTTAGCGGCTGCCAGCACCACGCCGTCAGGCTTTTCGCTTGCAAAGAAAGCGCGCACCGCCGCCTGGTCGGTCAGGTCGAGTTCGGCGTGAGTGCGCGTGATGACTTCGGCGCCGCGCTCGCGCAGCTTACGTGAGATCGCTCCGCCGACCATGCCGCGATGGCCCGCCACGTAGATGCGCATCGGAAGTTGCTCCATCAGCCTTCGACCGAAACGGGAAGATCGTAGCCATGGGTCTTAAGAAGAGCATGCCGCTTGGCGGTGTGGAGGTCTGCTGCGACCATTTCCCGGCACATTTCCTGCGCGGTGATCTCAGGGATCCAGCCGAGCCTGTCCTTGGCCCGGGTTGGATCGCCGAGCAGCGTTTCAACTTCGGCCGGACGGAAATAGCGCGGGTCTATACGAACGATGACGTCGCCGGCTTTGACCGCCGGGGCATCGTCGCCCTCGACCTTGTCGACAATACCAATCTCGTCAATGCCTTCACCCTCGAACCGCAGCGTTATGCCAAGGTGCGCAGCCGACCAGGTGATGAATTCGCGCACCGAATATTGCACGCCAGTAGCGATGACGAAATCTTCCGCCTGCTCCTGCTGCAGCATCATCCATTGCATGCGGACATAGTCCTTGGCATGACCCCAATCGCGCAGGGAGTCGATATTGCCCATGAACAGGCCAGTTTCCAGGCCCTGTGCAATGTTGGCAAGACCACGGGTGATCTTGCGGGTCACGAACGTCTCGCCGCGGCGTGGGCTTTCGTGGTTAAACAGTATTCCGTTGCAGGCATATATGCCGTATGCCTCGCGGTAGTTGACGGTGATCCAGTACGCATAGAGTTTAGCCACTGCATAGGGCGAGCGCGGATAGAAAGGCGTCGTCTCCTTCTGAGGAGTTTCCTGAACGAGGCCGTAGAGTTCCGAGGTCGATGCCTGATAGAAGCGCGTCTTCTTTTCCAGACCCAGGAAACGGATCGCTTCAAGCAGGCGTAGCGTGCCAAGTCCATCGACGTCTGCGGTATATTCGGGTGCTTCGAAGCTGACCGCAACATGGCTCTGTGCACCGAGATTGTAGACTTCGTCAGGCTGCACCTCGCTCAGGATGCGCGTGAGGTTCGACGTGTCCGAAAGATCACCGTAGTGCAGCTTCAGGTTAGGCTGGGGCGCGTGTGGATCCTGGTAGATATGATCAATGCGCTGCGTGTTGAACAGCGAGGCTCGGCGCTTTATGCCGTGAACCTCATAGCCCTTTTCAAGCAGGAGCTCAGCCAGATAGGAGCCATCCTGCCCGGTGACGCCCGTAATGAGGGCTACTTTCTTACCGCTCAATGTAATTTCCTCTGTGTAAAGTCTTTGGTCACCGAGACTGACTCAAAAACGCACCGCGCTTATTCTCGTGGATAGATATAATATTGCGGTATGCGCATTGCGGGCTCTTTCGGGTTAAACCGAATCGAAGGTGTCGTGATGTTGCAATATACTGATCCGGCCTCATGAACCGTGGAACACGGTTATGATCCGCTCACCGCATTCAAGATGGCACGTCCATAATTTGTCTTCTTGAACCGTTCGCCGGCTTCGCGCGCCTGATCGGCGGTGATGAAGCCCTGATTATACGCGATCTCTTCGAGACAGGCGACCTGAATGCCTTGGCGGTGCTGGATGGTGCGCACGAATTCGCTGGCTTCGAGCAGGCTGTCGTGTGTGCCTGTATCGAGCCAGGCGTAACCGCGGCCCATCTGTTCGACGAACAGGTCGCCGGCGTCCATGTACAGGCGGTTGAGATCGGTGATCTCAAGCTCGCCGCGGGCGGAGGGCTTCAGATCGCGCGCGAACTGGACGACGCGGTTGTCGTAGAAATACAGGCCTGTGACCGCATGGTGCGACTTTGGCTTTGCGGGTTTTTCCTCGAGGCTGACCGCCTTGCCGCCTTCGCCGAACTCGACCACGCCGTAACGCTCGGGATCCTCGACGCGGTAGGAGAACACTGTCGCGCCGCCCTTGCGTGCGACTGCGCTCGCCAGCAGATCGGTCAGGTGCGCGCCGAAGAAGATGTTGTCGCCGAGCACGAGCGCGACATCGTCGTCGCCGATGAAGTCAGCACCGATCGTGAACGCCTGGGCGAGGCCCTCGGGCCTGGGCTGTTCGGCGTAGGAGATGGCGAGGCCGAATGCGGACCCATCCTCGAACAGGCGGCGGTAATTGTCGATATATTCGGGGCTCGAGATGATCAGGATGTCGCGGATACCCGCGAGCATCAGCACCGACAGCGGATAATAGATCATCGGCTTGTCGTAGACCGGCAGCAGCTGCTTGTTCACGGCGAGCGTTGCCGGATGGAGCCGCGTGCCCGATCCGCCGGCGAGAATGATGCCCTTCATAGGGAGATGTCCTTCTTGGGGGCCCCGAGCAGTTCGTCGAGGATGTTGCCGAGCGCGGTCTGCCACGCGGGCGGATGGATGCCATAGTCGCGCGTGATCGCGTCATGGCTGAGCAACGAGTTTGCCGGGCGCGTCGCAGGCGTCGGGTATTCGTTGGTCGGGATGCCCTCGACCTCGGCGCTGGCCCCGCCCCGCGCCGCGCTCTGCGCGAAGATCTCGCGCGCGAAACCGGCCCAGGTGACCGCGCCGGCGTTGCTGAAATGATAGATGCCGGTGGGCGCGGCGGGATCCTCGACGAGGCGCATCGCGATCGTCGCGAGCGCAGCCGCGAGATCGGCCGCGGACGTCGGGCTGCCATGCTGGTCGTCGACCACGCGCAGGCGCGGGTTGGTCGCGCCGACGCGCAGCATCGTCTTCACGAAGTTGTTGCCGTGCGCGCTGACCACCCAGGCGGTCCGGACGATCGCATGGCGCGCGCCCGAGGTCCGCACCGCAAGCTCGCCGCCAAGCTTGGAGGCGCCGTACACGCCGAGCGGCGCGACCGGATCGGTGACGTCCCATGCGCCCTCGCGCGCGCCGTCGAAGACGTAATCGGTCGAGACCTGGACGATCGGGATCGCCGCCTTTGCGCATGCCTCGGCAAACGCCGCGGGCGCCATCGCGTTGACCGCCCAGGCGGTGACGATGTCGCTCTCCGCCTTGTCGACCGCGGTATAGGCGCCGGCCGAGATCACCGCGGCCCAGGGCGTGCCGTCATGGCCGCCCGCGACCATTGCGGCGATCGCCGCGGTATCGCGCAGGTCGAGCTCGTCGATGTCGATCGCGGTGACCGCCCAGCCCTCGGGCCAGACATAGCGCTTGAGCTCGGTGCCGAGCTGCCCGTTCCCGCCGGTGACGAGGACGTGCTTCATACGGAAAGCCCGCGACGCTGGTCGGCCTTGTGCTCGGCGACGATCGCCTGCCACCAGTCCTGGTTGTCGAGATACCAGGCGACAGTCTTCTCGATGCCGGTCTCGAACGTCTCGGCGGGCTCCCAGCCGAGCTCGTCCTTGATCCGGGTCGCGTCAATCGCATAGCGCTTGTCGTGGCCGGGGCGGTCGGCGACATAGGTGATCTGCGTCGCGTAAGGCTGGCCATCGGCGCGCGGGCGGAGGCGATCGAGGATCGTGCAGACGGTCTTCACGACCTCGAGATTCTGCTTCTCGTTGTTTCCGCCGACATTGTAGGTCCGGCCGGGCTCGCCCTTTTCGAACACCGCGTGGAGCGCGCGGACATGATCCTCGACATACAGCCAGTCGCGGACCTGATCGCCCTTGCCATAGACGGGCAGGTCGGCGCCCGAGAGCGCCTTGACGATCATCAGCGGGATCAGCTTTTCGGGGAAGTGATACGGCCCGTAATTGTTCGAGCAGTTGGTGATCAGCACGGGCAGGCCAAAGGTGTGGCCCCAGGCGCTGACGAGATGGTCGGACCCCGCCTTCGACGCCGAATAGGGCGAGCGCGGATCGTACGGGGTCTCTTCGGTGAACAACCCGGTGTCGCCGAGCGAGCCGTAAACCTCGTCGGTCGAGATGTGGTGGAAGCGGAATGCCGCCTTCGCCGCGTCGCCAAGCGACAGCCAATAGGCGCGTGCCTCGCTCAGCATCGTGAAGGTGCCGACGACGTTGGTCTGCACGAACGCGCCGGGGCCGTCGATCGATCGATCGACATGGCTCTCGGCGGCGAGATGCGTGATAACATCGGGCTTGAATTCGGCGATCGCCGCGCGGACCGCCTCGGCGTCGCAGATGTCGCCCTGGACGAAGCGGTAGCGGTTCGAGCTCGCGACGCGCTCGACGGTCGTCAGCGTGCCCGCATAGGTCAGCTTGTCGAAGTTGAGGACTTCATGGTCGGTGTTCTCCATCAGGTGACGGACGAGCGCCGAACCGATGAAGCCGGCCCCGCCGGTGACGAAAATACGCATTAGTCTGTCCTTCAGGCGAGAGGCGCGAGCGGCCGGCCGTCATAGGGGAAGGGGCTGTTAAAATCTTTTATCGCGGGCTGCACCATGTCCTTGGCGCTCAGTTCGGGGACAGTCCCGACAGGCATCGGCCAATTAATGCCGATTGCCGGGTCGTCCCAACGAATTCCGCCATCGGACTCGGGCGCATAGGTGTCTGAGCATTTATAGCTAACTTCGCAATTGTCCTCGAGCGTCAGAAAGCCATGCGCGAAGCCGACCGGAACAAAAAGCTGATGACCGTTTTCAGCTGACAGCTCTGCACCAACCCATTGGCCATAGGTAGGGGAGGCCGCTCGTATGTCGACAGCGACGTCGAAGATACGCCCGCGGATGCATCGCACGAGTTTGTCCTGCGCGCGCGGCGGTGTTTGAAAATGTAAGCCGCGCAAGGTAAATGCGGGAGCGGAAAGTGAGTGGTTGTCCTGAACGAACGTGACGTCAATGCCGAGCCCCGCGAACGTGTCGCGATTATATGTTTCGGTGAACCAACCGCGCGCGTCGCCATAGCGGCGGGGGTGGATTAGCTGAACAGGGCTGGTCATTTACGTCTTCCTCTTGCCGCCCGATTGATAGCGATGCCCGTTAGGGCAAGGCCGCTGCAAAGGCTACCCGGCAGGATATGCACGATCGGGGTGAAGACAGGAACGACGATTTCAGCCCTCAAATCATCTCATAATGTCGTATGTTTAACAAGACTTGAGAGACGGTCGAGGAGGTGGGGTCAGGCAACCTGGGCATGAAGCGTTGGTGGTAGCGTGTCATCCTCGTCGTGCGCGCGGGTTGTAACCCTGTAGACGACGCCATCATCTTCGAATGTCAGGTTAATCTGCGGCTCGCCGTCGAACGCATGTTCGAAGTTTCTCTCGGTACCTTCGACGATAATGCGATAAGTCGTCATAAAATCTCCTAGTCTATATCGGTTAACGCATGGCATCGGCGATAGGGTGCGACCGCGGCGGTTTGCCGGGCGCACAAATGCTGGACTGTCCTAGAAAATCAACTAACAGCCTGCAACGCATGCCAACTGTAACGCTCAATACCGGCCAAACCTTCACGGCGGATCCCACCGTCTCGATCCTCGATGCGGCGCGCAATGCAGGCGTGACGCTCGAATATAGTTGCCGCACGGGCCGCTGTGGAATTTGTAAGGCTCCACTGCTCACGGGCGCGACTGAGGTTCTCCGTACGGAGGAAAGCCTCAGCGCCGAAGAGGCACGCAACGGCCTGATCCTGACCTGTTGCCGCGTGGCAACGAATGACGTGGCGCTTGACATCGAACCGCTCGACCGGCTTGCCGGGCTTGAGATCAAGACGATGGCAAGCCGGATCGTTTCGATCGAGCGACTAGCGCACGATATCGTCCGCGTCGTCCTGAAAACGCCGCCTACTTCGCCGATGCGGTTTCTACCAGGCCAATATATCGATGTT
Source organism: Sphingomonas fucosidasi (assembly GCF_036663855.1). Classification (NCBI taxonomy): domain Bacteria; kingdom Pseudomonadati; phylum Pseudomonadota; class Alphaproteobacteria; order Sphingomonadales; family Sphingomonadaceae; genus Sphingomonas; species Sphingomonas fucosidasi. The sequence continues at coordinate 98,645 of NZ_JAXOJR010000003.1, read as the reverse complement.
ATCGCCGAAGGTGGGGTGCGCCGCAGCTATTCGCTCGCCAACGCCCCGTGCGCCAATGGTCAGCTTGAACTCATAATCAAGCGTTACAAAGGTGGCGTACTCAGCGAATACTGGTTCGAGCGCGCCAAGGCCAACGACCTGCTGCGGATCGAGGGCCCGTTCGGAACCTTCTTTTTGCGTGAGGAGGGGCCTACTAATATCGTGTTTCTCGCGACCGGCACTGGGATTGCCCCCGTCAAGGCATTGCTTGAGGAACTGGCGGCCAATCCCGAACGGGCCGCGCAGCACCGTCTCACCGTCTTCTGGGGCAACCGCGAAGCCGAGAGCTTTTGCTGGGACCCGGTTGGATTGGGTCTCGACGTCGGCGTCCACCACTTGCTATCGGGAGCTGATGCCAATTGGAGCGCCGCCCGAGGGTATGTTCACGACGCAGCGATCCGTCAAGGGATCGATCCCGATGACACGGTCGTCTATGCATGTGGCTCGAACGCCATGATCACATCTGCACGAGAGGCACTTCTGGCGCTGGGTCTTCCGGCCAAGCGTTTCTTCTCCGACGCATTTGTCAGCTCGAACTGAGGTAGGACAATGAAGGCAGTCATTCTGGCCGGTGGTCTCGGCACGCGTTTCGCCGAAGAGACGAGCCTGCGCCCCAAGCCAATGATCGAGATCGGCGGTCGCCCGATCTTGTGGCACATTATGAAGATCTACGCCGCGCACGGCGTCACCGAGTTCATCATCTGCTGCGGCTACAAGGGCTATGTAATCAAGGAGTATTTCGCGAACTACTTCCTGCACATGTCCGATGTCACCTTCGACATGAAGGCGAACGAGATGATCGTGCACGAAAAGCGCGCGGAGCCGTGGAAGGTCACGCTGATCGACACGGGCGACGATTCAATGACCGGCGGTCGCCTAAAGCGCGTTGCCGATTACGTTAAGGACGAAGAGTTCTTCTTCTTCACGTACGGCGACGGTGTTGCCGACATTGACATCACCAAGTCGATCGAATTCCACCGCAGCCACGGCAAGGCGGCGACGCTAACCGCGACCTATCCGCCGGGCCGGTTCGGTGCATTGCAGATCGAGGGTGGCCAAATCACTGAATTCCTTGAAAAGCCTCAGGGCGACGGTGGCATGATCAATGGTGGCTATTTCGTGCTGTCGCCAAAGGTCCTTGATTATCTCAAGGACGATTCGACTACGTGGGAGCAGGAACCGCTGCGCACACTAGCCACCGACGGCGAGTTGATGGCGTACGAGCATCATGGCTTCTGGCAGCCAATGGATACGCTGCGTGACAAGCAGCACCTCGAAAGCCTCTGGCAGAGCGGTAAGGCCCCGTGGCGGATATGGTAACGCCTTCCGCCGTGACTGCGCCGGTCGCGTCCAAGGGCGATGTCGACCCTGCCTTCTGGGCGGGTAAGCGCGTCTTCCTGACCGGCCATACTGGGTTCAAGGGCAGCTGGATGTCGCTTTGGCTTCAGCAGATGGGGGCCAAGGTTACAGGCTTCGCGCTCGCTCCTCCGACTAGCCCGGCGCTGTTCGAAGTCGCTGGCGTCGCGGCCGGCATGACGTCGATCATCGGCGACATCCGCGACCGCGAAGCGCTAGAGACTGCGTTGGTTGCGGCCGATCCTGAGATCGTCATTCACATGGCGGCGCAGCCCTTGGTGCGCGCCTCATACGACGATCCGGTCGGCACCTATGCTACCAATGTCATGGGCACCGTCCACCTGCTCGAGGCGGTCCGCAAGGCATCGTCGGTCCGCGCCGTCTGCGTGGTGACGACCGACAAATGTTACGAGAACCGCGAATGGGTCTGGGGCTATCGCGAAGACGAGGCGATGGGCGGCTATGATCCGTACAGCAACTCGAAGGGGTGTTCCGAACTGGTCACGTCGGCTTATCGGCGGTCGTTCTTTACCGGCGATGGCCAGCCCGCGCTTGCCTCCGGCCGTGCCGGCAACGTCATCGGCGGGGGCGACTGGGCGGCCGATCGCCTGATCCCGGACATCCTGCGTGCCGTCGCTGACGGTGATCCAGTGTTGATCCGCAATCCGCTCGCGACCCGGCCGTGGCAGCATGTGCTAGAACCGGTGTCCGGCTATCTCGTGCTCTGCCAAGCGCTATGGGCGGATCCTACCGCCGCCCAAGCGTGGAACTTCGGTCCGCGCGACGAGGATGCCCAGCCGGTGCAGTGGATCGTCGAACGCATGTGCGCGCGCTGGGGCGAGGGCGCCGACTGGACTCGCGACGAGTCCGTTCAGCCGCACGAGGCCAATTACCTCAAACTCGACATCTCCAAGGCGCGCTTCGGGCTTGGCTGGCAACCGCGCTGGTCCTTGTCCGAAGCCCTCGACCGGATCGTTGCCTGGCATCGCGCTTGGATGTCGGGGGCCGATATGCACGCTTATTCGCTTGAAGAGCTGGAGCGCTTCGCCGGCGCCAGCCAAACCCTTTCCGCATAGGACCTATTCAATGACCGCTGACGAACTTCGCAAGCAGATCCGTACCCTAGTCGGCCAATATGCCGAGCAGCAATTTGCGCCCAAGCCTTTCGTGCCTGGCGAATCCGTGATCCCGCCCGCGGGCAAGGTGATCGGTGCACCCGAGATCGAGATGATGGTCGAAGCGTCGCTCGACGGCTGGCTGACCACCGGTCGCTTCAACACCGAATTCGAGGCGAAGCTCGCCAAGATGGTCGGCGCGCCGTTCCTGCTGACCACCACCTCTGGCTCGTCCGCGAACCTGCTGGCGCTGTCGTGCCTGACCAGCCACAAGCTCGGCGATCGTCGCCTGAAGCCCGGGGACGAAGTCATTACCGTCGCGGCCGGCTTCCCGACCACGGTCAACCCGTCAATCCAGCACGGCCTCATCCCGGTATTCGTCGACGTCGAAGTACCGACCTACAATATCGATGTCAGCCTGATCGAGGCGGCGATCACGGAGAAGACCGGTGCGATCATGATCGCGCACACGCTCGGCAACCCGTTCAATCTCGCTGAAGTCCGCCGGATCTGTGACGAGCACGATTTGTGGCTAGTCGAGGATTGCTGCGATGCGCTCGGCGCAACCTATGACGGCAAGCTGGTCGGCACCTGGGGCGACGTAGCAACGCTCAGCTTCTACCCAGCGCATCACATGACGATGGGCGAAGGCGGTGCGGTGTTCACCAAGTCGGCCGAGCTGCGCCCGTTGATTGAATCGATCCGCGATTGGGGGCGGGACTGTTATTGCGCACCCGGCTGCGACAACACCTGCGGCTCGCGCTTTGGCCAGCAGCACGGCACGCTGCCGTTCGGCTACGACCACAAGTACGTGTACTCGCACCTCGGCTACAACCTGAAGATCACCGACATGCAGGCCGCTTGCGGCCTCGCGCAGCTCGACCGTGCAGAAGGCTTTATCGCCGCACGCCGGCGCAATTTCGCGCTGCTTACCGAGCGCCTGAAGAGCCTTGAGGAGATTTTCATCATGCCCGAGGCGACGCCGAATTCGGATCCCTCGTGGTTCGGCTTCCCGCTGATGCTGCGCGACGGCGTTGATGCCAAGCGCGTCGACGTGACTCGCTTCCTCGACCAGAACAAGATCGGCACGCGCCTGTTGTTCGCTGGCAATCTGACGCGCCAGCCCTATTTCGAGCACGTCAATTACCGCGTCGTCGGCGACCTGACACAGACCGACCGGGTGATGAACAACACCTTCTGGATTGGTCTGTATCCGGCGCTTGGTGCGGAGCATTTCGACTATGTCGGCAGCAAGCTCGAAGAATTCTTCGGGCTGAACTTCTAAGATCCAGCCCCACATGTCGACTTGTCGACATGTGGGGCCACTAGTGCAACATTGTTGTGAAGACGATCAGCGAGCCAGTATCGACCTTCATTTGAAGATCCTTGCCTGACGCCCGGAACGCGAACGCCCTGCCGGTTGCATTCAGCTGTGGCACGACATCCCGAACTGTAGCGCCTTGCCAATCCTTGATGACGCGGAACTGTGCCCCACCATTGGAATCATAGCCCGAGACGATGCACGTTCCGCCCAGTCCAGTTTGAGAAGTGGCAACGGTCACGAAAGACGACGCGACACGAAGGTCAGCGCGCGACATGAAGCCCTGCGTCGCCGCGATTCCGCCTTCGTTCTGAAACGTCATAGAGGCGACCTTGTTGTCGCTCGCACCGTTGATCTGACGCCGCCCGTTTAGATAGCTATCCTGATGCGTCCCGGTAAAGAAATCGGCCGCTCCAGCGCCAGACCCTGCCAGATTGTCTTCGTTGACCGTGATCCGCGCGCCCGTGTCACACAGGCGAACGCCGCCACTAATCGGGTTGAACATGTTGCCCCGTAGCGCGACGCTGCCCTGTGCCTCCACAGTCACAACACGCCGCGCAGATCCCGTCAGAGCGAATATACAGCAATCAAATGCGACGGTTGAAGCCGCATGAGTTCCCGGAAAGTTGCCTACATGGACGATTGCGGGCGCATTGATGCCCTCAAACCAGCAGTTCGAAAAATGCACTTTGACGATGTCGTACGCAGCGAACGCACGCGTTCGTAGCGCCTCGAAATTACTATTTTCGATAGTCCACAACGTTCCATAGGAACCGGTTATCGCGGCCTCTCCCCCGAACGCGTTGAAGAACATCGAATCCTTGATGCGGTTGAGGTTTTGGCGATTGGGCTGACCGTAGGTATCTGCCAGCGCTACGATCGCACTATGCTCTCGGTCCGTTCCTGTTCCAAGATAACCGTCGCGGCAGCGATCCCACACCGCGAAGATGAAAAGGCCGACATAGCTTGCTCGCAGATTTCCGTAGGTTTCGATCTGACGGAACGAGAAATACGCACTATAGTCGGTGCGCTTTGCCTGCGCGTAAAACGATGCGTTGACGACGCGGGGGCCGGCGCGGCACGCGAGATTTTCGAATACACAGTGAAAGATGCTCTTGCTGGCACCGTTTCGGAAGGCCGCCGCATTTGACTCGGCAACGATCAACGTCGGCGCGAGTGCCATTCCCGCTTTTTCGCCAACCACCTGCATATTGTCGACGACGTTGATGTTCGCCACTGCGTAACCAGCAGCGGTATAGGGTACGGAGACAGCCTTGCCGGTTGCGATCGCCGCGTTGAAGGCGGCAGTATCATCCGTCACGCCGTCCCCCTTGGCTCCGAAATCGACCACCGAGACGATTTCGCGTGCCTTGGCCTCCACGCTGCGTATTTGCGCTCCTGCGCCAGCCTGAACAAAGGCAATGCCATCCGCGCGCGCGGCTAGCGCGGGCGTTGGCGCGCTTTCCCCGGCCAGCGCGTCACCCACGTGGACTGCAGGGTAGGGCGCGAGCACCGCGCGCAGAAAGCCAAGTGTCGAGCGCCGCGTTAGATTCGGGAACGTCACGGCAGGCGCCTCGACGTCTCTGCCGGCAGAGTGGATCGGTCAGCGTTACGCCAGCGCGCTTCAACAAGCTTCGCATCGACGAGGAAGCGGTACCAGAAGCCGTGCAAAAAATGGAATATGAACCCGGCCTTCCCATCAAGGAAGCCCAGCAGGAAAAAGTAGCGATAGATGTAGTAAGCGAGGGGACGGATGAACGGTGGCATCCTGTAGAAAACCTTCTCCTTCAACCAGCGGATACGTTCATTCTTGTTGCCGAGAAAACGTGGCTGAAGAGCATTTTCGGAGTCTGCCGCCCGATCATGTGCCGCTGTTCGAGCCTCGAGGGTTGAGTATTCATTGTGCTTGGCGATCCACAGCGCTAGATCGGTTAGCGGAATATCATCGATATCAACTTCAAGCGTCGTGCTTGTGCCACCACTCAGCAGCATATGCTCGTCGAGCGCACGCACCTCGCAACGCGCCATGCGCGGGCGCCACAGGCGCATTGAATGGCGGGGGTAAACGCCACCAAAACGCATTGGGCGGCCCATGAACCATAAACGGCGCCGCACGAACACACCATTGATCGTGCCTGGCTGCTGCGCGAGAAAGCTCGGCAATTGTGCAACAAGATTACTCGACAGGACCTCGTCTGCATCGATGCGCATTACCCACGGGGTATCGAAGTCGATCTCTTCGCTGACCCAATTTAGCTTCTGTGCGAAGGAGGTAAAATCGCCTGTATGCACTACCGCACCTTCCTCCTCGGCAATTGCACGAGTGCGGTCGTTTGAGTTCGAGTCGATCACGTGGATGACGTCGCATACCCGCCGGGCACTCCGCAGACAGCGCCGAATATGAGCTTCCTCATTACGGGTCAGAACTATGCCACTAATGCCCGTACGCGCGTCGGTCATGTCACCTTCTCCGCCGTGCCATTATTTGATCGCTCGCGAAACCGAGTGCTCAACCGAAGCTGGACGAGCGACGTCATCAATCCAATCCGCCAGGTTAACCGTCGAATCGTCGAATAGCGCGACTGGGTATAATTATCGCCCGATCGACGAAACAACATCGTTGCGCCAGGTTTGAAAGTCACTGGACCCAGACTTTCAGAGACAAGTCCCAGCCAGACGTCGTGCATCGGAATAGCTCGTGGGAATGGCATGGCGACGTCAAGGAGTTCGCGCCGGAAAGCCATATGGCATCCGACATAGGTGTTGCGTACAACGTTCTTGATGAGGCCTGGTCCGGCAGAAAGCAGCTCGAATAACGACCCTTGAGTAGGTTTTAGATCGCCGTCAACAATATCGCTGTCAAGTACTAGAAGGTCATAGGGCATCGTATCCCTAGAAAAATGTTCGCGAACAACAGAGAGACGACCTGCTAGCCATACGTCATCTTGATCCGATAGCACAATGACGCGTCCCCGGGCTTGGGCAAGCGCATGTTCAAAATTACGAATTGGACCCAAATTCCCTGGCGTTTTGATAATTCGCACTTGATCGCTGGCATATTCTCTAATAATATCAAGCGTTTTGTCGCTAGATCGATCGTCGCTAATTACGAGTTCGTCCTCGGCATTAAGTTGTGAGATAATGGAATCAATCTGCGGCCGTAAATATCTAGATCCATTATATGTTGCCATCACAACGCTAATGCCAACACGATCTGCTGAAAAGGTGTCTCTATTTCTAGTCTTCACACTTATGCCACCCATTTACAAAGTTTGACAAATAATCTTCGTTATGTGGCTACTCATAAGACTCAGCCTTCTTATTAAAGGTGAATAAAACCAGTATGATGTAAATCCCGAAGAAATAGCGATGTTGGATTACTGGAGACAAACACAGAAGTATCGTAACATAGACAATAAACAGTAATATATTCCAGAAATCGGCTGTCTTGGATATATCACTCGGTACGCCTCGGTAAACGAGGAGCCCGCTAAGAAAGATAAAGATTGTTGATGAGCCAGCTACAGCAACGGTGTAATAATTTGCACCTTCACCTTGTAGAAAGTTGGTAAACCCTATTGCCCCGCTATAAAAATTTAATAAAAGTCGCATAACGTATACGACCGTATAAAGTCCTGACGCGGACAGACTGTTAAGAGATAAAGAAAACTCGGTAGATCGGCTGACATCCTCGGCTGTAGAAAAGTCGCCAAGCAAGTTAAGCTGTAGTGCTTCACCGAAAACAACAGAGACAAGTGTCGTAAAAACTACCATTCCGGCAATTATAAACCAATATCTCTGCTTGATACCTGCGCTAATATTACCCGATCTCGGTAACACTATTACCAAAAGCAGGCAGTAGGAGACAGTTGTAGCAAATGCGGGAAGGCGGGTAAATAAAGCCGTAACAAGACAGATGCACAGGGCGAGTAAGGACCGCGATCGTATGAATATTGCTAGCATTGCAAACGACGTAAGGGCAAATACCTCTTTATTTGCACCAAAAATGCTGCAAAAAGTAATGGGATTTATCAATACTAAGGCGAGCATAGGCTCCCACGCTCGGCCGTACGTCTTGGCTAACCATATAACAGACAATACTATAAGGCCCGCGTTGACAAACGAAAGCAGTCCGGAATTATAGGAAAATATCCATAACCCGAGACAGGGGCCAATGTCGCGAATAGTAGCTAAATCGAGAAACTCGCGCTCGATAGTACAGATTGCCTCATATGTGATGGAGTCCGCAAGAAGGCGTGGACCATAGACATCGCCTGAAGCAAGGTATGGTTGTATTACGGTAAAGTAAAAATATACCGTGAATATACAATAGGCTAAAAAGAACGGCCTATAAAAAAGCGATGTTTGGCGTGCGGGCGCCCTATTATTTGGCTTATTAGGCTGCGTCTCTAGAAAATTATGCATCGGATCGATCTCTATCCGGCTGATGTTTACTTGACGCACTTCGCGAGTATACGGCGTTGCCCCGGGGGCCCATCCGCATTCTAAGGTAATCGCGCATGCCATGAACCACCATGCCGAACCGTTCTCCGCGCTGCGGTGCCAAAAGAAGTGCGGCTGCGATCGTTTTGCCTAGGCTGGCCAGCCGGCCTGCGGAATAGCGAAAATGACGGCGTCCGTGTTTTGATGCCATGTAGAGGCCGTTGCGAACCATGTAGTAGTGCCGAATGGGGGCGTGGACATTCCAACGAACGGTCTTCCCCAAAACTGACACCGTCCGGGATTGCCCCAGTCGATGCTCTAGTCGCACATCCGGCAAGGTGACGACGCGCAGTCCCAAATCATGGGCGCGCAAGCAGTAATCGTGGTCGACCTCGTCGATAAACAGACGCTCGTCGAACGACCCTATCCGAGCTTGGTTGGCTAGGCTGAGGATACTGCCTGACGTGATGACGGTGTGACTGTCGACGACGGTCGTCGCCATAGTGTCCTCAATGAGAAAGCTGGGGGCGGCGATGGCTAGGTCTTCTACGAACGGTAGCGATAAGACGCGATCCCGAAAGGCATGGAACGGGACGTCGTCAAAGCTGCTGTCCTGATCCATCGTCAGCAGGAAGTCGGCGCCGCGCGCACGCGCCCAATCCACTGCCATGTTGAGAGCAGCTGCGATACCGAGATTGGCACCGTTGAACACATATTCAGCATTGGCATGAGCGCTTACCGCTGCGACGATAGCTTCATCACGCGAGGCGGAATTGTCGATGACAACCAGCATATCAAGGTCATCGGCGTAGGTCGCCAGATTGGCCCCGATACTGATATCGCATTCATACAGGATGACACATCCAGCAACGATCTGCTTCGTACGCGTCATGGTCGCGGACTCCGAATGTTTACCGCAAGCCGGGCAAGAGACACTGGTACGAGCGCGCAGATCAGCAATAGGAAACGTGTCCGACCCGTCGCCAGGCGCAACGCGTTCCATCGAGGGGTTATTTTCATGATCGTGAGAATGCCACTCGCACGCAGCTTTACGATATTGGCAAGCGAGAACAACGCGCTGGATGGAGCGTGAAGCGCGATACATGCAAGTTTTGGCTGCAGATCGTAGGTCGCCGGCAGCGACAGCACGAAGCCTGTCCATCTGTCAATCCACACCTCAAAAATCCGTTGCTCCCAGACGCTGACCTTGGTCTGGCCGACGATCCGCAGGGTTTTTGCACCCCGTCCGTTCAACCAAAGGACCGAAGGCGTTCGTCGGGAAATATGATCGAAGACGATACCAACATGGATGAATGAGGTATCACGATATCGTTCGAAAGCGCCCGCGTTGACCAGATCGCGATTCAAGATCAGTGCCGACATACAGGTCATGTGCCAGCCGAGTTCTGCGAGTAGCGCATTGCGGTCGGTGTAAATTTGTTCGGGAATAGCCTTTGCGCGTTGCTCAACGTCGACGATGATTGCATCGAACGTATGCTCGCTTGTGGCGGCGATGAGAACGCGCTGCAAAGCAGCAGCCTCGATTTCATACGTATCGCCTAGCAACCAAACGTAGCGGGTAGACGTCTGTCGCAGCACGGCTTCGAAATTGCCGTCAGGGCCCAGATTCTCCGCGTTGCAGACATAATCAAGCAATGGGTAATGGGCTGCATGTCGCTTCACGACAGCCGCAGTGTCGTCCGTAGAGGCGTTGTCAGATACCAGGATCCGTATGCCATAGGGAGCGACCGTGGCTATTAATCGAGCCAGAGCGGTGTCGAGGAGCGGTCCTCGATTGAACGTCGGCAGGGCGATGGACAGGGCCGTGTTCACAGCGCGGCTGGCCCCGTTCCGGCCATCCGCGTCCTTTGCTGCGCCGAGTAGCGACGAAATATTAATATCGTCCATGGTAACGTGATTCCAGCGGTAATGCCTGCATACAGCGCCAGCATGACAGTGACGCTGACATCGGATCCGACGTATACGGCAACGCACGTCAAGACTGCAGCGCCGATCGAGACCGGCAGCATGGGCTCCTCGCGGAACGCGCGCATGTAGGTCGCCGCAGACGAGATTACGGCGTTGGCAATGACCGCGATCGCAAGCAGCAGCAAGTCGGTTGGTCCAAGGAGCCGTGCCGCTGCGTCGGGGCGTATTCGCACGACGATCTGTGCCAAGATCACGAACGAAAGGCACAGCGCGATGGTGACCCCGACTGCCCGAAGGGCAGCTGGCCGGAACTGCTGGCCCAGTGCGTCGAGATTGCCGCGCGACGCATGGCGCGCGAATTCCGGCACCTTGGCATACATCCAGCTCATGCTGACCGTAGAGAGACCGGTAAAGATGGCCATCGACAGTCCGAACCGCCCTGCTGCGATGGGACCGGCAGTGCTAAAGATGAGCGGCGTGAACAGGCTGAAAATGAAATAGCCGCTTATCCAGCTGAGGCTGATACGCCATTGCAGTGGGAGGATATCGCGTCGCCACGACATGGTGTTCTCATTGCTCAACGGTATCGTGAACCGCCGCCCGAAACCGCGCGTGCTATACAACCACCAGGCAGTGCCAATGCCGGCAGCGAGCGGTACGCATACCGCTGCCCATATTCCGCCCCCGACCCCTAGCGTGATCCAGGCACAGCCATAGCCGACCAGCGATTGGTAGAGTCGCATCCGCGCGACATTGCCGATCCTGCCACATCCCTCAAGAAAGGCCAGCCGCGGACTGAGGTACAGATTAACGCCAGTCACCAGCACGAGCGTGAGCCAGGGCAACGCCCAGACCTCTGGCGACAGCGTATGATTGCGGCCGAAGAACAGCAGGCCTGCCGGACCGACCCCCAGAACGAAGGCCGCTGCCGCAACCAGATACCAGCGACGGGTGAGACTGGAAAGAGCTCCCAAACGGGCCAGATGAATGCTCGCGCCGTTCAGGCTCCCATCCTCATCTACCGCGAGTTCCGCCGCTTCGTGCCCGGCAATCTGGGTGATGACCTGGTTGAACCCGAGCTCGAAGAATACCTGCAAACCCAATATACTGGCGAAGGCAAAGTAATAGCCGAGTTCGGTCGCCGAAAGCAGGATTGGCAGCAATAAGGTCGTGAGGAATCCGGCGCCAATGCCCCATCCACGCAGCACCACAGTGCTGAAGACATGGAAATCGAGGCCCATGATGCCTCTGATGGTGCCGATCGTTTTCTTCACGAGTGTTGGTCCTGTAGCTCTAGCAGCGCTCGACCGCAGCGTGCCGTATCGCTTCTTCCAGTCCCGTTTCAATCCGGAGGCCAAGCGCGCGCGCCTTGCCGATCGCAGGAACATAGACAGAGTGCGGCCGTGTGGTGGCGGCAGGATCTACCCGGACTGGCTTATCGACGGACAGCGCGGTGCAGACCGTGCGCGCCAGCGTCGCGATTGAGACCGCCTCGTCCGAGCCGACGTTGTACGCCTCGCCTGCGACACCGTGCGACAATATGACGCAAAGCCAATGCGCCATGTCCCGTCCATCTATGTAGGAACGGAGCGTCTCGGGATTTCCTGCGATGTCGATCGCGGCACACTCGTTCGACAGTGCGTCGCGGATAAAGTTGCCTGCGGCATAGGGTCCGTCCAACGGCATGTGTGGGCTGATAATCGCAAAACACCGCGCAATCACGCAGCCGATGGCATGCTGTTCGTTAAACAGCGCACACAAATGTTCTGCGGCGCGTTTGCCTTGGCCGTAGACGGATGCCGTCTCTGCCAGGGCAGGGGCATGCACTGCGTCGGCTTCGGTGGGGAGGTTATCCCCCTTGCCACCATAGACGGCGCCCGAGCTGACGAACAAGGTTCGTACGACGCCTGCCCGCGCAGCAAAATCCAGCACCTTGCGGGTTCCGTCGACGAGTTGATGGAACCAGACGATACGATCGCCCGTGCGATGCGTATCGGCTGCGGCATGGATCAGATCGGTGAACCGGCCGATATCGGGCAACGTGTCGAGATCGCCCGCTACGAAGCGCAACCAAGACTGTTCGGCATAGACAGGAAAGCGTGCCAGAAACGCGTCGGCCTGTCGTGACAGCACGATCACTTCGAAGTTCGCGCCATGCTGCGCCGCAGACTCCGCAAAATAGTCCAGTAGCGAGCGTCCTACGAACCCCGTGCCGCCGGTCACGAAGACCCGGCGGCCATCCATAGCGATCGGCTCAGACAGTAGCGGTGAAGGCATCCACGCGCTCCTTCACGCTGGCCAGATCAAGTCCGTGCTCGCGCAGGAGATAGTCGTAGCTGCCGCAATGCTTGGAGAAGCGATCGCGGATACCGATGCGGAGCACCCGGCAAGGCTCTACCTCAGTCACAATCTCGGTCACCGCTGCGCCGAGTCCACCGTGGACCGAATGCTCTTCCATAACGATGATCGCGCTACTCGAGCGCGCGATCGCGGCAATCGCCTCCGTCGACAACGGCTTGATCGAGGGCACGCTCCATACTGCCATTGGCCCATGCTGCTCTGCCAGCTGCACTGCCGTTGTCAGCATGGCCCCTGTCGCCAACAGCGCAGGCGCATCAGCTGGTCCGGCGCGTACACAGATTGGTTCGCCAACCACGAGCGGTGACAGCGTCCCGGCGTGAACCTCGCCGCGATCGGCCTTGCCCATGCGCATGTAGACCGGACCGCGCAGGTCATAGGCAAGATCCATGCAGGCCGTCATCTCGTAGCGATCGCCTGGGGAGAGAACAGTAAGGCCGGGCACCGAACGCGCGCAGGCGATGTCCTCGGCGGACTGATGGCTCGGCCCTAGGTGGCTATACACGAAGCCCGCACCGTCCCCCAAGAGAACGACCGGCAGGTCGTCATGCGCGATGTCCATCTTGATCTGCTCGACCACGCGGATCGGTACGAAGGCGCTCAAGCCATAGACGAACGGCCTAAACCCCAGTCGGGCAAGTCCCGCCGCCATGCCGACCATGTTCTGCTCGGCAATGCCGGCGTTGATGAACTGGTCGGGGCATGCCTTCCGGAACTCGTCGAACAGCGCGTAGCCGTGATCGCCGGTGATCAGAAGAACGTCGGGATTGTCCCGCCCAAGCCGGGTGAGGGCGGCGGAGAATGCGCTTCTCACAATGCCACCTCCGAGCGCAGCGCTTCGATCGAAGCCTCGTAATCTTGTGCCGATAGATGGCGGTAATGCCACTGGTTGTCGTGTTCCATGAAGGGCACCCCCTTGCCCTTGATCGTCTTCGCAACGAGCGCCTTGGGACGCGGGGAATTGCTGGCGATCAGCCTGCGGATCGCCGTCTCGAGCGCGCCTTGATCATGTCCGTCAACGTCCGCGGTCTCGAAGCCGAAGCTTTCCAGCTTCTGCCGGATCGAGCCCAGTTCCATGACGTCGTCGGTGCGACCCATTGCCTGGAACCCGTTTGCATCGACGATCATCATGAGGTTGCTGAGCTTGTTATGGCTTGCAAACAACATTCCTTCCCAGATCGGCCCCTCATTGAGCTCACCGTCGCCGACGATCGCGAACACGCGCTGATCGGTCCCCCGCCGGCGCAGCCCCTCTGCAATCCCGACGCCGACCGAGAAGCCATGGCCCAGCGAGCCCGACGATACTTCAAGCCCGGGAGTGCGCGAGTCCGATAGCCCCATAAGATCGCTGCCGTCGCCAAAGTAGCGCTCAATGTGCTCCTTGTCGTTCAGCCAACCCAGCTCGCGCATGCAGGCATATTGCGCCATGACACCGTGCCCCTTGCTGAGCACGAGATAGTCGCGATCAGGATGCCGAGGATCGCCGCCGGGATAGCGCACGAACGAGCGGTACAGCACTGCCATGATCTCCACGATGGAGAAGGCGCAGCCGACGTGGCCAGTATTGCCGGCGCGTGCCATCGCAAGTACCGTCTCGCGCAGCGAACGAGGATCGAAGGCATCGTTCTGCGGCCAAGAAACCGAGGGCGTCATTAGCGGGCTGCCGCGGGGGAAGTGACGCATCGGGCCGCGGCGCGGCACGAACGGCGAATGCAGAGGGTTCGTGTCATAATGCTCCTATGCCCGGAATGAGCACCTTTAGACAAGGTGTGGTCCTTCGGGACGTGGCAGGAAGGCTCAGGCGCGGGGCCGGCGGAATTGCAACAATTTGAGCGGCATGCGCAGCCATACTGCACCGCGGCTTAGCGGTTGACCGAGCTCCCGAAGGCTACGTGCCAGTTCGCGGCTGAGCATAAGCTTCGAGCTGATACCTGCGGTCGATACGCCACCTGGGCGAAAATGGGTTAGTACGACTGGCAGCTTGGCAAAGCTGGCGCCACGACCGAGCACCGCGCGTGCAACCAGATCAAAATCGCCTGCGATCCGATAGCTCGTGTCGAAGCCACCTAGATCGCGAACGAGTGCGCGGCGCATAAACATCGACGGGTGCGGCGGTTGCGCGCCGACCCTGAGCCACCACGGCGCAAAACTACGGGCCGAATAGAGACGCTGGCGCGCTGTATTGCCACCTTCGACGACAAACTGAGTATCGGCAAACAGACAATCTGAGTCCGTTCGGCCAAGATTCTCTGCCGCGAGCGCCAAGGCATCGGAGCGTGCCAGATAGTCGTCTGCGTTGAGGAACAGGAGATAATCGCCCGTCGCACGTGCTGCGCCCTTGTTCATGGCGTCGTAGATGCCAGCGTCAGGTTCACTCTTCGCGGACAGGCGGTCATGAGCGTGCTGATGGACAACGTCCATTGTGCCATCACGTGATCCGCCGTCGACGATGATATGTTCGTAATCCACACCGGTCTGTTGGGCTACGCTGGTAAGCGTATCAGCAATGGTCGCGGCTGCATTAAAGCTTACGGTGACAACGGAAATGCTCGGCTTCATAGTGCTGGAGGCTTCCTCGAGGCAATAGCGGTAAGGATCAGGGTAATAGCTAGGACTTACGCGTCGCCGATCGACTTCTCGGGCATCGATAGGGCGATATGCTCAACGGCAATCCTATTTTGCCCCCTTACCCGTCAACATGGTCTGCGCCGTCCGGATCATTATCAGGATATCCAACCAGACGGAGTAGTTCTTAACGTAGTAGAAATCATAATGGAGCTTTTCACGAACATCCGCCACGTCGGCGACGTGGCCCTGGTTGATTTGGGCCCATCCGGTAACGCCAGGTTTGATGATGTGCCGGTAATGATAAAAAGGAAGTTCGGTCGCGTACCATTCCGACAGAGCCAATGCCTCGGGCCGCGGCCCAATGAGGCTCATGTCGCCTTTGATGATGTTAAAGAGCTGTGGCAGCTCATCGAGCCTCGAACGTCGAAGGAAACGTCCTAATCGGGTGATCCGTGGATCGTTATCCAGCGTGATTGCTGCATTTCGTGCGCTAGATGGCGCAGCCGGCGCCGCGTGACGCATGGTCCTGAACTTGTATACGAGGAAAGGTTTCGCGCGAAACCCGACGCGGATCTGGCGAAATAACGCCGGGCCAGGTGAATCAATTTTGATCACCAAAGCCACCAAAATCATTGGTACTGCGAGAAGAATGATACCTATCGTAGCAAGGATTACATCAATTATGGTCTTAGTCTTTAGAAAAACGTCGTTCGGGTTGATCGACCCAAGCGTATTTTCTGACAAAGCTTCTACTTCTACTCGACCGGTTAGCTGCTCTACCGCCTGTTTTACATGATAAACAGGAACACCTTGCAGAACTAGGTCAGCTATCCTGACGTCCCATTCGTCACTGTGATCGTGGTTCAAATCTGCGACGACGCCGTCGATTTCCGAGACTGGTCCTGGGAACTGCTCGAGTTGATGCCATACAACGTTATCGATCCGGTCGAGCCGGTCCGTCGCCCCGCCTGGTACGATACCAAAAACCAACCTTTTGTGATTGTCGATCTTAAAATGGAGAAACGCGAAAAACGCTATCGAAAGTAGGTAGCTAACAAGGAACTGCCCCCTGCTATAGTCAATCCGAAAGAAAATCAGTATCAACGATAGCATTCCGAACATAATTGTAAAGCTCGTTATAATATAGCCGCCTGACGCGATTCCTGGGAATACGTGTAATCTTCGGTACCCGATGTAACCGAGTAAAATGGAAAACAATCCACCAATAGCAGTATTATATTGTGTCGGAGAAAAGATCGAAACATCGAAAATATATTGCCTAAACAATACAGGGATAATTACGCAAAATATGACGCCAAATGTTACTCGATACCGAATACGATCGAGCCAGATGTACGAAGAATTGAGAACGGATCGTTGCTCGTGCACCATGTCGACTCGCATAAAAATCATTACAAAGAGTTTAGCGCATCACGTTTGCTTTGAGACGCGAAAAGCAGGGAGTTACGCGCTCGATACAGTCAGTTACGTCATACCGCAAAAAAGACATGCCTTAAGCGAAATGACGGGAGTCCCGAACGTACTATTCCTATTAGCCGCTCTAAAGGTTTCTGTTGTAGTAACATGAGAGACAATGATCAGCGCGAGGTTCGGGAGATAACGTTTCCTTTAACACATTGATCATTACCGCAAAATAGGCCGAGGCGTTCTACCCTAACCGGTTGGTGCAAGTACTATACGGTCGATCTGACCCGATATGCCGCTGGTCGCGTCCGATGGCTGCGCAAACAGCGTGAGCACCTGTACCGGGCAGCTAGCCGGTACAGTGAAGGTACCTGCGAACACGCCGTTCGACGTCGCTGAACTTGGCACGGCGACGCGACCGAGCTCATGTCCGTCGCTGCGACATATTAGGCTCCAGTATGGAAGCGCGCGGGCTTCTTGCTCTATCCCACTGCTGTGTCCGGCAACGCGGTACGTGCCAGCCGGTAAGAGTTGAACCTGCTGAAGCACTGCTCCGCCGATACTCGCTGGCGCCGAGAACTCGAACGAACCGCCGTCACGTGTGCGCTGGATCGACGTCGAGATGCTGCCGTCGTTGACCGGCGTCCAATCGAACAATGACGGCGTCTGAAGCAATGCGGCAAAGCGTGAATCGCGCGAGCGGTGGCGATCGGCGCCAGGCCGCATTTTCGCGTAATAGCTCCAAGCCTCATAGGCCTTGCCAGCATTAAGCAAGGCATTGACTACTGCGGCACGCGCAGGTTCGGGCACCGCGATCCCGCGCCCGCGGAGCGCTGAGAAAAGCATTGCGGTATTTTCAGGATCGTCCTTTTGCCCCGCGGCATAGGTAATATAACTGTCTGTCCAAAGCGGCTTAGCGGCTAGCGTGTTCACTAGCGCGGTCCGGATGGCAGGATCGTGCGTAGCCTGAGTCAAAACCGGATAGAGCAGATCGCTCATTTTTGGCTTTGTGCGTAGCGCGATGTCGTACCAGCGCATCGCTCCTACAACGTCGTTGTGAGCGACAGCATCCTCTATCGACCACAATTGCGTCTGAACGTTCCGGCGAGACAGCATCTGTGCGTAAGCGAGGAGGCGTCGTCCGCCTTTTATGTTACCGTCCACCGTAGCAAGCCCGAGATTGGCCGCAGCAATTACCGCAGTTGGATCGTGATGCAGCGACGTGCGTGAAAGTTCTTGTACCTCGACACGGTCACGCGCGGTAGCTTCGGGGGTGACCAGCGCACTGGCATGTAGCGCGGTGAGGCGGCCGTCATAGGTAAAAATTGCGTCGGCAGCCGCAGGACGTGTCTTAGCGGTAACTTGCGCAATCGAGAACGTAATGCTCGGAAGTGCAAGCAAGGCAACGCCGCAGGCAAGCGCGATCCGCCCAGCCCACGCTTTGCGTGAGCGACGCTTACGAATAGGCGAGCGCGGCATGTCGTTCGCCTCAGCGCTCGCCTTTCTTATCGCGACCGTAGCCGTACCCATAGTCATACCCGTAACCGTACGCTGCACGCCGCGACTCGAACTTGGTCAGCACGCCGCCAAAAATACGGACGTTGGCGGCAGCGAGGCGACCTAGTGCAGTTTTCACTTGGCTTGCACGAATACCATGCGACTCAACTGCGTATATAACACCCTCTACGCGCGCAGCGATCAACGGTGCATCAGCGAGGCCCATCACCGGTGGCCCGTCAATTACGACGTGATCGTAATCTTCAAGTAGCCGCTCGATTAATCGAGCAAGGCGGTTGCCTGTCAACAACTCCGCTGCATTTGGCGGAATTGGCCCTGCAGACATTGCGGTGAACCCAAAATCGACCATTGAGAACGTCAAAGGCTCGATAGCGTCTTCGCCAGCAAGGAAGTTACTAAGGCCACGCTCGTGCCCGACATTGCCAAGGTGGTGAACCGACGGCGCACGCATATCGGCGTCGATGAGGATCACTCGCTTCCCGGCACGAGCTAGCATTATCGCAAGCGCAAGCGCGGTCGTCGACTTTCCCTCGCCGGGGCGCGTCGACGTGACCGACAACGAACGAGGCGCACCATGCTCGGTGGTAAAGCCAAGATTTGTACTGATGGCGAGATAGGCATCGACAAGATCGGACTTACGATCGATCAGCTCGTCGCGTGGCGAGCTGTTATCAGCAACCTTCGGTACTGACCCAAGCAAAGCGAGCCCAAGGCGGCGCTCCACCTCGCCAGGGTCACCAAACGCCTCGTCCATTTGCTCAAGGATAAGAGCCGCGGCGGCACCCAATGCGAGGCCAGCCAAGAGCGAGATGAGTAGGTTAAGGAAAAGGCGGGGGCTAGATGGCCGCTGCGGCTCGTCGGCAATATCAACGATAGAGATGTTGTTGATCCCTACGCCATTGGCAACGCCAATTTCTTTATAGCGCTGGAGCAGACCGTCGTAGAGCGCGCGGTTGGTGTCTACTTCCTGCTGGTAAATATTATACTGAATGCTACGCCGACGGTTGTCGAGGTAACTCGACTTGAGCTGGTTGACGCGTTCCTGAAGCGAGTTCTCGCGAGCAGCTGCGATGCGATAGGCACCTTCGATCGAGCCTGACACACGCGATTCCTCGCGAGTAATCGCCCGATCGAGTTGATCGATCTGCGATTTCATCGCCCTCGCACTGGGATAACCGGGCTCGAACTGAACCATTAGCTGCTGATATTGCGCGGCAAGCTCCGCGCGGCGCTGCCGCAAGCTGTTTATGGCAACATTGCTAAGCGCCTCAGCTGGTGTGCCGCCCTTTTTAGCTCGGTACCGTGCTTCGGCTTCGATCCGGTCGGTGATCGCCTGCGTCAATGCGGTGTTAAGTGCGGAAAGATCGTCCGCGACAATCGAACGCTCTGAGGTCACCGCGCCGTTGGCGCCGCTGCCCTGCGATGGCAGATTGATGATCTGCTGTTGCGTGGCGTAGGTAACCAGTTGGCGCTGGGTTTCATCAAGTCGCTGCTTCTGCAAGCCAAGCTGTCGCTCGAGCAGGTTGCGCCCGTATGATGTCGCCTGAACCTTGCGCTCAAGATTGGTCTGAATATAGTTCTCTGCCCAAGCGTTCGCGATACGTGTCGAGAACGATGCGCGCGGACTAGTGAACGAAATGTCGACGAGGCGCGACAGCCGCGTTGGTGTCACCGAAAGGTTCCGCTGGAGAACCTCACCAGCAACGCGTTGACGCTCAGCACGCCCTGCGGCGCTGTAGCGTCCATTTGAAAGCTCAAACGCCGGGCCATCGCTAGATATACCGAATAGCGTATAAAAATCGGGATCATCAACGAGGCGAAGCTGCGTTGCAACCCGCTCCGATAAAGCACGCGACCTTAACAGGCCGTATTGGGTCTGGTAAAACTCCTGATCAACACTGTTCGTCTGACGTTCAACGCCTTGGAAGTTTGTGACCTGATTGGCATCGCGCGCGATTTCGACGGTCGTGGTCGCCGTATATTTGGGTGTCATCAGCAAAGTAATGACAAGCCCAAGCACAACACAGGCAACGGTCACGCCAATAATGACGTATTTCCAGCGCAGCGCGATGCGCAGATACTGCTGGATGAGCGGCGTACGCTCGCTGTCGACTGGGCTCGGCGAGACGGGCATCGGTTCCGGTGCGCGGGCTCCGGGCTGCAGGTTCGTCGTTATGGCGTTCATGCTTTTATCCGAACTTTACTGCAGGACAGCAATCAGTGGCGCGGCAAGAAGCGGCGCGACTGAGACTATATCGCGGAACCGACGTCGTGCGGGTGAATCACCGACAACAACGACGTCATTAGCGTAAATTGCAGGGTCGTCGTAAGCGCCCCGGCGTATGGCGTCGATGTCATAAAGCCCTGCCATGTGACGCCCATCTACGGTGCGTAAGATTACGACTTCGTTCTGCTTCGCAAATTCAGACAGGCCCTTGGCGGATGCGATCGCACGTAGGAGCGTCATCTGGTTCGTTACCGGGTAAAGGCCGGGCTCTATAACTTGCCCTTCCATTGTCACTACCTGGCTTACCGAACTCCGGATGTTCACTGTAACGTCGGGGTTGCGAACGTAGTGGCCACGCAGTGCAGTCTCGATCGACTGCGCAAGTTCCTGGGCAGTTCTGCCGCTCGCGTCGATCGTGCCAATCAGCGGCATGGCAATGCGTCCGCCCGCATCGACTTGGACCTCGCGGCTGAGATCGCGAATATTAAAAACATCGACCTGAATCGTGTCGAGAGGCCCGATCAAGGATGGCCTATCTCCCGCGGTCAAATCCTTGCGGCCAGGGGCAGGTAGGACCGTACTGTCCGGTACGACGGTGAGGCGATCGTTCGACACAAGCGGCGGTTGGTGCGCGCAGCCCGACAGGGCTATGCCTGAAACGGCAAGTAACCCCATAAGGGCAAAACGGATCGTTCGCATACGCGTGGAGGACACTTTACAAGACAGGATAACCATATTGGTCATAGATGCCGCTCCGTCAGGGGTAAAGACCCTTTGCCGTTCGTGGCGGGGACCGCCCCTTCCAGCCAGATTGCAGCGATGGTCGCCATTGCCATTATTATAGGCGTGCGTGCGGGATAATCGGTAACGCTGGCAATCAGGATCAGCAGTAGCATTGCTGAGCCAAGCCGAGGCAGCACATATGCTGCGTCTCCGCGCCACGCTGCCAAGCTCTTCCATCCCCACCAGCCGATAGCCACGAGGAGGAGGATGAGCCCTGGCAGCCCCGCGTTGAGTACGATCTCCAGGAAGTCATTGTGTGCGTGATTGAAATAGGTCGGCTTCAGAAGGGTGAACGGCTCGTGCATCCGGAAGATGGGATCGAAACTTCCCATCCCTGTTCCAAACGGAAAATAGGTGCGGATCATCGCAAGCACGATAGGCAGGCCGCGACCACGCATATCCTGTCCGGCATCTTGGTCGACAAGACGATCGATCGATACCGCGCGGTCCGCCGCGATGCTCGCAACCACAAAGATCGCGAGCATCGCGGCGAGGCCGACGCTAACTGTTGGAAGAACCCATCGTGGATAGCGTTGGAATGCGGTCTTTAAGCCGCGCCGCGAAAATCCCAGTCCTAACGCGAGTGCCAATCCGCCAAGTACTAGCCCTGCGCGTGACCCCGTCGCTAGTATCGTGAGGACAAGCAATACGACGAAACCGAGGGCGATCGGCGCGCGGTTCTTTGAACGCCCACTGTAGCCGAACGCCCAAACAGGGGCGATCAGAAGGCCGAAAGAAAGGATCAATGCGTAATGATTGCGATTTGCGATCAGTCCGTCGATCGCGCCTGGCGTGCCGTTGACCAATGGGTTGGCAATCCGCGTCCCTGTAACCTGGATTAGCCCGATGACAAGTGACGAGGCGATCACCGCAAGAAGCGTGGCTGGAAGCCACCGCTTTTGATCTTCATGAATCCCTGTTGCGAGCAGAAGTACGGCGAATGGCACCACGAGCGAGAAGAGCGCGTTGAGGGTCGCGCCGGGGACGAGTGACAAAGGCCGCCAGAGGTCAGGCGGCGAGATGATTGGATCAGTGAAAGGCGCGCGCCCAGGCAACGCGCGCCATAAATCGGGCGGCAGCGGCACCAGTTGCACTACGCATAAAATGACTGCAGCAAGGAGAAGCAGCGCGGTCCCACGGGCTTCCTCGATACGTGGACGCCTCGTGAAGAGTACCGCGAGTATGATCGAGGCCCAAGCTGCCGCGCGAGAAATGATCTGCCCCGAAACATTCTCACGCGACGCACCCCCCGCGACCCAGAGGACGAAAAGGAGTGCTGCCAGCAGCACGAATGAGGGGCTCGGGCGAAAGCGCGCAAGCGGATGACGTGAAGTAGCCATGCGCGCCCCTAAATCATCTCGCAGTCCGATGGAACTACCGCGTGACCTTAACGGGATCCCATAGGTTTAGTACGGCCCTGCGGCATCATCGTCTGGCTGTATTTCTGTCGGCGATAAGAAAGGTGACGACGCTTGCGCGGAGGATCGGTCTTCCGGCTGCGACGACTGCGGCAGCGTCGAGGCTGTGCCTATGCGCGCATTGTCGGTGACCTGCGTCGCAAAGGCTGCAGTTGGATCGGCCATGCTGTCAGGCTGGTAGCGCTCGATACGAAGCCGGAGTCGGGTCTCGAGCCGGCTATTGATCCGGTTGTTGTTTCGATTCTGGTTAAGCCCCGCGGGCTCCCCCTTGGCATCGAGCCGCGCACCGTAAGCCGTCGCGGTGTCGCGCGCGGTTCGTGTCTGCGCTATAGCCGCAGTAGCGAGGCAGAGCACGCCGGCTCCCGTTGCGATCGCGGCAATGCGTTGGCTGTTCGTCATCTGCACATATCCGTTTCGGAAGGATCGCCGCGGTGATCCATTGTAAAAGAGTCTAGTGCTTTGCAGCGTCCGCGTCACCGCGGAAAACTGCACGCGAGAATGCGCTTGCTCTTCGTGCCGACCGTGGTGAGCTCGACGAGACGTGAGCGGCGCAAAATTGACGACCGATCTCATTATTCCGACCTTTCATCATCGCTCCCACATGTTCTTTCCGGGGTTCACGGTACTCGCAATACAGGTTGCGGATCGCGTACCGACGAGAACGCCACCCTTGTGTCCGATAAGTGTCATTCTCGGACATATGTGTGGCGGTTCTGAATGAGGCGTGGCACACCTTATATATGGCCACTTTACTGCCCCCTACCGCGCATGCGACGGATCCTGGTGATCGCGTCCCTCAAACCGGTCTCGTCGCGGTTCATCCGGTGCTGCCTGCCATCCTCAATGAAAAGATCGAGCGCGCTGCAGCGTATGCAAAATCTGCTCGCGCAAGCTCGACACGCCGTGCGTATGATTCCGACTGGGCTATCTTCACGGCCTGGTGCGCGGCGCACGGTTTAGCGTCCTTACCAGCCACCCCCGATGTTGTTGCCGTGTTCGCGAGCGATCAGGCGACCGCGGGGTTAAACCCATCAACAATCAACCGGCGCGTTGCTGCAATCGGTCACCATCACCGCGCAGGCGGTTATCCCGCACCGACCGCGCTGCCGACTGCGGGACGGCTTGCCGAGGTACTAGCCGGCATCCGCGCCGAACATGGCGGCGCCAAGCGGCAGAAGCAACCCGCAGATGCGAGCGCGCTGCGCAACATGTTGGCGGCGATTGAGGGAGACGGCCTGCGCGCCGTGCGCGACCGCGCGATCCTGGCGATCGGCATGGCGGCTGCGCTGCGACGGTCCGAGATCGTCGCGCTCCACGTTGATCATGTTGCCGTCGTGCCGGAGGGACTGCGACTGACAATCGCGCATTCGAAAACCGATCAGGCGCGTCAGGGTAGCGTGATCGCTATCCCCGAAGGTGCGCGGATCAGGCCCAAGGCGCTGCTGCTCGCCTGGATGGCGGCTGCCGGGCATGGCGACGGTCCGTTGTTTCGTCGCTTGTCGCGGCTTGATGCTGTGACGCCGTCACCGATGTCGGACCGTGCGATCGCACGCTTGGTGCAATATCATGCGGCCGCGGCAGGCTATGATCCTACCCAATTTGCCGGGCACTCGTTGCGCGCGGGATTCCTGACTGAGGGCGCGGCTCAAGGCGCAACAATATTCAAATTACAAGAGGTTAGCCGCCATAAATCAATACAGGTACTGTCGGATTACGTGCGCAACGCCGAGCTGTTCAAGGACCATGCGGGGCAAAGGTTCTTGTAGAATATTCGACTTTCACACCATCCGACATGTCGACATGTTTTCATGACCCCGTCAGCACCGCCTCGGGATCGAGCAAGGTTAGGTTCGCGCCCTTTCCTGCAACCTGCGCATCATGCCAGCGCCACAGAACGAGATTGGTGCCGCCCGGATGCTGGATCGATGGCACAAGCGCCCCATCGGCGCCGGCCTCCTGTGCCTGGTCCGTAAGCGTCCAGCTTGGCGGGATGCCCTTTTCAAGTTTGAAGATCCGCCGCCATTCGCAGGTCAAGACCGCTGGATCGCCCTTGCGGAAATCGACGATCGCGTCGGCGCGTAGATCATAGGCAACGAGCGTGCCGGGCCGCACCAGATCCTGATGCATCTCCCGGATGGCGGTGTTGTAATCGGCGGAGAGATAAAGTGCCCGGGTGCCGGGCGGATTCCAGCGACCGCCGGTCAGGTGTGAGCCGCTGTCGAAGGGCTGTGTTTGCCAGCGAACGCCGAGCATGCGCCAATATCGGCCGACGAGCGGGAGTAATGCGATCTCCACGGCGTTGCCCGATTAGCGTGCCAGCGCCGACGGGATCGGATTAGGCATAAACCCCCTGCTCCATCGTATCGAGCATCCAGAGCACCGCGTCGGCGTGGCCTGCTTCGACCAGTTCTTCGGCGGTCTTGCCGAAGCCCGCGATCGGCTGATGGCGGAACCAAATGATCGCCTTACCCTCGTCACCTGACAATTCGGCTGCGCGCGCGATGATCCGGGCGATCTCGCCGAGCTTTGCCTGGACCGCCGGGCTTTCGGGTTTTGCGGCCATCGTGTTGCGATTGACGTGCGCGAGCCGTGCCAGTCGCGCCATCGGTAAGCGTAGCCGCTCCGCCATGCGGCGCGGCGCGATCATATCATGATCGCGGATGTCATCAAGAAACGCGCCAAGCATGAGTGCACTCCTTGTCTGTTATGTGCACGAATATCGCTTGCGATTCAAGAAGGGCTGGTTCTGCTTATCCCCGCGCGCCCGAATACCGGCGCTGCCGCCTCTATGGGTTTGCGCGCCTCCCGCCGAATAGTTGCGATGGGCATAGTCCGTGACGTTTCGCCAATCGTGCTGAATTCTTTCCAGCCTCGCGTAGCTGTCCGCCAAAATCTGAGCCCGGGTAAGTCTGCCTACTCACGATGTCGGCCCGTTCCCGTAAATACCTCGAACCGGTCCGGCTTGGTGCCAGAATCGTCATATGACACCGTCATGGCTGTAGGCTTTCCTGCTTTCAGAAAGACCGATCCGTCCACGCTTACGCAGCCCTCAACAAGATGCCCACGAAACACCGCTTACACTGCACCCGCCGCAGCCGAGCGATCTGTCCGCGCAGCGTATCGATCAGCGCATCATGGCCTGGCGCAGATGCCCCACACCGCACCTTGCGCTGCGTCGACCAATGCTGCCCGGGCACGCGACACACCCGCCGCTTGGATACATCCAGCACCCCTTTCACGTGGTTAATGCAGCGTCGGCGCCGCGCGGGGCTTAGAAGTTTCCCCGTGCCGCCTCCTGCAGGATCAGCTTGTCCAGTGTCAGGTCGGAGACCGCACGCCGCAGCCGCAGGTTCTCCTTCTCCAGGTCCTTCATCCGGCGAGCTTGATCCGTCTTCAGACCACCATATTCCTTGCGCCAGCGGTAGTAGGGTTTGCTCGCTGACCGCGATCCGCCGACACGCCTCGGCCGTCGTCGTCTCGCCTTGGCCCAGGACGATTTCAACTTTACGCAGCTTCCCGATGATCTCTTCCGGCTTGTGCTTTTTCGCAGGCATTCGTCGTCCCTTCCTTGAACCAGACTCTCATAGTCGATGGACCGCTCAGAAGGCGGCAGCTCATCACTTTGCCAGCTTTGTCGTTCGCGAGGATTGTCGCTCGATATTTTCGAACATGCCCATGCTAGGGTGAGTGCGTGGTTTTCGAGTAAGGTGCGTTTGGACTACCTACACCTACGTGGGTACTTCAATGTCGAGGAACGTCAAGCGATGCGTAGGGATCGGGTGGTGGTCGAAAACTGGCGCCGGGTGCAGCTGACGATGATGATATCATCGAGGCAGCGGCTTAATAATATCCATACTGGAGTACCGCAGCCGTGAACAAGGCAGACCGTATAGTATTTCTACTAGTCGTCTTTTTCTTGGCTGCGCTGCCATGGATTGTACTGCAATATTTTCCAGAGAGCCGTCTTTAATCACCGCACTCATGTGGCCTACCCACTGACGTCCGAATAGACGCCCAATCGGCGCAGCTGGCGGACGATGCCGTTGAGCGAGGCCGTCACGCTTTAGCGACGGTCGATTTCGCTCTCGTTTTACGGGCGCGGACCAGGACTTGTGGCGCGGCGAGCCTTACCACCGTTGCCTCTGGAACGGGCGCCATTCGCCTGACGAACCGGGCGATCATATCCTATTGATCCTTAGAATAAGTTGTCTCATACTGGCACACGACGGCTACAAACGGCCGCATGGAGAGACTGAAATGGCTTTGCAAACTTCGGACTTCGACAGGACCGCGGACGGATCACACCCATTCCTTGGACTCGTCGTTGCTTTTACCGTTAGTGGCAGTCTCTGGGTCCTCATCGGCCTCGGCGTCATCGCTGCATTTTAATTTGCGTCCTAAAGCGAAAGGACACGATCATCGGTGCCAGTCCGCAGTGACGCGAGCGCTCTAGACCGTCACCGGACTCCCAATTTCAAACGAGTGCATCACCGACTGCCCAAGGGCTAGCGTAACGGAAGCGAAAAAGCTCGAAGTGTCAGCAACCGTTCACCGACCTCCCCTGACAATAGGTCGGCCATTGGAGAAATGACGTTATGCTTAAATCCAGTACAATAATCGCACTTGTGTTTGCGATTGGAACGACGGGGATCGCATCCGCGTTCCCTCCGCAGGCTGCTGCTGGACATAATCGCGACGTTGCACGCGAGAGGGCAGAGCGTAGTGCAGAGTGGCAGAAGCGTCAGGCCAAGCTTGCCGCGAACAGTAAGAGGGCAGCTGCACAACGTGCCGAAGATAAAGCCCAGTGGCGCGCTCGGGAAGCGCGTATCGCAGAATCCAAGGTACGGGCCGCGAAGAATCGGGCCGACGATAAGTCGGAGTGGCGCAAAACCGCGGCGCACCGCGCCGCTGAGGCTAAGAGACTCGCAGCGCGTAGATAGATATTGATGCCTAACCCCCGCAGGCGAAAACCTGCGGGGGTGTCTGTGTTCAATTAACGCCCATTTCAAACGATAGCGTTGCCGCCCGGTTAGGGGCAAGCGTGACCGTCTCGAAGACGAGCTGCGCGACGCTCAGCCCCGAACTCCGGCTCTTCCTCATCAGGATAGAACGCGTTAACGGGGAGAAACGGAGCGATGCTGCTCGCGACCAGATCAACGGTCGGGATGCCCCGAGGATCGACACGTCTGAAGTGGTTCCATCAATCCGTCATTACGGTTTTAAAAGACTGTGACCCGCCCATTGATAATGATCAAAAAAGCGGGTTATGTCTCGTTTTAGCACAGTTAATGACGGGACCGGAGCAAAGCCCGGCCAGAAGGAGAGACCTGATGGTAACGCAAACGCATGCCGCATCTCGGATGGATCGGGCGAAGCTAAACTGGGGAGTCGTAATGGCGTTGCCGGTCAGTCTGGCCCTATGGACGCTGCTTCTCCTTCCCTTCGTGCACTAGGTCTGCAGGTTTTTCCACGAAGCTGGACTGATTAGGCTCCGAGTTCGGGACCTTCTTCGTCAGGATAGAACGCGTGGGATCGTACACCGGTCGCTGCGCCGGCCTCATCATTCGAGGTGGCTCACGTCGCGGAACATCAGGGACCGGGTCGGGCAGGGTAGGTAACCCGCCTCCGAACCAGATCCTGATATAGGTCCCGCTCCCGTGCATCGCCTGGAAGACCGCAGTTACCTCGTCTTCGCCCGTCTCTTTACCGATCAGAGGCACGCGCTCGGCGCTGACGTAGCCCAGTTGCACGTTGCGTTCGGACCAGATGCCAA
The DNA here is from genome assembly GCF_036663855.1 of Sphingomonas fucosidasi. NCBI lineage: Bacteria > Pseudomonadati > Pseudomonadota > Alphaproteobacteria > Sphingomonadales > Sphingomonadaceae > Sphingomonas > Sphingomonas fucosidasi. The sequence continues at coordinate 70,372 of NZ_JAXOJR010000003.1, read as the reverse complement.
TCGCGTTTTCGTCGAACGGATTCTCGGCTCGAGGCGTAGCTCGACGATGTCCCCCGGGGCGCAGAGCATGCACTCCATGCGCCTGTTGCTCTTCGACTTGTCCTCGTTTCGGGAAGTCGATTCCGACAATCGAGGTGGTGAGTTCGTCCACACTGGCCGGTCCCAAGTAGCTGCAACGTTGAGATATATCACCCGAAGTGCAGATTTCAGAAAGCTGAACGTATTGCTCACGTTCTATATATACAAGATCGTGCACTCGTCGCCCATGGACGATATCGAAGATCATTTCGTACCTGATTGGCAGGTTGAAGGAACGCTTGCTGCAGCGGAGCGAGCGGCAATAATTGCAGCCCTTTCCTACTGCGGGAACTCACGCAGGCAGGCTGCAATTAGGCTACGTTGCGGGAGATCATCTCTGTACCGCAAGATGGCAGAGTATAGGATATGCGTACCCTTGCGGTTTGTACCATCAGCACCGCGACCCGAGCAGCTCGAACAGTCGTCGGTCGTCGTACTGGATGCTGGGCAGTACATAATGATCAGAAAGCGTGAACTTGTGTGAATAGCGCCATTCCGGGGTGGTCGGTTCATCCGTTGGCACTAAATAGCCTTGCGAGATAATCTGAACAGGTAGCCTTCAAGTATGAGCACGGTGAGTCAGGATTTACGCAGGCGTGCGGCCGTTGACCGCGCAGCTGCGGAAGAGGAGCGCCTGGCCAACAAGAAGGCTTCGTTGTTGGCATCTGCGGGCAAGCTTGACGAACTCGCGGAGCACGCTGAGCGTGTCGAATTTCTCAGCAAGGGTCGTTAATGGTCGGGAGGTGGTGAGTTCGCCCATGTCTCCTTGTATCGACCTCCGCTCGGACTGCGGTAGGTTTATTCGAAGGTTTCGGTAAGTGCCGACGAAGCCGCCTATAATCATTTGGGATTCGACAGCGGTTAGGAACGGCGCATGAGCATCAGGCGTACGTCGTTCCGGTCCCTTGTGCAGATATGTTGCCCGAAGCGCTTGTCCACGCATAGTCTCGCGCCATGAGCAAAGAGCCTCTGCATCGCGACGTCATCGAGTTCTTCGACGATCGGAGCCTGCTTGAAGCATATCGGCAGACGGACGGTTCGCCAAAGACTGCCGAGGCCAATGCCCTGCTCGCCGAGATCGAACGGCGTAACCTGGACATCTGATGGCGTGTGCCGGCCCGATGGACCACCGCGAGGTCTCGATACAGGCGGGTGCGATGCTCGCCGAAACATGGCGACGGGGCGACCGCCTATATCATCGACCAGCTATACGATGCGCTGGGAGATCCCTCGGAGGACATTGCCCCGGAATGGCTTGTGCGAACGGAGCCAAGCAGGCAGCGCCCTAGATGAACCAAAACGTATGGCTCGCCCCGTCGGCAAGCGGTTTGTGTCTAATGTTCTGAGCAGTCTGCGAAAACGGATCAGGCGAGGTCATTGGCAAGATGGAGATCCGCGCGTTCTGGTCCTCATAACAGGGCCGGAATCGAGTGCCATTTTTAGCCAAAGGTTCCAGAACTCAAGCCACTATACGTATGATAATGTCCTTTATCGGATGTAGCAGCTGCGCTAGCATCCGCCGATGATCTACCGCGTCCAGCTCGTCCCGCAGCCGATCGTCATCGATGCCGATGGCCTGCCTATACCCAACTCGCACGTCGTTGAGATCACCTTCCCCGGTGACACAATCGAAACCGCACTTGGTCGCGTGAACACCATCGTTGGGGCCGGTGTCGCAAAGATCATTGTCGGTGACGCGACAATTCGGGGCGTACCGTTATGCTGAACGCCCTTTCCCCTCTGCCCTCGCCGGCATTCATGTTGCCAGCCTTAGTCGCCTCTGCTGGCGATCGCGCACAGCTACGCTTTCTCGAGTTCTTCGCGGTCACGATCCGCAATGCGCATACCCGCCGCGCCTATGCGCGTGCGGCGAGCGAGTTTTTGGCGTGGTGCGAGGCTCGCGGCGTTGCCTCGATCGTTGGCGTGCAGCCGCTGCATGTTGCGGCATGGGTCGAACAGCTCGGTCACGTGGTGAGTGTGCCGACTGTCAAACAGCGGCTTGCTGGTGTGCGTCATCTGTTCGACTGGCTGGTAACCGGCCAGGTCATACCGACGAACCCGGCCGCCTCGGTGCGTGGGCCGACGCACAGCGTCCGGCGCGGCAAGACACCGGTGCTGGCTCCCGAAGAAGCGCGGAGATTGCTGGACGCGATCGACGTGACGACGCCGGCAGGTTTGCGCGACCGGGCGCTGATCGGGTTAATGGTCTATTCGTTCGCGCGGATCGGTGCGGCGTTGGAGATGCGGGTGGAGGACGTGTTCGTGCAGAACCGGCGCCTCTGGGTGCGGCTTCACGAAAAGGGCGGCAAGCGACACGAGATGCCATGCCACCATAATCTGGAAGAGTATCTGTCCGCCTACCTCGACGGCTGTGCGCTTCGCGAAGACCGCAAGGGGCCGTTGTTTCGCACGATCGCACGCGGGACGAGGCGACTAAGCGACACCCCCCTGCCCCAGGCCAATGCCTTCCAGATGGTGCGTCGTCGCGCCGTTGCGGCCGACATCGAAACGGCGATCGGCAACCACTCGTTCCGGGCAACCGGGATCACCGCCTACCTAAAGAACGGGGGCGCCTTGGAGCGGGCCGCGACGATGGCGAACCATGCGTCTACCCGCACCACCCAGCTTTACGATCGTCGTCCTGACGACGTGACGCTGGACGAGGTGGAGCGGGTACTGATTTAGCCAATCGGGATGTTGCGAATGTGCATCGGAACAGGATCGTTATGTACCCGACTTTCGCGATGATGCCGGCGTTGAAAGGAATGCGCTCGTCACGCAAATCAGAACATTTACCACAAGGCATCATCGATCCACGTTCGGTGCTCGAAGCGACCTCTTCCTCGTGGCTGATCGTCTCTTGGAGAAAGGTTTTACTGCTAGGATCTCGAATGCCGAAGGTATCGTTCGTCGTGTAGCAGCCAAGAGAGTGGCGACCTCGTAAGGAGAACGATGATGCGCGTGATGGTTTTCGTAAAAGCGACCGAGGACAGTGAAGAGGGTATGAAGCCGTCGCCCGAGCTCAGCCAGTTGTTCGTGGACATGGGCAACTTCAACGAGGACCTGGTCAATACCGGCATCCTGATAGCCGGTGATGGACTCAAGCCCTCGGCACAGGGAAAGCGCATCGCCTTCGACGGTCCGGGCCGCACAGTGATCGACGGACCCTTCGCCGAAACGCGCGAACTGATAGCCGGCTATTGGCTCTGGGAGGTCAGGGACATGGACGAGGCGGTCGAGTGGGTGAAGCGCTGTCCCAATCCGATGTTCGGGCCGAGCGAGATCGAGATCCGTCCCCTGTACGAGGCCGAAGACATGGCCGACCTCATTCCCTATGAGGCCGCAGCGATCCACGACGGCGTAGGTAAGAAGCTGGCGGAGCGCTGACGAACTTGCCCGCTGCCGTCATGGTCGCATAGCCACCAACAGCTACACCAGCCTTGGGTTTTGTTCGCTGCACGGTCCGGTTGTAGATCGTATAATACGTTGCCGCGGGGGGCGCCGTGAGAAGTCCGACCACAAGCGCGTATGATCATGAGAGGCCAAACGGGCGCGGCGTAGATCGCCGCATATCCCAGCCCGTAATGCACGCCCATGGCCAAGTGCCCCTGCCCAGGTGGTCGACTGCATCAGAACGATCAATGTCACGGCACCGATCCAGCTCGCAGCAAGGGCACTGCCGGCACGCACGAAGTTCCGGAACGCGCGTGGCATGATCGAAGACCGGGCTGAGCAGTGTTGCGTAGGGCCGACTATCGCCAAACTTGAACGCTAAACATCGCAGCGCCTACGCGGCTTCCCCCTCAAACACGACGCGATTCCGTCCGCCTGCTTTGGCCTCGTACAGCGCACGGTCGGCCTTGCTATACAGCGCAGCGAACGGTCCACTGGCGGTGCTATGAGCGACGCCAATGCTCACTGTCACTGCAGGGTAGATATCGTCATCGCTAGTGGCCAGCTCCTTGCGGACGTCATCAGCGAACCCCTGCAGGGCATGCGCAGGAACACCGCTGATACCGACCAGAAATTCCTCTCCGCCAAGCCGCCCTGCCAAACAGGCGTGGCTATCTTCCAGTGCTCGCAGGCGCATGCTCAATCTGACCAGCACGGCGTCGCCAACCTCATGGCCGAATTGATCGTTAATGCGCTTGAACCGGTCGACGTCGATCAGCAGCAAACCGAATGGCGTCTCGTGCATGTCGCCGAACGCCTGTTCGGATCGACGCACGAAACCCCGTCTGTTGAGGAGGCCGGTCAGGGCGTCACGCTCGGCCACTTCCGCGAGCGCGATTCCCGCCGCGATCGCAGTATCCCGTTCGATCCGTAACACTCCCAGACGACGCGTTGCCAGAGCAGAAAGACAGATCGCCTGGAAAGCAGAGGCGAACAGCACTGCGATCTGGGCGCCGCCACCAAAGAGGCCTGTACTGAAGTCATAAACCTGCGTTGCGGCCAGCATCAGCATAGGGACAATCCACGCGCCGAGGAGATCGCGTGCGTCTGGTTCGCCCCGCCGGTAGCCAACGACGAGCCCCGATCCAATCGTTGCGAGGATCGATAAAGTTAGGATCGCAAGGCCGGTACCGATCATCGTCAGATCGGCCCCGGGTACAGCTGACCACCCACCAAGAAAGACGACAGCGATCGCAGCACCGAGGATCGCAAGCCGTATCTGGTGTGGCAACACGACCTTCAAGACGCTGATCGCACTGAGGCTCGCGAACAGGATCGCTAGGCAGGCAAGGACGGTACTGAGCTGGCTGGTTGATGTGCCGGCGATTTGCGGGAAAAGGAATAGCGAAACCTGCGACCAGACCAGCCCCCAACACACCATCATGGCCGCCCACAGTCCATGCCATAGGAAAAGGCGTCGGCGAACTGCAGCCGCCAAGGTGAAATTATAGAGGGCGGTAACCGCCAGCAGGGCTACTGCGGCGCCAATCAGGGCAGCACACAGTTCGAACTGGCGAGACACCATATCAGCTGGAACAAGGCGAACCCGTAGCAATCCGTAGCTCTGGAGACGGTCGATCTTGAACCAGATGGCAGTCAATGGCACCGTCCGCCGACGCGCCTGAAATGCGATCTGGCCACCAATCCGCCAATGATCCCCGAACGCTCCCTGGCTCACCCCCTGGGTTTCACTTGCCCCATCGGCGAACGCAAAGATCACCTTCAGGCGGTCGAAACGGGTCGTATGAACTAGGACTGCAGTGTGGGTGTGCAGGCTTCGCATTGGTAAACGCAGCCACAATGTTGCCTGCTCGTATCCAAACGGGAGCCCTGCGCAATCAATCAAGGAAGGCGGTTGGTCGGCTGCAGCAGCAGGCCGAACGGCAAAGCAGGTGTTTATCGGAGGTGAGGCGAAGGCAGAGCAGCTGACGGCGGCTACCATCAACAAAACCACCAAGGCGAGCCGTACAATCTGCCCGATGGCACATTTGAACATCGAGCACCTATGCACCGCAATCCCAATGCTGGGTTCGTGGCATGCAATCGATATGGCATCAACTTTTCTGGCCACCCAGCCTGATATCTGAGGTAATCAGGGCGATCCGTCCGAGGCGATTTCACCCCGAAATATGACTCGTCGTTGGGCTCAAAATGCCAGTTGGTTTTTGCAAAAGTGGCGACATACGAGACGTTCGGAAGTCAGGATTTTTGGATCATGACGGCAGCGCTGGTAAATCTGCGACGACACGGACCTCCCCAAAATAGCGGGCATTTGTTCTTCAATTTGGGTGACGCATACTGCCGTTGACCTGCTCCCCGTTTTCAGGCCGCTGATAACTTAGCTTCGGTTTCCATATGCCCCTGGCGGGGGCGGTTCGTAAACTCGGCGGGAGCCATCCCGCCAAGACTGCTGTGCGGACGCACGGTGTTGTAGTCCGTCCGCCATGCCTCGATGATCCGTCTCGCCGCAGCCAGCGAGGGGAACAGGTGTTCGTTCAGACACTCGTCGCGCAAGCGACCATTGAACGATTCCACAAAGCCATTCTGCTGCGGCTTCCCCGGGGCGATGTAGTGCCACTCGACCCCGGTGTCCTGACACCAGGCGAGGACGGCATGACTGGTCAGCTCGGTGCCGTTGTCGCTGACCACCATGCACGGCAGCCCGCGACGCTCGGCGATGGCGCTCAGCTCGCGAACGACCCGCCGACCCGACAGCGAGGTGTCGACGATGCATCCCAGGCATTCCCGGCTGTAGTCGTCGATGACGTTGAGCATGCGGAACCGCCGGCCGCAGGCCAACGAGTCCGATACGAAGTCGAGCGACCAGCGCTGGTTGGGTTCTTGCGGGATCGCCATCGGCGCCCGCGTGCCCAGCGCGCGCTTGCGACCGCCACGTTTGCGCACCGTCAGTCGCTCCTCGCGATACAGCCGATACACCTTCTTCAGGTTCATGCCCTTGCCCTCCCGCTTGAGCAGGATCGCCAGCCGTCGATAGCCGAAGCGACGACGTTCGTTCGCGATCTCGCGCATCCGCTCGCGGACAGCATCGTCCTTCCCGCGAAGCGGCTCATATTGCCACGCCGACCGGTTGACCCCGATCAGCCTGCAGGCGCGACGCTCGGAGAAGCTGTGGTCGGCCATCAGCTTCTCCACCGCAGCGTAGCGATCTCCAGACCGGGTCAGTTTTTTCCCAGCAGATCCTTCAGCGCCGACACGTCGAGCATCGACTCCGCCAGCAGCTTCTTCAGCCGGCGGTTCTCGTCCTCGAGCGCCCGCAACCGCGCCGCCTCCGACACGGTCATCCCGCCGTACTTCGCCTTCCAGTTGTAGAACGTCGCGTCACTGATTCCATGCTTCCGGCACAGCTCGGCGGTCTTCACGCCGGCCTCATGCTCGCGCAGCACGCCAATGATCTGATCCTCGGTAAATCGGCCTCGCCGCATCACTCGTCTCCATCTGACGAGCTAACTTACCAATGGCATGAATTCTGGGGAGCAGGTCACCGTCTCAAGAGACCGGCATCTAACCCTGACGGAGAAGCCCATGTTTATTCTCCTCGCCCTTGCGCTGGCTTCGCAACGGCCCCCGCCTCCCCCGACGGATGGACCTGGTAGATGGTCTTCGGTCAAGACAGATCAGATACTTACGAATGAACTGTCTTGCGCGCCGAACGGCAAATTCGCCGTCAATCTAAAATGGCGTTTTCGGCATGGCTTAGTACGGGCGTTGATCAAACGTCACAATGTGGCATTGACGCAGAAGGAGAGCGATAAACTGCTCAACGCTCTTGCCAATGCGACCGACCTCCTCCCGTCCAGATGGGCTGCGTCTCGACCAAGGATGCGTCGATTAACGTCGTCTATGTCAGTCGCGAAAGTGGCCAATTCTCTGAAATGAAGCTCGTTGCATTGGCGACTTTCGAGACGTCCGAAACTTAGGACATCTGCGGCGCTCGAAATTGGCGTCGAACGCTTCTAGTACGATCAGGAGGAGGCTTGGCCTCCCCCCGGCCGTTTTAAGCAGGCTCAGCGAATTTGGCAGCACGCGGCTTGCGCGCCACCTTTGGGGCTTCGCCATCGGTCTTTACGATGGTCTGCCCCGGCTTGCGGCCGAGACCGATCGACTTCGCCATAGTCCGACGCGCTTCGGAGTACGAAGGGGCGACCATGGGATAGTCCGCCTTGAGGTTATAGCGCGCACGGTATTCCTCAGGGGTCATGCCGTGGGTTGTAAGATGGCGGCGCAGCGTCTTGTATGGCTTGCCGTCAATCATCGAAATAATGTGATCGGGCGACGCCAGTGATTTACGCGCGGTGACCGCAGGTTCGTAGGTCTGCGCGGGCTCTTCCGCATCAGCCGGCGTCGATCCCTCAGAAAGTTGCAAAACGGCTGCGTGCATCGAGATCAGAAACGCTGGAACATCGTCCGCGTTCGTGCGGGTATTTGGATTTGTCAGCCATGCAGCAGTCAGCTCAGCAGCCAGTTCAACGGGGTTGATTTCATCGTTCATCAGAATCTCGATATGTTTGGAGGCCCATCAAATATATTTGCCCGGGAATATATTCAAGGCGTCGGATCCCATTAAATTAATTCCTATCCAAGTTGGCATAATCGGGGCTGCTATGTTCGTGACGCTGCCTACGGTGTAAAACTGTCATTCAGATTGCTGCCTCTTCGTTGAGGTCCGCCAAGATCGTGCGAATTGCACTGTGCTCGAGATCATCCTCGATATCTGAGAACTTTACCATCAGACCACCCAGTTCCGTCGCCGGTACCACGCCAGTAAAGTGGTTGGTTGCTGTGACGGCCGATAAACCATACGATCCGCCTCAATGGTTTCAAATCGCTTCGCCCGCTTAACGGCTCTGATAGTAGGAGCGATCGCGTATTTCCTTCGACCTTGGTCCTGCGGCCGCGCTCTGGGCTCATTTTCCCCCCAAGACGACGTACCTTACGCCAACTTCGATCTTCATGGCTTTGGAGCCGTGACCGGCTGGTTTCTGGCCATTGCCTTTGCCCCATCAGTGTTCTGGTTGGCACGACGGGTCATCGCAGCCGGCGAGAGCAAAGAGGAAATACGTGCCTCACCTCTTCAAGTGCAGGCGGTGCTTGGTTCATTTCTTATCGCGCTGGCGCTCGGCGCGCCCACGTTCAACCAAATTTCTTATGTGGTTGGCCTACCGCTAGCAGTGATAACGCCCGTGATTGTGTCGATGCTGGCTTGGGTAGCAGTCGTTGCGGTGTTCTGGATGGCGTTTATACAGCGGACAGACGCGCAGCATATCTTCAAAGCGACTAAAGGAAGGGCCTCGCTGTTGGCGGCGCTGATCGGGGTGCCAAAGATTCTGATAGTCGGATCATGGGTCCTCCGGGCACCATAAGCTGCGGTTCCCCTCAGTTTCATTCCAAGCTCACCGCACGAGGGCGCTGATGGGTGCTAAACTGCTGTACGCGGGAGCACATCACGCAGCCAATTCGGGGACGACGAAATCGAGTCGGAGCGGTTGGACGAGCGTGTTGATGGCCGCGGCGCTTTCGCCGACATCGTGTCCGACTTGCAACTGGTTAGCCTACGGCCGACAGCCGCGCAATGTCGGCTATCGCCGTCTGTTTTACCAAAAGACGATGGTCAGCTCTCCACCCAACCCGGCCATTCGTGATATAAAAATCAAACAGAGCGTGTGAAAAGTCGTGAGCAGCGGCGTAGATGGTGACGGGTTGCTGACCGGGCCGTCATCGAGCTGAATGTTCTCCGGGATGCCTTCGAACGGATTGTCCTCCTTCGGTGCCATCGCCCGGAACAGGAAGCGCTGCGCCGCCTCGGCATCCTCACCATAGATGAGCGCATATTCCTGATAGACGACGCCCGACCGGTCATCGACCACCGAGAACAGCATCAACGTCGGCGTGCCGTTACGACCGGTTTGATCCAGGTCGGGGCCTTCAACTGCTTGAGGTCTGACGGACTCATGTCGAAATGCCAGAGCATATTGGCGCGTTCGGCCTGGTAGTGCACCGCAGTCGGCTCGCGCGTCATGCGGTCGAGGTCTTACCCGCGTTGCCGCATGTGCCGGTTGAGCGTCGATGCCGCCAACCGCCCTGACGGCAGCTTCACCAGACCGCGATCGAGAGTCTCGACGCCGTGTTCGGTGACAATTTCGAGGATACGCTTCGTCGAGAGACGACGGTCCTGTCGGTTGGTCGTGCGGCTCTTCATCGCCGCGACGACCTCGCACCACCATTCAATCTCGCCATCAGGCATGGTGCGCGACAGCCGGCGATCGACGCGGTGTGCGTCCTTCGGCCGTCGCTCGCCGCGCAACAGCCGGTAGAGCGTGGCTAGGCTGATGTCGTAAAGTTCGGCGGTTGATGCCATCAGCGGCTGCCGCTCGGGATGCCTTGCCGCAACCGACGCCGGAGCGTCACGATCGCCTCAATGGGGACCGTGACGCCCACGCTCATTTACGCGGCCTGGCTTTGCGATTGCGGGTGGGGCCGGCGTCAAGCAACGCCTGTCCCGGTGCCTTGGGCGTTCCGTCGCCATTGACGTAGACATAAAGCGTGGTGGTGATCCCGAGGCGCTTGGGGACATCGGCCGCGACAGCACCCCGATCGGACATCGTCGCCATCGCCATCGCCCTCGTCAGCGTCGCGGGGTTCATCTTGCGCGGCCGACCGCCCATGTGACCACGTGCACGCGCTGCGGCGAGGCCGGCATGGGTGCACTCGGCGATCACCTCGCGCTTGAATTCGGCGAACGCTGCGAAGATGCCGAAAGCGAGACGGCCATTGGCGGACGTCAGGCCGATCTGCGCGCCGGCACCGGCCAACACCTTCAACCCGATCCTGCGCGACCGGAGATCATCCGCCGTTTTCACCAGGTGGCGCAGATCGCAGTCGAGTCGGTCCAGCTTCCAGATGACGAGCGTATTACCCGGCTGAAGCGCCTTCAGGCAGGCGGTGAGGCCCGGCCGGGCATCATGCCGATCCGAGGCCATATCCTCATAGATGCGAGATGGATCGGTGCCGGCTGCGTGCAAGGCGTCGCGCTGCGGTTCCAGCGTTTGCGTGCCGTCCGACTTGGACACCCGGATACCCGCATCACCCAACTCTACGATCGATGATCCGACGACGTGTCATTGGACGAGGTGGAAACGATGCCGATTTAGAGCTCGACCGAAAAATTAGCTGAGCGACTTCAGTAGGTTGTGATTCACCGGAGGTTACGAAGATCACGTGGGTTACATGGGCTGGACTGAAACCGCTTGGCGCGAGCGAGACAGAAGGGGGCTGCGCTATGCAAGCGATTGTACCGATAAGGAATGAGCTGTTGTCCGGCCATTATTGAGGCGAACATCAGAGGAGGGGCGCCCGCGCAAGCACATGGCGCGGACCCTGTGAGATGCGATCCAGTATACCGCCACGACAGGGTGCCAATGGGCGCAACTGCCCCAAAGGACTTCCCGCCCTTCACGGTGGTGCAACATCATTTCTACCGGATGCGCGACAACGGCCTGCTCGATGTCATCAACGCGGTGCTGGTGGTATGGGTGCTGCTATCGGAAGGTCGCGAACCGGTGCCGACTGCAGGCATCATTGATATCCGGCCGGTGAAGACAACCGAAGCGGGTGGACCGTGGGGATAGGGGCCAGCAAGAAGATCGAAAGGCGCAAGCGACATGTCGTGACCGACACACTCGGCAACATGGTGACAGGCGTAGTGCACGGCGCCGATGTTCAGGATCGCGACGGCGCCCCGGGCCTCATCGAACGTTCCTGCGACGCGTTCCCACCCTCACCAAGCTGTTTGCCGATTGCGGGTATGCCGGACAGAAGCTCGAAGCGGCAGTCGCGCACATTGATCGGCTGACGATCGAAATCATCCGGCGTTCTGACCTGATAGGTTTTGCCGTTCTACCGCAGCGCTGGGTCGTTGAACGCACCCTAGCATGGTTCAATCGTTGCTGGCGCCTCGCAAAGGATTTTGGGAAGCAACAATCGCATCGTCCGAAGCCTGGATGGTCGTCTCATCAATCAGGCGGGAGACGCGCCATATTGCCAAACTCCAATTAGGAGGCGGGCTCTAATAAAATACATTAAAATAATAATTTTTATAATGTATATATAATAAATAAGGCAAGCTACACGATTTACTGATTACCTCTGTGACACTCAATATTTTTTATTGAACGGTATCCCTCCTTTCTGACTGTCTCTATGAATAATACATTGGTATGCTTTAGAAACTTTCTGCGAAGCCTACTTATATAGACATCTATTATACGATGATCTTTGCTTTCAGATTTACCTAAAACAACACCGGCAATATAGCCTCTGCTTTTCACTGTACCCGGTTCGGAAAACAATATCTTAAGCAACCTAAACTCGATATTATTTATCGCTATTTCATTATTATCTAAATTATAGAGCTTTATTTCGTTGCAATCTAGAGTCCAGCCGTGGAATCTAAATTCCGAAATTGGTGCAATATTAGAAGTAAATGCGGAGTTCGCATAAAACACTTGTGATAGTGAAAGTCTACGTAAAATAGCACGAATCCGAGCCAGTACCTCACGCCAGTGGCAGGACTTCGTTATGCAATCGTCGGCTCCGACTTCAAGCGCGATTATCCTGTCCGTTTTATCATCATATTCCGATCTAACTAATAACCCAAGACCGGGTTTATTACGGACCAGCCATCGTAATATGGAAAATCCGTCATTACTAGAAAGTTTCGTATCTAATATCACCATGTCGTATGGTCGAGCTGATAATAACGCTAAAAGCTCATTGCCATTGTTAGCTATATCTACGGAAAATCCGTTATGTATCAATATGTCTTTCAGTGGTGTGGTAGATGACAAATCACTATCAAGAATAATAATATATACTTTCCTAGTTTCTTTCGAAACATTATTAGTTATATGCATAGGACTAGTTATACCCCGCACTGCCCATGGACTCCCGGACCTGATCTTCAAGATTCTTACCTAGATCTACTATTACAAAATCTAGATAGGTTGAGTTTGGAACCTAACTGCCGAGTTGACAATGGCTCGCCTTCAGCTCGTAACGTGCTCTCCGTTTTTAGGCCGATAACTTAGCTTCGGTTACCAGCTCCGGTTACCATATGCCCTTGGCGGGGACGTTTCGTAAACTCGGGGGGTGCCAACCCGCCAAGGCTGTTGTGCGGACGTACGGTGTTATAGTCCGTCCGCCATGCCTCGATGATCCGTCTCGCCGTAGCCAGCGTTGGGAACAGGCGCTCGTCACGCAAGCAACCATTGAACGATTCTACAAAGCCGTTCTGCTGCAGCTTGCCAGGTGCGATGTAACGCCACTCGATTCCTCTGTCCTGGCATCAGGCGAGAACAGCGTGACTGGTCAGCTCGGTGCCATTGTCGCTCGTGATCGCTGGCATAACAGCAGCGGCTGACTGCACACATTACGATGACGAAATTCGCTCCCTAGGTATGCCGCTAATCTGAAATCATGAGAGGTGGCTCGGTTCATTTGAACAGCTCAGTGCGGTTGCCAAGCGGAACGCCTGCCGGGACAGATGGCTTGGTTTGTCTGCACAGGGTTGCGGCTCGGATAAGTGAATTACCGCAGTTGATCATGCCGCTGCGAGAAGCGGCTGCCAGAAGTATACCTGGTCGGGCGTGCGGCCGCCAAGCGCAGAGTGGGGCTTGGCGGCATTGTAGAACGCTAGATAGCGTCCAATGCTGGCGCGGGCCTCGGGGACCGACGCATAGGCGTAGAGGTAGACATCCTCGTATTTGACCGAGCGCCATAGGCGCTCCACGAACACGTTGTCGCGCCAGCACCCCCTGCTATCCAGGCTGATGGCGACCTGCTCGCGGTGCAGGACGGCGTGTCAACGGCGAAAACTTCGTGGTCGTGAATTGCGAGCCCTGATTGCTGTTGATGATCGTGGGCTTGCCGTAGCGAGCCAAAGCTTCCTCCATCGCTCGATGTAGAATTCTGTATCGAGCGAGATCGACACCCGCCACGCCCGCACGCGCCGGGTGAACCAGTCGATGACGGCGACGAAGTAGATGAAGCCCCGCGGCATTGCGCCTCTGTGCATTATTCGGACACAGATTCACGACAGCTTAGAATTCACGACAGCGAGCGCCTAAATTATGATCAATTAGCGCGGGATGCGGGGAGCTACGCGCGATCACCGACCCCGTGGGACTGGATCTGGGCGGTCGCTGCCGCCTCGCCGTGGCACGGCGCTATGTCCTGCCGTATTGGACTGGCGATGTGACATGGCGCGTCATCGCCGACGAGGCGGGGGGCAAGGTCGTGACCATTCGCTGACGATGTCATACCCCGCGCCGGGTCGCGGCCGGCAGTGGCCTGCGGCTCCGGCAACGGGATGTCCGGGTCTTGCGGCGCTTAACGATCTTACGCTGTCGCTAACCTTGTCGCTTAAACATGCTATAAGTGCTGGAGCGTACAGTTTCCCTAACATTCGGGAAAGCAACATGCGCTCCAATACCGTTCAGACCGCCTATGCCTCGCATGGCAGCAATAATGGCGACAATCGTGAAGTCGAGCGCGGTCTGCTGGGCCGACGCGGCGTATTGCGGGTCGGCGAAGACGTGCAGGCGAGCGACGTGCTGGTCCTGGATCTTACCCGCGACGGTTGTGGCATCCAATGCAGCGCACCGGTCAAGCCGGGAACTCGCATCGAGATCGGGATTGCTAATGTGGGGCGTATCTCGGGAACCGTGCTGTGGCATGGGCCGGACAGCTTCGGTTGCATGTTCGATCGCCCCCTGCCCGCCGGTTCCGTGACGGCTGCGTTCGGGCCGCCCAACGTCCTGTCGTTCCCGCTCGCTCCGGAGAGCGCGGCACCGTCCGATGCGAACAACAAACTGGCACCGCGTACCCGCCTCTTAATGATCGGCGTGGCGATGGCCTTGTGCTGGAGCGCGGTCGGGGCCGTGGCGTTCGTTCTCGCCTGAGGCACCGTTCGCGGATCGGGCGTATGCGCGAAACCGGGAACCGCAGTGGAACACAAATCAAACGAAACGCAAACAAACCGTGTTTTTTCCTTTGCAGCGACTCGTGAATGATTCATGGAGTCGGGATGCTGATCCGCGCCGAAAACCGCTGGCTCTGACCGATCGACTGGGATCAGGTGTCGAATGCCATCCGGTTCGGTCGGGCGCGAGCGCGGTGCGAACAATGCCGGCCACCGCATCTGCGGCGGATCGCACATCTGGGCGACGGGCGCTGGTGGGATGGTGCAGTGCGGGAATGGTGTTCGGATCGCGGCCGGCGGATCGCGCGGCCTCCGAAGATTGCGCTGGCCGATGTCCGGACGACTTATGTGGTGTTGGCATGTGCGCATCTTGACCATGATCCGGGCAACAACACCGCCGGAAATCTTGCCGCGCTCTGTCAGCGTTGCCACATGCTGCACGACGCGGTCGAGCACCGCTGGCAACGGTGGTGGAACGTATTCCGGCAGTGTGCCGTCCGCGACCTGTTTGAAGACTCACCAATGACCCGTCGGCGGCTGACTACCATCGGTCGCGGCCATCGGTCATGATCCGCTGACGATGGCCCGGGCATAGCCGGACGGGCGGCGTGATACATCGGGAAGCGGGTGGCGGTTCGACCAGAATATGGTACATTGCATCGATAGTCGGCATCCGGCCGCCCTGTTTTGCGGTAATACATACGGTGTTGTTTAATCCATGCTGCACTGCAAAATTTTGTTATCTCTTAATACGCATTGCGATAAATGGTTCGACTGGGTCGCAGTCGGGGTAAATAACCAATATGGGCTTTGATGCGTTTTATGGTCGGGACAGGCGGCAACAGGGGGAACGGAGCGTTACACCGGCTGCCATCCTTCGCTATCGCGCCTTTGGCGGCCTGATCCTGATTGATGCACTGTCCCTCGTTCTGGGGTTTTCGGCGGCAGGACATCTGCGCACCGTGCTGTTCGGACAGACCCCGTGGGCGCTTGCCGTCATCGCGTTGGTCCCGGTCTATTTCGTCACTGCATTCGGGGTCCGCGCTTATGACAGCGAATGTCTGCAGCGGTCGCGCCATGCCGCGTGGCAAGGTGGCAAGGCCCTGCTGCTGGCGGTTTGTACCGTCATCCTGGTCGCGTTCGCATTCCAGGCGACCGAGGATTTCCCCCGCACGGTAATGCTGTTCGGCGCCGTGACGACCTTTCTGCTGATTGCCGCGGCACGCTATGTCTTCGTAACCAACCTGCGTCATATCATCGGCGGCAATCCGTTCACCGTAATGCTGCTGCATGACGGCTACTCGCCGGTGCCCGCCGGCAGTAATTCGTCCATGGTGGCGATCCAGGATCGGTTCGATCCCGACGTACACGATCCGATCATGTATGACCGGCTGGCGCGGATCATTACCAGCGCCGACCGGGTCATCATCGCATGCGCTCCCGAAAAACGCGCGTCATGGGCAAATGCGCTCAAGAGCACCAATGTGCAGAGCGAGATATTCATCCCCGAACTGGACCAGCTGGCTCCACTGGGGGTTTCCGCCTACGCCGATATGCCGACGGTCATCGTCGCGGTCGGCCCGCTTGGCCTGTTCGAGCGCTTTATCAAGCGGGTATTCGACGTGGTAGTATCGGGTACGGCGTTGCTGGCGCTGAGTCCGTTGTTGGCGCTGATTGCGTTGATGGTGAAGCTAGACAGCCCCGGCCCGATCTTGTTCAAGCAGGTGCGGATCGGGTGTAGGAACGAGATGTTCCGCATTTGGAAGTTCCGCAGCATGTTCGTCGAGGGCAGCGACAGCGCCGGGCACCGCTCCGCCTCGCGCGAAGACAACCGCATCACCCGTGTCGGCCGGTTCATCCGCAAGACCAGCATGGACGAGCTGCCGCAGGTCATCAATGTGCTCAGAGGCGACATGAGCATTGTCGGCCCGCGTCCCCATGCGCTGGGATCGCGCGCCGCCGAAAAGCTGTTCTGGGAAATCGATGGTCGGTACTGGCAGCGCCATTCAGTCAAGCCGGGCCTGACCGGGCTGGCACAGGTGCGCGGCTATCGCGGCGCGACGCCGTTCGAGAACGACCTGCGCAACCGGCTTCAGGCCGATCTCGAATATCTCGAACACTGGTCGATCTGGCGCGATATCAAAATCGTCCTGATAACCTTCAAGGTGTTGTTGCATCGTAACGCCTATTGAACCGCACCGGCTCGCAAGGCGGCGTTTTCCGTTACGGGCTTTGGCACGCGGTTGCTCTCCGCGATTCCGTCGATGTTGAAGGAAATGGCGCGGTACACGGGCAGCCGATATCGCGCAGCTCTGCATGCGCGGCGATTCCACCCTGGCAGGCAGCAATCCGTCATACCTGCCATTCAACGTCGCGGACGTACCGGGCTGGTATGCCGGCGACCAGTGCGCCGGGAGCCACGTCGCGCGTCACCACCGATCCGGCGGCGACGATCGCACCGTCGCCGATCGTTACCCCCTTCACGATCGTGACATTGGCACCGATCCAGACATGGTTGCCGATCCGCACCGGCCCTTCGCGGCTGCGCGCCCCGGTCAGAGTGTGATGGTCGGTATCCATGATCGTCACGCAGCGCGCGATCGCCACGTCATGGCCGATAGTGACCGTGCCCAGACATTCGACATGAAAATTGTCGGCGATATAGCCGCTGCCCAGCGTAAGTCGCCCGCGTGGCCCGATGCGGATGCTGCCGCCACGGTGGAGCACGAAATTGCCGTCCACCTGCAACCGGCCACCGCGGCGCACAACGACCTCGGTCGGTCGGGCCGCCTGTCCATCCCACCGTTTACCGATCGACAGGCGCCCCGGCCCTTCGATGGCGTCGGACGCGGCGACCAGGTAGCCCCGCTGATAGATCAGGATCGGCCGGAGGTGGCGCAGGCGCGCCAGCAGCGTGGCCCATGGCGCCAGCATGGCCATGCGCCGCAGACGGCCGGACGACGAGGGCGCCGTGTCGGAACGATCGGTCATACTGTCACCGAACCTCGTTATGGCCTCGCCTGCCGGCGCGGCGGATGAGTGGCGTATGAGCCACGGATCGCTACAGTGATATGGCAGTCAGTATTAACATTCCCCAACAGCGAGGGGACAGCGCCCTATCAGCCGGTGGTACCCTACTGCCCATAGAAATCACGGTACCAGTCGGCGAAACGGGTCAGCCCTTCCGCCAGCATTACTTTCGGCTTGTAACCGGTCAGCGCATGCAGCTTCGACACGTCGGCATAGGTCGCGGTCACGTCGCCGGGCTGCATCGGGCGCATGACCTTGACCGCCTCGCGGCCGATCGCGCGCTCCAGCGTCTCGATCATCTCCATCAAACCGACCGGGCAGCTGTCGCCGATATTGAGCAGCCGGTTTTCGGTACCTGCTGCCGGATTGTCGAGTGCGCCGACGATGCCATCGACGATATCGTCGATATAGGTGAAGTCGCGCGCCATGCGCCCTTCGCCGTACACCTCGATCGGATCGCCGCGCAGAATCTTCTGGGTGAAGCCGAAATAGGCCATGTCGGGTCGGCCCCACGGGCCATAGACGGTGAAGAAGCGCAGGCCCGTCTGCGGCAACGCATAGAGGTGCGCGTAGGACTGGCTCATCAATTCGCACGACCGCTTGGTCGCGGCATAGAGCGAGACGGGGCGGTCGACGCGCTCATCCTCGGTAAAGCCGTTGCCGCCCATCGGCTTGTCGCCATAGACCGAGCTGGACGAGGCATAGACCAGATGCTCGAAGCCCGGCGCATGGCGACACGCCTCCAGGATCGACAGGTGTCCGGCAAGGTTGGACCGCTGATAGGCGAAGGGATTGTCGATGCTGTAACGCACCCCCGCCTGTGCCGCGAGGTGGACGACACGGGTGATCCCGTGCCGCGCCACTAGTGCGGCGATCCCCTCGGCGTCGGCGATGTCCATGCGTTCGAACACGAATTCGCGCCGGCCGTTGAAGGTCGACAGCCGCGCATCCTTCAATGCCGGATCATAATAGTTGTTCAGGTTGTCGACGCCGATCACCGTCTCGCCGCGTTCGATCAGGCGGTGGGATACGGCATGGCCTATAAAGCCTGCCGCCCCGGTGACAAGGATCGGCGTCGGCATCAGCGACCTACCGCGTGATAGGTAAAGCCGGCCTTTTCGATCATGTCGCGCGGATAGATGTTACGCATGTCGATCATGATTGGTGCGCTAAGCAACGACTTGACCCGGTCGAGGTCGAGCGCGCGGAACGCATCCCATTCGGTGACGATCGCGACTGCATCCGATCCTTCGATCGCTTGATACGGACCCTCACAATATGCGACGTTGTCGAGCACCTTCTTGGCCTGTTCAGTGCCTTCGGGATCGAAGGCGCGAACGGTGGCACCGGCATCCTGCAACGTCTGGATCACCGCGATCGCCGGGCTGTCGCGCATGTCGTCGGTATTGGGCTTAAAGGTCAGGCCCAGGATGGCAACGGTCTTGCCGCGCACGTCGCCGCCCATCGCGGCGATGACCTTGCGCCCCATCGCGCGCTTGCGGTTGTCGTTCACGCTGACGACCGCTTCGACGATGCGCTGCGGAGCGTCATGGTCCTGCGCGGTTTTGAGCAGCGCCAGCGTATCCTTGGGGAAGCACGAACCGCCATAGCCCGGCCCCGCATGCAGGAACTTCGACCCGATGCGATTGTCCAAGCCGATGCCACGCGCCACGTCCTGAACGTCGGCTCCCACCTTTTCGCACAGGTCGGCGATTTCGTTGATGAAAGTGATCTTTGTCGCGAGGAACGCGTTGCCGGCATATTTGGTCAGCTCGGCGGCGCGGCGGCTCATCTCGATCACCAGCGACCGATTGAGCGTCAGCGGACGATAGATCTGGCGCATCACTTCCATCGCGCGTTCGTCGTCACCGCCGACGACCACGCGGTCGGGTCGCTTGAAATCGTCGATCGCGGCGCCCTCACGCAGGAATTCTGGGTTGGAGACGACCGCGAAATCGGCGTCGGGATTGGCCTCGCGAATGATGCGTTCGACTTCGTCACCCGTGCCGACCGGCACGGTCGATTTGTCGACGATGACGGTGAAGCCGGTGATCGCGCCCGCGATTTCCCTGGCCGCAGCATAGACGTAGCTGAGGTCGGCATGGCCGTCGCCCCGGCGCGACGGGGTACCCACCGCGACAAAGATCGCCTCGGCATCCTTCACGCTTTCGCTCAGATCGGTGCTGAACCGCAGCCGTCCGGCCGCAACGTTGCGCCCGACAAGCTCGTCAAGACCCGGTTCGTAGATCGGCATCCGCCCGTCGAGCAGCGCGTCGATCTTCGACTGATCCTTGTCGATGCAGATTACATCATGCCCGAAATCCGCGAAGCACGCCCCGGATACCAGTCCGACATACCCCGATCCAACCATCCGGATGCGCATTTATAATTCCTTCGCCACTATCGTATCTTGCAATGCAGCACGCCTTAAACGCATAAGTTTAACGCTTCCACCAACAAACGATGCACGTACGCGATTGACCGCAGACTGCACAATATCGCGCGGCGGGTGAAGTATTTTGCCGATCGGGTGAAAGCCGCCATGGGCCATGCCACGGCGCGATCGCAGAACCGGAATGTGCCGGAATGAAACGGTTGGAACAGCGCCGGCAATATTGGTCCGATCGGTGCCGAATAAGTATCTGGACCCGGTCGGTCGCACAATCTATATCCAGTCACCGCATGATGACCATGTTCCCCGCCGCATAGAGGGAACGGGCACGACGCAGGACAGGCATGCCAAGCGGTCGCTCAGGTCAGGATGCGCAGAAATAAAGATGGAATCGACCTACTCTGCAACATCGGATGACCGGTGGAACGACCCGCGCACCGCAACCACGCTCACCGTCCTGACGGCGGCGGTGGGTGCCGCATGCGTGGAGACTGATGTGCCGTTAGCGACGCTGGGCCGCTGGCAGATTGGCGGGCCGGCGGATTTTGTAGTCACCCCGACCGATGCCGAGTCGCTCGGCCGCGTACTGGCGGCGATCACGGATCTGGGCGTGCCGCGCGTCATCGTCGGCGACGGATCGAACCTGTTGTTCGACGATGCCGGCTTTCGCGGCGTCATCGTCCGCATCGGTCGCGCGCTGGATGGGTTCGCGGTCGCTGACGGCGGTATCGTCGATGCGGGCGCAGGGCTGTGGGTGCCGACGTTCGTGCGGCGGGTGATCGGTGCCGGCCTGTCGGGCGCGGTTCATGCGATCGGTATTCCCGGCACGCTGGGCGGCCTGGTTACGATGAACGGCGGCAGCCAGCGGCGCGGTATCGGCGAGAACGTCGTCCATGTCGACGCGCTGGATCATCACGGCAACTCGCACCGGCTCGACCATGCGGCGCTTGGCTACAGCTACCGCGCGTCGCGGTTGCAGGCTGGCGATCTGGTCGTCACCTCGGTCCGGCTGCGCTTTGCGCACGGTGATGGCGCCGCGATGCACCGCGAGGCGCGGTCGATCCTGCGGTCGCGCCGCGAGAAATTCCCGAAGGTCCGCGCGAACTGCGGATCGGTGTTCGTTAGTGATCCCAAGCTGTACGACCTGATCGGCCCGCCGGGCATGGCGATCGAGCGCGCCGGGCTGAAGGGCAAGGCGATCGGGGGCGCGCAATTGTCGCCCGACCACGCCAATTTCATCGTCAACAACGGCGGCGCGCGCGCGGCCGACGTGCTGGCGCTGATTCGTATCGCCCGTGACCGGGTAGCCGACCTGTCGGGCATCCGCATGGATGCCGAGGTGCGCCACCTGGCCCCCGACGGCACTTTGTGCCCGGCCCATGAAGTTGCCGACCGTCTCGACGTCGCCCAGTACCAAGGAATCTGACATGACTGCGCCCGCATTTTCCGCACCGGACAACGCCACGATCGAAAGCCGCGACCCCGACCGCATCCTATCGGTACGCCCGTCACGCCTCGAAGGAATCGTCACGGTCAGCGGCGCCAAGAACAGCGTGCTGCGCCTGCTGGCCGCGTCGCTGCTGACCGGAGAGCGCATCGTTCTCGACAATTATCCCGAAGGGCTGCTCGACGCACAGGTCCATGTCGGTATGCTGGAAGTGCTGGGCAAGCGCTGCACCGTTACCGACGGCACGCTGACCATCGAGGAAGCATCGCCCCCGCCGGGCGAACTGATCTGGGAAGGGCGCTCGATCCGCAACACGCTGCTGATCCTCGGCGCGCTGACCGCGCGGACCGGGGCTGGCAGCGTGCCGTTGCCCGGCGGCTGCGACCTTGGCGGGCGTGGCTACGATCTGCACGAACTGGTGCTGACCAAGCTGGGCGCGCGCGTGTACGGCAAGGACGGCCGGCTGTATGCCGAGGCCCCGGACGGCCTGACCGGTGCTGATATCATATTGCCGCTGCGTTCGACCGGCGCGACCGAGAACGCGCTGATGATTGCATCGCTGGCGCGCGGCACGACG
This sequence comes from Sphingomonas fucosidasi, assembly GCF_036663855.1. NCBI lineage: Bacteria > Pseudomonadati > Pseudomonadota > Alphaproteobacteria > Sphingomonadales > Sphingomonadaceae > Sphingomonas > Sphingomonas fucosidasi. The sequence goes on along the minus strand of NZ_JAXOJR010000003.1, from coordinate 48,399 downwards.
CGGCTGTGGAACCCGCATATCCGGCCCGAAATCCTCGACCTATGCGATTTCCTGCGCGCGATGGGGGCCACGATCACCGTGCATGGCCAGGAAAGCATCGAGATCACCGGCGCGGAGCATCTGAACGGCGTGACGCGGCGGGTGATGCCCGACAACATGGAAGCCATGACGTGGCTTATCGGATCGGTCATTACCGGCGGCGACGTGGAAATCCGCGATTTTCCGTTTGCCGACCTTGAAGTGCCGCTGATCTTCCTGCGCGAGAGCGGGGCGAAAATCTTCCGTGAGGGATCAACCGCGATCGTGCGGTCGGGCCGCCCCTATCCGGTGGAGATCAGCACCGGACCGTATCCGGGTATCAATTCCGACATGCAGCCGCTGTTCGCGGCACTGGGCGCGTGCGCGCAGGGCGAATCGCGGATTGTCGACCTGCGCTTCGCCGGCCGCTATGCCTATCTGGAGGAATTCGCGAAGATGGGTGTGGAAAGCTTCGTGCGCGACGGTACGGCGCATATCCATGGGACGCAGGATCTACGCGGAACGAACGTGCGGGCGCTGGACCTGCGCGCTGGGGCGGCGCTTGCGTTGCTCGGCCTGCGTGCCGCTGGCGAGACGCGGATCGCCGATGCGTGGCAGATCGAGCGTGGTTATGATAAATTTCTTGAAAAAGCGCGCGGGCTTAACGCCAGCATGACCTATTTCGACCAATAGTCCGGGCATCGGGTCGAAGGAATCAGAATGCAGGTTGAACAAAATCCGCTGCGCTACGCGCTGAAGGCATGTCGGCGTCACTTCTGGTCGGTGGGGCTGTTTTCCGGCCTCATCAACCTGCTGTACCTCGCCCCGTCGATTTTCATGCTGCAGGTCTATGACCGGGTGGTACCGACGCGCGGCGTGCCGACGCTGCTGGTCCTCTCGCTGATCCTAGCGGTGTCGCTGATCGTGTTCGCGCTGCTTGACACGGTGCGGATCCGGTTGCTGATGCGCGCCAGCCTCCGTCTGGAAAAGCTCGCGGCGTCTAACATCCTGCACCGTATCATCGGCAGCGGCGGCGCCAGCCCGGCTCAACGAGCGCAGGCGATGCGCGATTTCGACACGTTGCGAGGCACGCTGACCGGACCGGCGATCATCGCGCTGTTCGACGCGCCATGGGCGCCGATCTACATCATCATTTCGTGGTTGCTGCACCCTATGATCGGGATGCTAGCGCTGATCAGTTCGCTGATGCTGATCGCGCTGGCGGTGGCCAGCGACTGGTCGGTCAAGAAATCGGTCGCCGACGTTTCTGCCCGCACAAATCATGCCTATCGGTCGCAGGATTATTCGATCCAGGCATCCGAAGTGGCTCGGGCGCTGGGCATGCGCGAGGCGGTGGTGCGCCGCCACCTGTCCGAACGCGCCGACCTCGCCCAGCGCCAGTCGGACATCGCCGGCAGTTCGGGCGGCTTCCTGGCTGCAACCAAGTTCCTGCGGCTGTTCCTGCAATCCATGGCGCTAGCGCTGGGTGCGTATCTGGCGATCAATCAAGAGATTTCGGGCGGGGCGATCTTTGCCGCGTCGCTGATCCTGGGCCGGGCGTTGCAACCGGTCGAGCAGATCCTGAACGCCATGAAGAACGTAATGGGCGCGCAGAACGCCTACAAGAGCCTCGACCAGTTCTGTCGTTTGCCCGACGTCACCGCGTCGCGTACCACCCTGCCCGTACCGCGCGGCCGGATCGAGGTGGACGGCATGACAGTGCGGGTGCCGGGATCGGATCGGGTGCTGCTCAATAACCTCAGCTTCACGATCGAACCGGGTACCATCGTCGCGCTGGTGGGACCAAGCGGGGCCGGCAAGTCGACGCTGCTGCGCACGCTGGCCGGCGGGATCGTGCCGGATGAGGGCGAGGTGCGCATCGACGGCGCGCGGTTGAACGACTGGAACCCCGACGAACTGGGTCGCCATGTCGGTTATATGCCGCAGACGCCGACATTGTTCCCCGCCACCGTCCATGCAAATATCTCACGCTTCCGCGCGCTGACCGATAGCGGCGGCGAGGCGTTAGACAAGGACGTGCTGGCCGCCGCCACTCTGGCAGGCGCGCATGAGGTTATCCTGCGGTTCGAGCATGGCTATGACACGCGGCTTGCCGTGCGCGAGGGCGGCGGCCTGTCGTCGGGCCAGCGCCAGCTGGTCGCATTGGCGCGCGCGCTGTTCGGATCGCCGGCCATCTTCTATCTGGACGAACCCAACGCCCATCTCGACATCAACGGCGAGACGCGGCTCATCACGACATTGCAGGAATTGAAGGCGCGAGGCGCGACCGTAATCGTCTCGACCCACCGGACCGGATTGCTGCAGGCGGTGGACAAGGTGATGCTGCTGCGCGACGGCGTGATCCAGGTCTATGACGACCGGGCTAACGTTCTGCGGTCGGCACCGCCGCCAGAGGAATCCCGCGAACCCGGCCAACTTGACCAACGGGGCCAGGCAGCCGGACAATCCAGCGCCCAAGGAGGCCAATCGTGAGCGGAGAACCCGTCCCCCGCCAGCAGGTTCTGGTGGCCGAACGCAGCGTCGTCGGCAATCCCGAAGCGGTGCTAAACGATTCGCCGAACCGGGCCATGCTGGCTGGCATCGCCATCGCCGTGTTGTTCTTCGTGATCCTGCTGGGCTGGGCGGCGATCGTCCGGCTCGACGCGGCGGCGGCGGGCGAGGGCCGCGTGACCGTATCGGGCAACCGGCAGACGGTGCAGCACCGCGATGGCGGCATCATTGATGAAATGGATGTTCGCGACGGTATGACGGTGGCGCGCGATCAGATCCTGATCCGGCTGAAAGGGGCGGAGGTCGCGGCGACCGAACGCGCCCTTGCCGGCAGCGTCATCGACCTTGAAGCACAGCGCGCGCGCCTGGAAGCCGAAATCAGAGGCGGCCCGATCCAGTGGCCTGCCCGGTTTGCGACCCTGACTGGGCCCGATCGCGCGCTAGTCGACCGTTCGATCAAGCTTCAGAACGCCCAGCGTTCCGCCCGTCAGGGTGCGCTGGCATCCAACCGTGCCGTCATCCGTCAGCAGGAAGCGGAAGCATCGCAGCAGGTCGGCGGCTATTCGGCGCAGGCCCGTGCCACGGCGCAACAGCGCCAGTCGCTGCAGGAACAGCTTGTCGCCACGCGCAAGCTGGCCGACGAAGGCTATGTGTCGCGCAACACGGTGCGCGGCATCGAACGTTCGATCCAGCAGCTGGAAGGCGCTGATGCTGATTATGGCGCGCGTGCCGGCGCCGCGCGGGAACAGGCGGGACAGGCGCGGGAATCCGCCGTATCGAGTACGCGTCGCTATACCGAGGATGCGGCGACCGCCCTGCGCGATACCCAGTTCCAGCTGAACGAGGTCATGCCGCGGTGGCTCGCGGCGAAGGAGCAATTGGAACGCACCGTGATCCGCGCGCCTGTCGCCGGCCGGGTCGTCGACCTGAAAATCTATTCGCGGGGCGGCGTGGTTCAGGCCGGACAGCCGATCCTTGACATCGTGCCCGATACCGCGCCGCTGGTTATCAAGGCCAATTTCGCGCCAGGGGACATCGACGGCGTCTATGAAGGCCGCACGGCCGAGGTGAAGTTTCTGTCGCTGCACGAACGTGATCTGCCGATCCTGCTGGGATCAATCCGCAACGTGTCAGCCGACAGCCTGAGCGACGAGAAATCGGGTCAGCGCTATTTCACCGCCGAAATCGTGGTGCCGCGGAACCAGATTGCAATGCTGCGCCGGGTTCGCGGTGCCGATCTGGGCATCCGTCCGGGCGTACCGGTCAGCGTGCTGGTGAAACTGCGCCAGCGTACCGCGCTCCAGTATCTGCTCGACCCATTGATGGAAACATTCCGTCGATCAATGCACGAACGTTGACGGGCAGGCGTGATATCATTGGGCTTGTGTAAAAATCGCGCTAGGGAATCGGCCGCCCGAGCACGGGCCGAGCGGGGGGAAATCGATCATGAGAATGCGTTTTTGGTTGCTAACCGGGGCCGTCATGTCGATGGGCATGGCGGCGGGGCCGGTGGCCGCGCAGGTTGGACCTGTGGTACCGGTAGACCTTTCGGTACCACCAGTATCGGGCCGTACCGATACGTTGGACCAGGCGCTGGTCGATGCCTATCGCAACAACCCCCAGCTGGAATCGCAGCGCGCGCAGCTGCGGTCGCTGGATGAAACCGTCATCCAGGCCAGCGCACCCTATCGGTTGCAGTCCAGCGTCGTCGGCAACGTCCGGTATCAGGAACAGGTTGTGCGCAACGTGTTCTTCAACGAACTGGTCACTAACCGCGCACGCAACAGCGGTGTATCGCTGACGGCATCGCAGATACTGTTCAACGGCGGTCGCACCGCCGCGCGGGTATCGTCCGCCGAGGCGACCGTGCTGTCGGGCCGCGAACGGCTGCGCGAGGTCGAGAACTTCATTCTGCTTGAAGTCGTCGATTCCTATGTTTCGGTGCGTCGCGACCAGCGTCTAGTTGAAATCCAACAGCGATCAATCCTGTCCTACCAACGACAGGTGGATCAGGCGCAGGCGCGCGAACGCGGCGGTGACCTGACCCGGATCGACATCGCGCAGGCCGAGGCGCAGCTGGGTATCATCCGCACGCAGCTGGCGCAGAGCGAAACCAATCTGGAACGCAGCCGGTCGAGGTTCGCCGCCGTCGTGGGCCGTAATCCCGGCACGCTTGCTCCACCGCCGCCACTGCCCGGCATTCCCGAATCCATCGACGTGGCCTTCCGCGTAGCCGAGGCGGAAAGCCCGACGCTGTGGCAGGCGATCCTGAACGAACGGTCGGGCCGTGCACAGATCGCCGCCGAACGCGCCGAGCGCAATCCCGTCCTGTCGGCGGACGCGTCGATCGGCATCATCGATTCCAACGGTATCGGGTTCAACAACCTGCGGCGCGGCGCTTCGGCGGGGGCCACGCTAACCATCCCCCTGCTGACCGGCGGCGTGGTTGATTCGCGCATCCGCCAGGCGATTGCCATCCAGCAGTCGCTGGCCTTCACCGTCGAGGCCAGCCGGCGTGGGGTCCAGTCGCAGGTCCAGAATGCGTGGAACCAGTCAATCTCGTCAGCGGAACAGGTCGCGATCGGCCAGGCAACATCCGAAACAGCGGCACGGGCGCTGGAGGGCGTGCGGCGCAGCTTCCAGGAAGGGTTCCGTTCGAATTTCGAGGTGATCGATTCCGAACAGCGCCTATTGAACGCGCAGATCATTGTCGCAAACGCCGAATATCAGCGATACGCTTCGCAGGCCAACCTGCTGACCTATCTGGGCCGGTTGCAGGCCGCGACACTCAGCCCCGCCGTAACGACCTATGACATGCAAGCCAATCTGGAACGGCGCAAACGGCAGCAGATCGATCCGTTTCAGATCATCGTTGGACCGATCGACCGTTTGGCACGGGCGCCGGACGATCCTCGCGACGCACCGGTGGTACCTGCTACCGCGAACGCGGTGCTGCGCACGCCCGACACTCCGGGCCCGACCCGGCCGTTGAGTCGCGCTCTGCCCGTCAACGAAGGGCAGGGCCGCCCGGACCTGCCCGACCAGAAGCAGCCGGCCCCGTCGCAGACACAGGTTAAGGCTAAGTCCCGCAACTGAGCCAGCCCGCTTCGGAAGGCGCCCTAGTCCGCGGGTTCCGAAGCGGTGCCGACCGTGTGGCGGGCACGCGAATAAGCGCTTTCCTACACGCTTCGAATTTGAAACATACCAAGAACATTGACTCATGATGGTTCACGAGGTTCCATGGCAGATCCGTTTGCCCTGCATTCCGACAGCCCCATCGCCCCGCCCGCCGGCTGCTGGCCATCCAGCCTGACGACTAGCAGCCACTGCCCCATACGTCCAAGATGCTGTATGTCAGCGATACCGCCGACGTCCGCTTCGTCGGCGTGCCGACGGGAACCATCCTGCCGGTACAGACTAGCCATGTCCGGCTGACAGGCACGACCGCCTCCAGCCTGATCGCGTGGCATGGCGATCACCGGTCTGACTCGCGATCTGGCCGGGCGCTGGTACGTCGGCAACGGCCGCACGACCCGGCATCCGCTGCTGTTCAGCCGGATGTCGCCCGATCTGACCACGATCGAGGCGGAGTTCATCCTCACACGCCTTGGCCTGTCCGCCGACATGGCCGGTTCGTGTCAGGGCATGACGCTGGACCGCACCGACGGCAGCCTGTGGATAGTGGTAAAGTTGTCGGGTGCGTCCGGCACCGACAGCCATCTGGTCCGGTTCGACCCGGCGATCGGTACGGTCCCGACGCCGCCCGTGCCGCTGTCCGCCGGCACCAACGGCATAGCATGGGATCCTGCGTAACACCGGCGAGCTGATCGCCTGCGACCGGTCGGGTGCCGTGCGGTCGGCACCGATGCCCCTGCCCGCCAACAGCGACCAGTGCATGAACGCCATCGGTGCTCATGGCGATCCTGCCCGGCGAGCTGCTGGTCACGGTCGGCCTGAACGGTGTGTCGGGCACGATCTACCGCTACCGCCGGCTCGATTACGGCGGATTGGCGCTGGTCGCGGTCGACACGCTGAACGGCGCGGACGCGATCGAGGGCATATGGATTGACGACACCGACATCCGGGTCGGCAACGATGCCGCGACCCATTCCGGTTCGCCGCGGTTGAACCGAATCGACCGCTATGCCGACGATTCGCACGCTTGAGACAATAAATTGTTCCAATAAATCTTGCCGCTGGTCCCGGCCTGGCGACAAAAAGAGCCGACTACCGCATGTGCATACCGTATCATCGCGGGACGCATGGCATCATCGTCGATACTGAACGATGAGCTTTTTCCAAGACGGAACGACGCGGCGATGTACCTCGAAAGGCTCCACAAATTAAGTTCACGAAAAAAGGCTTAACGCCCGACTAACTGCGTGGAGTCACAGTTATGGAACTTCGCTGCCGGTATCAATCACGACGGGGGGCAGGGAAGGCGCACCGAACCGGTGCTGCAGACTCTGACCTGCGGATATAAACTCATACTTTCGCGAGGCTGGGATGACGATAACAAGTGCGGCTACAAACAACGAAGTTTTCCTTCAGGGCACTTATCTTGGTATCGGCATCAATGCTGATGGCACGTTGGGTACGACCAAGGCCGCTCCCAAGGGCTTGGTAAGCGACACTGCCACGGGACTGTTGCGCGTCGGCATGATCGCCGACTTCGACGGCTTCGGGGTCGGTAACAAAATGGCGCTGAACGACGTCCTGCTGCAAGGCCGCGCGATCGAGGGCTTCAACATCGGCTACAAGACCGGTGGCAGCACCTTTGTGCAGAGCAACATGCTGCTGACCGGCTTTTCGGAAGTCGACGGTACGTTGGCCGACACGTCGAACAAAGCCGTCGCGTCGGCCACCTGGAACGGCAAGACCACCGAGAACCTGGGCATTTCCCAGAAGATCTCGCTGGCGGACGATGCCAAGTACATCCGCATCGACGTGACGCTGACCAACCAGTCGGGCGCGGCGATGACCGATCTGCGCTACATGCGCTCGTTCGATCCCGATCAGTCGGATAAATATGCCACCACAAACAAGATCGAGAGCCAAGGTGTGGATGGCGCACTGGTATCAGCCTATCTGACCGCGACCAACCCGTTCTTCCTGTATTCGAACGATGACCGCGCGGTGGCGTCGTTCTACGGCTTCGTGAACTCCGATCCCTATGCCGCAGCGGCCTATGACAAGCCGCAGAAAGAAGGGTATACGGCCAAGGTCGACCAGACGTTGAACCTGACCTTCGGGCTTGGCACGCTGGGAGCGGGGGCATCGACCACAATCACCCTGTACATGGGCGTGACCGACAATCTGAAGGCGACCATCGCCCAGATCGATTCGCGCGAAGGCACTTTGACCACACCGCCTCCGCCGCCGGTAACCAACGACGCGCCCGACGCAGTGAACGACAGCTTTACGCTGAAGCAGGACGCCAGCGTCAAGGGCAACGTCCTGACCAACGACAAGGACGCCAACGGCGATGTGCTTAGCGCCTTGCTGAAGACGGGTCCTGCGAACGGCACGATTAGCTTCGCGGCCAATGGCGGCTTTATCTATACGCCCAAGGCAGGTTTCAGCGGCACCGACAGCTTTGCCTATACCGCATCGGACGGCACAGCGACGGATTCGGCGACGGTCACGCTAAGCGTCGAAGCCGCACCGCTGCTGCCACCAGTCCTACCGCCGGTTGTTGTTCCGCCGGTCGTCACAGACCTGCTGAACCGTGCGGGTACGATCAACGGGTCGTCTGCGGCCAGCGAAATCCTGACAGGGAAATCGGGTGCGAACAGCTTCTTCTTCGACGAGGGAGTTACCGGCAACGACCGCATCCTGAACTTCGAGAAGAACGACGTCCTCGTCCTTGAAAAGGCGCTATACGACGGTAACAAGGACGGCATCATCGCCTTGTCGGGCAACGTCCTGTCGATCGATGCACCCAAGGCCGGCGACATGCTGCGGATCGACGGCGTGAGCGCGCTGCGCTTCCTTGGCACCGACGATGCCGGCCACGCCGTCTATGCCGATGCCAGCACACGTCCGCGCGGGGCCAAGGAAAGCACCCTGGCCGACAACGCCTTCACCGGTGACAAGGGCGACAAGAAGAAGGACGTGTTCTTCTTCGACACCGCGCTGGGTGCCGATCTGGGTAGCGACACCATCAACCTCTTCGGTAAGCGCGACCTGATCGCGACGACGACTAAGCTGGCTGACGGCAACAACGACGGGATCGTCACGGGTGACAACGGCCTATTCGCCCTGTCGGACGGTCTGGGCAGCATTGAGTTGAAGGGAACCAGTGGCGCGGCGGTGTCGTCGATCGAGTTCGACGGCGCGGTCGTCCACGGCGACGTCACCTATTATGTCTACTCGCTGGTCGGTTCGACCGCCACCAATACTAGCGATCTGGGGTTCTGACACTCTGATCCGGCCATGCGCGATTGCGCATGGCCTGCAAGGCAACGCACGCTCCGCCCTGGCAACAGGGCGGGGCGTTGTCGTTGGCGACGACCCGATGGCCGTTACGGCAGCAGGCGAGCCGGCACGCCGACCGCGGTGCGGCCGGCCGGAACGTCCCTGATCACCACCGCATTCGCGCCGATGCAGGCCCCGTCGCCGACCCGAACGGCACCCAGCAGCTTGGCCCCGGCAAACACCACGACATCGTCGCCGATCACGGGATACCGGTCTGCCGCGAAGTCGCCGCGCCGGGCGCCGCCCAGCGTCACCTGCTGATACAGGACGCAGTTGCGGCCGACCCGCGCACCGGCACCGATCACGATTCCCTGAGGATGCGGCAGTTTCAGTCCCGGTCCGATCTGGGCGCCCACCTGCAGGAAACACCCATAGTCACGCGAGAGTTGACGCCGCGCCCAGTCGCGCAGCCGGCGTCGGCCCGGGCGGTCGAAATGCTGCGACAACCGGATCAGCGTCACTGCCCGGTAACGCCCGCCACGGGCATGCAGCAGCCACAGCGCCCGCAGGATCGTGATCGGTCGGCTCGGCTCGGCTCGGCTCGGCTCTGGGCCGTGGACATCGAACGCCAGCGCCTCAAGGGGCGTGGGATCCTTCGGGTTGTTCCGGTCGACCTGCTTACACGTTGCCATGCCGCCCCTGTTCACGCTGCTCACCGCACCTGTATGGTCATATGATACCATCGCCAAGACCCACCTGCCGGTCCGAACGTCTTGATACCGCGCCCCTGCCCCCGAGTCTGCCGATGCTGGTGCCCCTGCCGGTGATGCTGGTGCCCCTGCCGGTACTGATGCCGGACTTGATTATGTGCTTGTTAATAGAATGTTAATAGGTATCATTTGCGGACACATACGGAGTTGGGGACCATGCCTGTGCCGATGGTTGATGCCGTAATCACTACCACGCAGGTCGCACGACCTGCCCCGCTGTGGCACGGCGTCACCACGATTGTGCTACATTGCCAAGACACGCGCGCCAAATTGTGCAGACAGTTGGCCGAGCAGGCCCGGCGCGATGCACCGATCCGAATCTCGACCATTGACGAGACTGCGACTGACGAGACTGAAACCCTCGCCACGCTCCGCGTCAGCGCGACGTTCGGGGAGACTGACAGCGCGCTGTCGCTGACACTTGCCGCCGATCGCCCGGTCGAAATGGATGACGCCCAAGGCAGCCTGTTGCCGCGGCGCTTTGTCGCTGCCGTCGGCGAAGGCACCACGCAGTTTCTCGATCGCGCCCTCGACGCCTTCCTGCCGTGGCGGGGCCGGCGCGGTCCGGGACGCATTATACATTTACCAAGAGGGGAGACTTTGAAATGAGCAATCACAGCAGCGATGTACCTTCGGTCGAACGCGACTGGCCGGGCGTAGGCGGCGAAACGCCTGAAAGCCTGTCGCTCGATCCGTTCGCTGGCGGCAGCGCCAACGGCAAGATTATCCTGACCATCGGTCAGGCGGCAGCCAACCTCAACCGTACTGGCGACAGCTGGTATCTAAATAATTATGGCGAACTGGACGACGGCGTCCTCAATTTCGGCTTCTGGGCGAATTACGAGGAACTGGCGAACAGCTATTACGTCAATGCCACCGGGACGAGCGCGTTTACCGAAGCCTTTGACCGCGACGCATTCTCGGTCCTGAATGCTGGGCAGCGCACCCTGGTACGCGAAGGCATCGCGCTGTGGGACGACCTGATTGCCATCTCGTTCCAGGAAACCAAGTCGTTCAACGCCGATATCGTCGTCGGCAACACCGATACCGGCGGTGCCCAGGCCTACGCCTATCTGCCGTTCGGGGACGTTCTTGATGCATCCTATCTGACCATCGGATTCGAGGAAATCGGCCGGCTGGGCGGGGATGTGTGGATCGACGGTTTTGTCAGTTCGAACTTCACACCGCTGGGCGACAGCTATTATGCCAAAACCACGGTCGTCCACGAACTGGGCCATTCGCTCGGGCTGAGCCACCCTGGCAGCTATGATGCGCTCGACGATAACGATGGTGACGGCGTGCCCGATCCCATCACTTACGCCAACGACGCGGCGTATGCGCAGGATACGATGCAATATTCGATCATGAGCTACTTCGACGCCTATGAAACCGGGGCGCAGCATATCGACTGGGCGAACCTGCGCTTCGGCTATGCCGCGACGCCGCTGGTCCATGATATCGCCGCGATTCAGCGGATGTACGGCGCAGACCCGACCACCCGCACCGGCGATACCGTGTACGGCTTTAATTCGACGGCCAACCGCGCCGAATTCGACTTTACCCAGAACGCCGCGCCGATCGTGGCCGTCTACGATGCCGGTGGTAACGACACGCTCGATTTTTCGGGCTGGAACACGCCGTCGACAATCGACCTGAACGGCGGTGCCTTCTCGTCGGGCGGCGGGATCGAGGCGTTCGCGTCGCTGGAAGCGGTGAACGCCAGTCGCGCAGCACTGGGTCTCGCCCCCCGCAGCCAGGCGACCTACGACGCTTATACCGACCTTGCCGCCGATCTTGGCCTGACGACGGGTCTCTACAGGGATAATATCGCCATCGCCTATGGCACGGTGATCGAGAACGCCATCGGCGGCGGTGGCAACGACCGTCTGATCGGCAATCAGGCCGACAACCGTCTGACCGGTGGAGCTGGTCGCGATGTCTTTGAACTTCGCAACGGCGGCACGACCGGCGTCGATCAGGTGACCGACTGGATGCGCGGCGACATGCTAGCCGTGGACAAGAGCCTGCGCGACGGCAACGGCGATGGCATCATCACCTGGACCGGTTCTACGCTGCGGCTCGACACCGGCGACAGCGATGCGGTCCGCCTGACCGGTGCCAGCGGCAGTGGAGGCCTGCGCCTAATGGGCGAGGTCGACGGCACGTTCTATTATGCCGATGCCCGTGTCGCCCCAACGGCGAAGAAGGGACAAGTCGTCCATGTCAGCGACTTCGGTGACAATGCGCTGGGCGGCAGCAGCAGCCGGACGGTATCGGACGTCTTCTTTTTCGACACCGCCAATCCGGTCGCCGGCCTGGGTAATGACCGCGTCAACTTCTCGGCGCGTGACCTGATTGTCACCACCACCGCACTGACGGACGACAATGCCGACGGCATCATCCGCTTCGACGGTGGTGCCCTCAACCTGTCGGGTACCGGCGGCACGGTTGCGGTCACGGGTACCAATACGCTCGAATATGACGGCATGATCGAACAGAACGGCATGCGCTATTACGTCTACAGCGCGGTCGGATCTTCGTTCGGCTTAGGCAGCATCGATATCTGATGCCGGATCGGGGCGGATCGTATCTACGGCCCGCCCCGATAACCTGTTCGGGAAATACTTACTGCTGGAACTGCTTCATGCGACGTTCCAGCATAGGCCGTCCAACGCTGCGCCACAGGACAGGATTGAGGTGCAGCGCGGCCAGCGCGGTGATCATCCGCAATTGCCGGGCCGATCCCTCGCGGTTGGCTCGTTTCACAATTGCCCAGCCCTGCTCGATATCGCCCTGCACCATGCGGTGCGCGCCGTGCCATGCCAGCTTCCTAGCCAGCATTTCGCTAGGTTCGCGCAGAAACGGTGCCAGGTGGCCGTGCCGTTCGATCGGATCCTTGCCACCGGCGTCGACCACCCGGGCGCACTGCACGGCAAAATCAGCCAGATAACTTTGCAGCAACATCTTGCCCGGATCGCTGCTGACCCCGCCTTCGGGTTTGAAGCGACGATACAGCACTTCGGGCACGATCGCATAGTCGCATAGGCGTGACATTCGCAACCACAGGTCGCGGTCTTGTGCAAACCGGAAGAAATCTCGATAACCACCGACCTTGTCATACAGCGACCGGCGAAACATGACCTCGCCGTGGGTGAACAGGTTGCGCTTGAGCAGCGTCTCGTGAAACGGCAGGCCTGTCGGCGGCCGATATAGCCATGGATCGCCACTGCCAGTCGCATCGGTTTCCACCCAGCAGCCCAGGACCCCGATATTTGCATTCTCCGAAAGACACGCGGCCTGTCGCGCGATGCGATTGGGCAGTGATATGTCACCCGACCCATGGACCGCGACGATTTCTCCGGTGCTGGCCGCAATCGCTTCATTCATTGATGCGACGAAACCCCGGTTTTCCCGGGTAATAATCCGCAACCTTGGGTCGTCAAGAGCGTGCAGTTCGGCGACAGTATCGTCGCGCGAACCGTCATCGACGATTATGACCTCCAGATCTTCATGCGACTGGGAAAGCAGGCTGCCCACGGATTCGGCGACCGCCGGTCCGCGATTGTAGAAGGCGCTGACCACGGAGACTTTGGGCGAATGTGGAATATGCCTGTCCTTCTCAATTTCCGGGCCTTGAGCAAAGGCCTTTGCCGTTAAACCACTGTCCCACGCGCCGCACGCCCGTTAATATGGTGTCGTGCAAAGAAGCAAGCGGGCATACCCCGGGCGGGGTCGGTGCATGATTATCTTGCCACGAAAGGGCCTTTTGTTGAGCAGTTTTTCATCCGCCACAGGTCTGGCGATCCCGGCCTGGCAAGCCGAGGAGACACAACGGCCGCTGAAACGGTGGATCATCGTCGCGACCCCGGTTCTTGGCGTAATCTATAACGCCATTCTTGCCCTGCTGGGTGCGGCTGGCGTGCCTGTAAATTATACTATCGTTTCAGTCGTGGAAATATTGATCCTGGTGACAGCACTGGGCGGTTGCCTGCTGGACGGACCGCGGCGCAGCGACCTGCTGCCAATGCTGTATTTGGGATTATCAGTCGCGCTTGCGCTTTTTATGTCGCTTGCCGCCGACCGTGCGTTTGTTGAAGGATTACGTAACGTCCTCATTATTGTCACATTCACTATGCTGGGGGGGCGCGCCGACCTGAAATTGGTCCGTCTTGCCTTCGCATTGTGCGCCGTCATTACCTTGGTAGTATTGCTGATCGAAATATCGAGTCTCGAAACCTATGCTGCACTGTTCCGTCCAGGCGATTACCTAACGAAGACGCGCGGCTTGGCCGTTAAGGAGTTCTATGAGGATACTGGCCTGGCGATGGGCACCATAGCCTATGAAGGCCGGTTCAGCTTCGGGCTGTTCGACGGGCCGCGGACCTCCTCCATCTTTCTGGAACAGGTGAATATCAACATCTTCGCAATTGTGCTGATGGTTTATATCACGTCGCTCTGGGGAAAAGTGTCTTGGCTTGAACGGGGATTAATGTTGATTACGATCTTTATGATCGTCGTAACCAACAATGCGCGGATGTCGGCGATCATCGCACCAATTTTCATCGTCGGTTATTTTTTATTTCCGCGACTGCCGCGCTATGCGAACGCTCTTATTCCCGTCCTGCTTCTGGCAGGAGCATTCGTTCTGTTCGAATTCGTTGAAGTACGTTCCGGCGATGATCTGGTCGGACGCATCGCCACGACTTATCGGGCATTGACCCGATTGACAGCCGGAGAATTGCTTCTTGGCAACTATGCCTTGCTTCCACGCAGCGGGGACACCGGTTACGGTTTCATTATCGTCTCGACGACTATATTTGGTGCTTTGGCCTATTGGGTCTATCTGACACTAGTTATCGGACCGGACAGCGTGACGCACCGCCGAACATTGTGGTCGGTAAACGTCTATATCTACATGTGGTTGCTAGTCGGCGGCACCGGTTCGTTCTCGATGAAGACCGCACCGCTGCTGTGGCTGCTCGTGGGCTATGTCCGCGTGACGCATTTTGAGCGCAAGGGTGCAGGCGCCCGGTCGCCGGGCCTGACCGCAGCTGGCGGCGCCTAACCCCCGCGTGACGCCAGCACGCGGCGATACAGCGCCTCGAACGCGTCGACATGGCCGCGCCAGCCGAAACGACCGGTCAGCGTCGCGTCGATCGTCGCTGCATCGGGCATGGTTGCACTAGGCCAGTTGCGGGCGAACCCCTGCGCCGTCGCCGGGTCGGCGAAATCGACGATATGGCCAAAGCCCAGCCCTTCGACCGTGCGGCGGAACGGCGGAATGTCGTTGAGCAGCGGATACAGATGCGCCGATGCCCCCTCGATCGCGGCCAGTCCGAACCCTTCATAGGTCGATGCGGAGGCATAGACCGACGACCGACCGATTAGCGTTGCGATCTGCGCGTCGCTGGGGGTGTCGATCAGCTCTACCTGGTCGGCGATGCCCAACACCGCGGCCTGCGCCTGCAACGACTCCAGCGTCACCCCCATCGGCCGTCCTGCCAGGATCAGCCGCCAGTCAGGATCGGCCGCGACCAGTGCCGCGAACCACGCGACCAGCGCCGCCAGCCCTTTGTTGGGGGCAAGCCGTCCGAAATACAGAATCGTGCGGGCGTCGCGCCGCGCCAGCCCGCGAAACTTGTCGACCGTGACGCCGTTCTCGATCAAGTCGAGATCGCGGTGCCGGATCTGTGCAAAGCGTTCGAAGTCGGACTGGCTCGACGCCGCCACCCCGGCATAGCGGGTCAGCAGTGTGCGGGTGACGCTCTGGAAATACAGCAGTTTCATCCGACCGGCGAACTGCGTATGGAAAAAGCCGCCATGCGTCGAAAGGACCAGCGGACGACGATGGACAGGTCGGGTCAGCGCCAGATAATCGGACAAGAAATCGACGCCGTGGACATGCACCAGATCGGGGGCACCCAGCGCCTTCAGTACCCCAGGTGCCAACGGATAGCGTTTGGACCCGCGCCACGACACGCGGCGTATCTCGATCCCGTCGTGCGTTTCCGCATGGGGCAGCGTGCGCGCGGCGGGATCGTCGAAGATCGTGTCGAGCGTGACGACGCGGACCCGGTGGCCGCCCGCGACCTGATACCGGGCCAGTTGCAGCACGCATTCCTCCATCCCGCCGATGCCGGGATGGAATTGCCGCACGACATGAGTGACACCAAGCAGCCGCGCGTGCGGCGCGATAGGTGGCGTGTCTGGCATAGTGTTTCCTCGGGTCAATTGGCGCGGGCGGCAAGGCGCGGGCTAATTGCCTGTTGATAGACGGATGGCGGGCAAGTCGTGCGCTGCGCATTGGGGCATTCGATCTTGAAGGGGTAGCGATCGGGCCACAGCCGCCCGCCGCCCCACCAGGTAATGCCGCGCAGCACGTCGGCATTGGCGCGGATCGCACGGACCGCTTCGTCGCCGACGGCCTTGCAGCTTTCGGGAATGCCACGATAGTTTCCGAATGCCGCTTCGGTGATATAGCCCTGCAGGCCGCGCTGGCGCAGCTGCGCGGCGAACGCGACGAACCCGCTGCGTTCGCGCGCGGTGCCGTTGCGCTGGAGGCACGCTGCCGCCAGGCCCGACCCATTGGCATCGAAATACCGGTGCCCGTTCATATAAGTCCGGCCCAGGGGGTCGAGCGGCCCCGGTGTCCGGTCAAGCGCACAGCCGGCGCTCTCGCATGGCTTGTCTCGGGCCTCATGCTTGTCGAAGCGAGTCACCGCCGACCAGCCCGGCCATTCCAGCAGGATCGGATGGCGGATGCCGCCGCGACGCAGACCCGCAACGATCTGCTTGGCATCACTGGCCCAATGCATCCATTCGACACCTTTGGGTTCGTTGTTCAGGTCGAGCAGAACTGAACCGTCGTCGGGAAACTGGCGGGCAAAACGCGTCCAGAAGGCAATCTGGGCTTCGACCGGAGGCCAGCCATAATTGTGGTTGTCGAGGATGAACGGCACGTCGCGGCTGCGCGCATAATCAGTCAGCGTCCGCAGTTCGGCGATGCGATCGGGCGTCATCCGGTCCATTTTGAAAGGATAGCGGATCATGTCGAACCGCAACTGCTCTACATTATAGTGCAGATCGGCAAGAGTTGGTCGTACTGCGTCGGTGCGCTGCGCCTCCGCCCCCGACAGGTTCACGCCGAACCGCGGCAGTGTCGTGGCCGGCGCGGCGGGCGACGATTCCTCCGACCCGGCGGCATCGCCTGCTATCAGCGAACCGATCGACTCTTCGCCTGTGCGGTCGACAAGGAGCGTCGCGACCGCCAACAGCGATAGCGCCAGAAACGCGAGTGTCAGCACCGCCAGCCCCCATCGGCGCTTGCGCATCGGTAGAGGGCGCGACGGGAGCCGGGATGGGGGGGGCACAGCAAGCGTCGTCATCACCGCGCCTTTCGTTTGCGGAGCCGACCCGTTAGCCGACCCGCGTCGCCCAGCAGTTCGAGCACGAAATCGCCTAGCAGCCAGCGTGGCCGCCACACGATCAGGATCACCCCCAACACCGTGATCGCCGCACCGATCGCGGCCAGGATCGCGATCGGTGGCTGGCCACCGGCGCGCATCCCGAAGACGACCGGAGCCGCCACCAGCGTACAGGCCAGGGCGAGCAACGCACCATGGCCGTGGACCGCCACGAAATCACGCAGGCTGACGCCCGCCAGGCGACAGGCGTTGTAGTTGACGATAAGGTAGAAGGCGACGACCGCGATGCAGACCGCGGTCGCCACCGCGACGATGCCATGCGGATAAGCGATCAGGCAGCCTCCGATCACCATGCCGGCATACACGATCTGGTTGGTAATCATCGGCCCGGTCGCGGCCTTGGCCCGTTGCAGTGATCCGCTGATCTTGGCACCCAGACGAAGGTAGGTGACTGAGGACAGCACCGCGAACGGCACGATCACCGCGACCCAGCGCGGGCCAAGGATGAACAGGATCATCTCAGGCGCCAGCAGCGCCAGCAGCGCCGAGATCGGCAACCCGAAAACCGCGGTCAGTTCCAGCCCGCGCAGGAACGCCGACCGCAACCGGGCCGGGTCATTCTGCACCCTAGCCATCGCCGGAAAGACAATCCGTTCGGCAATGCGGCTGTAAAGGTCCGCCGGCACGTTCATCAGGTTATAAGCGCGCGAATACAGCCCCAGCGCGGCGGCATCCATCGTCCGCCCGACGATCGCGTTGTCCGCGCGCAATGCGAAGAAATTGATGACCTTGGCCAGCGAGAATCCTGCCCCGCGCCGCATCAGCCGCGCCGCGCCGGGCCGCGTGAGCAACGGTCGCAACGGCGGCCGTACCAGCAGCACCAGCCATACTGCCTTGATCAACGTTTCGGCCAGCGTGGCCACGACTAGCGCCCAATAACCCCATCCCGCCCACGCCAGCGCAATACCGATCACACCGGTCCCGATCACCCGCGACATCAGCTGCGCGATCATTACCCGCCGTACTTCGAGGTCGCGGACCAGCACATTTTCGGACACGATGCCGAACGACTGGATGATGAACACTAGCGCCAGCACCCGGATGACCGGTTCGACGCCGGGAATACCCATAAAATCGCCCGCGAACGGGGCGAGCAGTTGCGCCAGCACGAAATAGCCGATTCCGTTCAAGAACACGATCGTTCCGCCGATACGCAGGTCGGTTCGGGTAAGGGTCGGGATCTGCACGATTGTAGCACCAATGCCGACCTCGACCAGCAGTGATGCGAGCTGGATGAAGATGGTCGCGCCGGCGATGACGCCGAAATCGTCGGGGAACAGGATGCGCGCCAGAACGGCGATGAAACCGACCTCGACAACCTTGGACAACAGTTGCAGCCCCGTCATCCAGCCCGCACCGATGGCAAGCTTGCGCTTCATCGAACCCGCCGAGCCGCCGGGACGAATAGCGTCGTCGGTCTTGATGCGGCTATCATCAGTCATGCGGTTCGCCCCACTCGGCATCGACGGATGCCCGGCGCGGTCCGAACCGCGTCCGGGCGGAATGCAGGACGATCAGAAAATGCGCTCACGCACGAACAGGACGTCGCTAGGCTGGATCAGCGCCGACAGGTCGGCGTCGGTTTCCTTTCCGCCGCGATACAGCGTGATCTTGCGCTCCGATCCAGCCAGCGTAGGGCCACCGGCGCGGGCCAGTGCCTGGCGGATCGTCATCTGCGGCGTGATCGCGAACGTACCGGCATTACCGACCTGGCCGTAGATGTAATATTGCGGCGCTGCCGTTGCGAACAGCGCATCTCCAGGCAACAGCACGACGTCGGGGGCTTCGTTGCGCGAGATCGCGGTCAGGTTGTAACGTTCGACCGCACCGCTCGCGCGTCGCAGCACGACATTGTCGGCCGCCCCCGCCTTCAGCCCGCCGACACGCGCGACGATTTCGGTCAGGGTCAGCGGACGGTCGAGCGGGACGAGGCCGGGGCTGGCGAATTCGCCCAGCATCGTGACGGTACGGCTGGCATATTCTAGGATCTCGACGTTCACGATCGGGTTGGTCATCAACCCGCCGCGCTTCAGCTGTCCCTCGATCGCGGTCGCCAGCGCCTGCGTCGTCTGGTCGGCGGCACGCACACGACCCACCAGCGGCAGCGTGATCGAGCCGTCAGACTTCACCCGCGTCTTGACGATGGCACCGCCCTGCCCGTGGATCTGGACCTCGATTTGGTCCTCGGCGCCCAGCTGATACCCCTGCCAGCTCGATTGGGCCGATGCGGCCGGCACACCGGCCACTGGTGCCAACAACAGGGCGATCCCTGCAAATGCGAATGCCTTCATCATTCCGTCTCCGTTCTTTTAAAAGCTCATCGCTGCCGCTAGCGTGGCGGAGAAGCTGTCGTAGTCGTAGAAATTATTCTCGGCATTGCGTCGGCGATATCGGGTCGACAGGTCGAGGTTGATCGGTCGCGCCAGACGATAGCCGATTGTGGCGTTGGCCTCCAACTGCCGGTCCTGACCACGCGGCCCGAACTGGAACACCCGGTCCTCGCCCGCGAAATCGCGTTTCGACAGCTGGACCCCGGCACCCACCGACGTCCGCGCAGTCAGCTTCGCGCGCGCGCGAAACTCGGCGTTCTCCGACACGTAATAGCTCGTGCCCACGTTGCCGCGCCCGCTGACCTGACGGCCGAAGGCCACCGTCAGGGCAAGAGGCGGCGTTGGTTGATAGGTCAGGCTGCCTTGATAGGTCAGACCGGAAAATCTGGGTACGTCGACGGTTTTGGGATCGACATTGGTATAGCCGATCTGAAGCGCGGATTCGAACCGGGTGCCGACGTCGCGGCTGAAGCGCAGCGCGATCGTCCGCACATCGGTTTCGTCCCGCAGCAGCCCGGCCGGCGTCGGGTCGCGGCGGTTGCGCTGGATGCGGGTGATCTGCCCAAACAGTTCGAAATTGCCGATGCTGGGCCGGGCATAGGCAACACCGAACCGCGCATCGACAATGGACTGGTCGCGTTCGCGCCGGATTTCGGAATTTCTCACTTGGTAATAGCCCGCACCGACCGTGGGATAGAAACCGGCTGGGCGCGGACACGATGCACGGATGTTGTAATCCTGGACCGTGACGGCGTTGGTCACGATCTGGCCCAGATCCTCAAGGTCGGACTGGCCGCGCAGCACCGATACGGTCGGGGTGATCCGGCAGCGTGGCCCGAACCGCAGGTCGAGGCCACTGTTCAGCGCCAGATCCTCGCGATTAAGGAAGCGGAACCGGCTGTTAAAATTATAGCCGGCATAGCCGGTAATAAAGGCCCGCTGCCGGCCGAAACGTCGATCGAAATCCACCGCGACGCGCGGCGACATTGACACGTTGTCGGTCGGATTGTCGGTCCGCTGATCACCGATACGCAGGATGTTGCTGTCGTACACCTCGACTAGTTGCGCCGACAGCTTGAACTTGTTTTCCTGCGCACAGGCCATGCCCGTCAGCGACAGCTGGCTGACGCACATGCCAACGATCAAGCCGCGAATCATGAAGTTGGGTCCCCCGGGTCGCCGCGCTATCCGGCGGACGGCGATGCGCAAGTCGCTCTTGTTATGGCATACAACGGCGGGCGTCAAAGCTTCATGAACGGCTCGACTCCCCTCCGAACTGGAGCGCAAGCCGGTAACGGATTAGCGCCAGCCGGGTGCGATATGCGAACAGCATCGCCCCCGCCTTGGCCACCGACGGCGCGACCGCCGGGTCGAGGGCGGCAATATCGAGGAACGCGCGGCGCGGCGGTGGCAGCTGGCGCGCGCAGAAAGCGAGGCAATCGGCCCAGCCCGGCTTGCGGTCGCGCTCGCCGCCGGCGACCCGGCGCACCCGTTTCAACACCTCGGCCGGGCTGGACCGGGTGGGATGGCCGATGCGGGCGGCCGCGACATAGCGGCCCGGCCCGACCATTGCCCAGGCGCGATTGCCCCATTCGCGGTCGCCGCCCGATTTCATGCTTGTGGCGAACGGGCCGACCTTGCGCATCGTGTCGGCGGTGGTCAGCATGTTGGCGGTCATCGCGAAATGAACCTGTTCGACGAAGCGATGCTGCGGAAATCCCGATGCCAGGTCGAACAGTTCCGCGGCGCTCAAGGATAACGATCCGCCTGATGCTTTGCCCGATGCTTCGGTGGTGACCAGATCAATCGCGCCGCCCACGAAACTGGGCGGATCATTGCCGAGCAGCGGCGCAATGCCGTGCTCCAGCCACCCGGCCGACGGCAGGCAGTCGGAATCGGTGAAGGCTAGGATACGCCCGCGCGCTACCGCGATGCCGGTGTTGCGCGCGGCATAGGATCCCGGCGTGGCTTCGTACAGCCAGCGCACCATGGGATAGCGTGACTGCAGCGATGCCATGTCGTCGGTAGACGCATTGTCGACGACGATGATTTCCGCCTGCGCCACGATCGACTGGGCCAGCAGCAGGTCGAGGCACAACGCAAGTCGCGCACCGTCGTTATACGCGGGCACGATGACGGAGATGAGCGGCGCTGTGTCAGGCATGACCATATCCTTTTCCACTCAGGCGGTGCGTCGGGTCGATGTTCGCCGACCGCTTTTCTAGGTTTTCCGGGCGGTAGCAGTTGTCGTTGCTGCACCGCAACCGACTTGACCCTGTCGACCCGCAAGGCCATGCCGCGGCAGTGATCCTCGTGAAGCTGGGATCCTCATGGAGCTGGGAACGAGATGAACAAGGGCAATGTGGTCTTCATCTCCGCCTTCCACGATTACCGTACCGCAAAGCGCGCGAGCATTCATCAGATCGCCCACGCCCTGGCGCGCAGCGGTTATGACGTTTCGTTCCTTTCCACGCGGTTCAGCCGGTTGTCCCGGTCGAAGGGCGATTCCCGACTGAACCTGTGGGATCGGGCCAACCGCGCCGAAATGGTCGACGGTATCCGCTGCTATCTGTGGCGTACCCACCTTCACCCCTTCGCGACGGGCAACGCCCTGGCCGACCGGTTGATGGGGCCGATGTTCCGGTTGTACGCACGGTTGCCCAACCGCGATGTCGACGCCTTGCTGGCGGCGGCGGACCATGTCGTTGTCGAGGCGAGCGTTGCCGCGATCCTGCTGCGTCGCATTCGCCGGCTGAACCCGCGCGCGCGCATCATTTATTACGCGACCGATCGGCTCGCGACGGTCGGCGCGCATCCGTTCGTCCAGGATCGCCTGGCGCGCGATGCGGACCTAATCCACCATGTCAGTATGCGGTCGTGGCTGATGGCGCCCGATTTCACATGGGCGCCCGACCGGTTGACGCGGATCGGTTTCGGCATAGATCCCGCTGACTTTGCAGGGATTGGTCCCAGCCCCTATCCGGCGGGTACCCGTAATGCGGTGTCGGTCGGATCAATGCTGTTCGATGAAAGCTTTTTTCATCACGCCGCGGCCGCCTTTCCCGATGTCGTCTTTCACGTGATCGGCTGCGGCCGGCGGTTTACGGCCGCTGCCAACGTCATCGTGCACGACGAAATGGCCTTTCGCGACACCCTGCCCTACATCGCCCATGCGACAATCGGCGTGGCGCCGTATCTGGACGCGCCAGACGTCGAATACCTGGCGGACACCAGCCTCAAGCTCGCCCAGTTCGAATATCTGGGGCTGCCGGCGGTATGCCCCGATTTCGCGGTAGGCGACATCGAATCTCGGTCCCCCTACCGCCCGGACGATCCTGCGTCGATCGAACGCGCGGTGGCCATGGCGCTGGCCGCTGCTAGCACGATCCGGCCTAGGTCCTTTCCGCGGTGGGAGGAAATCGGCGAACGGCTGCTGCATCCCGAACAATATCCCGATACCGGGTTGCCATGAAGAGCGAGCCGTAAAGAACGGGCCATGAAAAATGGGCAGGACTTGTCCAGACGTCGGTTAGGTCATAGGCAGACAAGGATGCGGTTCAAGATTGTCTCGTCGGAGAAGGGCAGCTTCATTTCCACGGCTGCCGGAGATAGTCATGTTGCGTGAATGGTTCGGACATGTGCGTGGCTGGCTGACGGGCCAGCGGGGTCTGCTTGCGCTGCCTGATCCGTTGCGCAGTGCGTCGCAGGCGGCTCATGCCCCGGCACGGCGCGCGCCGCCCGCGTCGCCACCGGTCGCACCCGAACGCGCGGTGCGGATGGCGGAACGGACGCGCACCTTGGCCATCCGGCTGTTCGGCGCGCATCAGCCCGTCGACAGTCCCCGCGATCTGTTCGGTCGCCAAGGCGAACTCGACAGCCTGACCGGAGCGGTGATCGATTCGCACATGCACGCGGTGATCTATGGCCCGCGCGGCAGCGGCAAAACGTCGCTTGTTCGCGTGTTCGGCGACCTGGCCGATGCGCGGGGCGTGTCGGTCATCTATTTGTCGTGCGCGGGTGGCGGCGATTTCGGTGAACTGATGCTGCCGTATCTAGACGAGATCGGCCCGGCTACATTCGGCATGCGGGCTGATGATTTCGCACACGCGATGGCGCTGGTCCGCACGTCGCCGACACCGCGCTCGGTTGCCACGATGCTGGCCCGCGTCGAGCGCGAGGACGTGATCTTGATCCTTGATGAATTCGACCGGCTGGAGGACAAGGCGACGAAAGGGCAGATCGCGCTGCTCATCAAGCTGCTGTCGGACATGCGGTCGCGCGTCCGCCTGATCTTCGTGGGCATTTCGGGCGATGTCGGCGACCTGATTGACGTCCACGCATCTGTACGGCGGCATATTCTGGCGGTCGGACTAACCCCGATCGCCGACGACGACGTCGAACGCTTTATCCAGACGACGAGCCAGGCGATCGGCCTGCAGTTCGACGACGAGGCATTGGCGCTGCTGCGATGGCTGGTATGCGGTTCGCCCTATCACATGCGCCTGCTCAGCCTGCACAGTTGCCTGTGCGCGATCGAACGCGACCATCGTTTCGCCAATACCGACACCGTCCTTGCCGGCGTCGTGCGCGCGCGCGAAATCTGGCGCGAAACGAACCTGCGCGACGAGGCGCTGTTTGCATCGCTGGTGCGCGATAGTCGCTTCCCGCTGGCCGCGATCGAGGCTTTTGCCCAGACCGCGGCGATGCGGCTGGAATTTACGCCCGACGACCTGACCCGGGCGCTGGCCGGGGCGGGTATCGACCCGGCGATCATGCCGCAACTGATCGAGGCCCTGTCGCCGGCGCTGGGCCGCCTCGACGAAGGAGCTGCGCGGCTGGCGTTCGAGGATGTATTGGCCCCGCAGTTTCTGCTGACCTTCTGCGCTGTGGAACGGTCGGCCAATCAGACCGGCCCGGCCCGGATCATCAAGGGGGAAGGGCGATGAACGCCTGGGATTATATCGAGGCACTGCGCGCCCGCTGGCGCCTGATCGTCTTGGCGACGCTGGTCGTTCTCGCGGTGGTGGGCGTGTGGACCTTGACCTCGCCCAGAACCTATACCGCTGCGGCAACGCTGTTGTTCGACACGCAACAGGCCGACCCGGTCGCATCCAAATCCGGGGCGGGCGGCGCAGCAAAGGCCGCGGCGGTGATCGGCACCCAGGCGGACATCATCCGCAGCGTCTATGTCGCGCAACGTGTCGCCGGCAATCTGGCCATGGACCGCAACCCCGAACTGGTCCGCCAGTACCAGGCATCCGGCAGCACGCTGCCGATCCGCGAATGGATCGGCCGGCGTATTACAAAGCCGCTCGATATCCTGCCGACCCGCAATACCAGCGTGCTAGCCGTCAACTACAAGAGTGAGGATCCGGCTCTGGCGGCGCGTCTGGCGACCGCCTTTGCGCAGGCCTATGTGCAGATCCAGCTCCAGCTGCGCATTGATCCGGCACGGGTCTATTCGCAGTGGTTTGAAAGCCAGATCCGTGATGCACGCGGCCGCTTGGAACAGGCGCAGGCCCGACTGACGCGGTTTCAGCAGCAACGCGGGCTGGTTGGGGCCGGTCGGTTCGACATCGAACAGACGCAGCTGAGCGAACTGAGCCAGCAATTGACCGCCGCGCAGGCCGATGCAGCCCAGGCGCGCGCCAAGGCGGGCAGCAACATTGGCAGTTCGTCGGATGCCCAGCAATCGGCGGTGGTACAGGGCCTCGACACCCAGATCGCCGGCAAGTCCGCGGCGTTGCAGCAGCTGCGCCAGTCGCTCGGTCCCAATCATCCGATGGTGACGGCCGCCAATGCCGAGATCGCCGAGTTGCGTTCCAAGCGCGGCCAGGCGGTCGGTCTGGCCGTATCCGCCGTACAGACCGCCAATGCCGCCGCTCAAGCCCGCGCCGGCGCGCTGAGCGGCCTTGTTCAGGCCAAACGCGATCAGGTGCTGCGTCTGTCGGGGGCGCAGGATCAGATGGCCGTGCTTCAGCGCGACGTCGATACCGCCCGCAACGCCTATGACGCGGTCACGACACGCCTGAACGAAGTACGACTGCAGAGCGAAGTGCCGATGAGCAACGTCAGCCTGCTCGACCGTGCGGTCGCGCCGACCCTGCCGTCCAGCCCGAATGTCGCGCTGCGTTTCCTGCTAGGGCTGTTCGCGGGCCTGTTCGCCGGCATCGCTGCCGCGCTGTTCCTGGAATGGCGCAATCCCAAGGTCCGCACGGTTGGCGGACTGGTGTCGCTGACCGGCGTGCCGGTGCTGGCAGACCTCAACCGGGAGCAGAAGATTCTGGGTTCGGGAGCCATGGCATGAAGCTGCGTTCCAGCACGGGTAGAGGCCCGGTTGCGACATCTGTCGATCTCGGCAAGCCGGGCAAGGCCCGGCGAACGGATGCGTCGCTGATCGATACCGACAGCCTGAGTGCTGAGGATCGCGAACGCATCGTTCAGTATCAGGCACGTACTGGTGCCAGTATCGACGCCGCCGCGGTCGACCTAGGACTGATTGATCCCAATGTGATGCGCCAGGCGGTGGCTCGCCATGCCGAAGCGGGCGAACTGATTGATCCCGATGCCACCGGCGTCAACCGTGCGGTCGTCGCCGCCTATGCGCCCGACGATCCCCTGTCGGTGAGTCTGCGTGAGCTGCGGTCGTCTTTGCTGACCGTGCTCGATCTCGACCGTGATGCATTGTCGGTCATCGTGCTGGCGGGCTGCGGCACCGACGATACGGCGGGAGTGGCGGCCAATCTGGCGACGCTGTTCGCGCAACTGGGCAGGCTTGGCATCGTCGTCGACGCCAATTTTGCCGCACCGGCACAGGATGCGTTGTTCGGGGTCGCTCCGGTAGAAGGGGTGACATCGCTTCTGACCGGCGGCGCGGCGCGCGAGGACAGCATTGTTTCGACCCCGGTACCCAACCTCGATCTTATTGCATCCGGCCCCGTTATCTCCGGGTTGAGCGAGGCGGTGGAACGGGTGTCGCTGGTTGAACAGCTGCGCGCGTTGCGTGGCGGCTATCGCTTCGCCATCGTTGATGCCGGCAATCAACCCGCCGACGTCGTTGCGGCGATCGCGCGGGGTGCCGATGGCGTGCTGCTGTTGTCCGAGCGTCGCCATACCTCACTGAAGTCGGTGCGCGCCCTGATCGACCGTCTGGTCGCTAACGACGTGCCAATCCTGGGCAACATCCTAGTGCGTTGAGCCACCAGGTTGAACCAGTTTGCACCGCCGGTACGGCAGGGCGGGAGGCGTGGTCAATGCTGCGGCATCGACCACGACCGGCAACGCCGCCCCGGACCGAAAAACCCAAGATCGGAAACCCCGGCGGGCTAGGCGTCGCCCACGGGAGGGATGACAGTGGTGCCAACCGGACGGAAGCCACTCCGGGGGGGCAGTACCCTCGCGGAACTGACTCAACCGCCGTGCCAGGATCGGGCGACCGATCCGCACCCACAGCACTAGACGATCGTGAAGCGTGGCCAGCGCGCGGATCATTCGGACCTGTTGGCCCGGACGCTCGCCATGCGCGTTCGACGATGGGCCAGCCCTGTTCGACCTTGCCCTTCACCATCATCAGCGCGCCGAACCATGCACCGCGATGAACTGGCCGCGACTGACGGCGATGGCCTCGTTCATGGATGCCAAGAACCCACAGTTTTTACGGCCGATGGTCGTCAGCCGTGGATCGACCAGCGTGTCATCACGCGATCCGTCGTCGACGACAACGATAACTTCTAGGGCGGATAATCCTGCACCAGCACGCTGCCGACCAATTCCACCAGCCGACCGGCACGGTTACAGAAGGCACTGACCATCGAAACGAGCGGGACTGCGAACATTGAACAAGCTTCTGCATGCCGGCACAGATGTCACCACACATGAAGGGGGAAACCGGCTATCTGGTCAGGGCTGGCTACTCGAAAACCGGGCGGAGGCGATCGCCGCTGCCGTCTGGCGGGCCACGAACCATGCCCCTTCGTTGGTCAGGTGATCGTCATCGCGGTAGAGCATTATGTCGCCCGCCACCGTCTGGCACCGGTCACCGGCACAGAAGGAACGACGCGGCAGGATCACGGTCACGCCGGCGGTCCCGGTCAAGACGCGATCGGCCTTTGGCCCCCATTCCCGGTCGGCGGCGACGGCGCGCGTACATTGCGCCCTGCCCAGCCCCGACTTGGCGGCACGCGCCAGACAGGTTGCCGGCCAGAAATCGAATTCGGGTGTCGAGCCGATCAGGATGATTGCCGGCCGCGGTCCGGCCTGGGTTCGGATGCGCTGCACCATCTGCGTGAGCTTGTCGTGCATCTGGCGGATGGCCGCCGGTTCCGACTTCAGGTTGGCGGCACGGCCTGGCAACGACTTTGACCAGCGCGAACTGATGACGATCGCGCGCAGGTCGGGCTGCCTTGCCGCCTCGGACAGCGCCTTGCGATGGAAATCCGCACAAGCCTTGCGCCGATCGTCGGTATCAAGAATCGCCAGTGTGTCGCATCCCGAAACGCTGGCCTGGCGGAAGACAAATCCCTGTTCGCGGCCCAACCGGTCGAACCCGGCGGCGAGGTGATCGGCATGCGAGTCTCCCCATAGCAGCACCTGATACCCACCATCCGGGTGCGGTGTACCGCCGGTGCAGCGACCGACCGGCCCTAGCACGTCGGTGCCGGCGTCGTTGTGGCAGACTTTGCGCAGCGGGTTGATACTCTCGACCGCGCGTTCGGCGGCAACCACGTCGGGGGCGGCAAACGCCTGAAACCCGCAGGTCGCGAACAGCCCGGCCCCTGTCAGCATCAATGTCGCACACGCCGCCACGCTGGCGACCAGAACCTTGCGCTGCGACAATGCAATCGTCCCCCGCCCGCGAAACGGTTTCTCGACGTAGCGTAGCGACAGCGCCGCCAGCCCCAGCGCGACGGCCACCGCCAATGCCGCCTCGATCGGTGTCAGTGGGCGGTTCAGCGCGATGCGCGGCAGCACCAGCAACGGCCAGTGCCACAGGTAGAAGCTGTACGACACCAGCCCGACGAACAGCATTGGCCGCCACGACAGCATCCGCCCAACACGGGTCTCCGCCCCCTGTCCGGCATGCAGGATCAGCAGTGCGCCCAGACACGGTGGCAACGCGGCCAGGCCTGGAAAGGGAGTCGCTTCGCTGTAGACCAGCATCGGAACCAGGATCAGCGCCAGCCCGGCCCAGCCTGCGCCTTCGCGCGACCAGCGGGTCCGCAGCGATGGTACCGCGCCGGTGGCCAGCAGCGCCCCCATGCCCAGTTCCCACGCGCGATAGGGCAACAGGTAGAACGCCTGCGACGGTGCATATCGCACCGCTATGATCGCGCCAAGCAGCGACAACGTGACCGTCACCCAGACGAACCCAGCCAGCAACCGCCGTCGCCCCATGCGGACCAGTGCCGCCGCGACGATCGGCCAGACGATGTAGAATTGCTCTTCCACCGCCAGCGACCAGGTGTGCAGCAGCGGTTTGTCGGCCGACGCGGTGTCGAAATAGCCGCTGTCGTTCCAGAAGACGATATTGGACACGAACAGTCCGACGCCGCCCAGACTTTTGCCGTAGTTCCGCAATTCGAACGGCGGCAGGATGGCGATCGCGGCCAGCGACGTGACCACCACCATCGCCAGCAGCGCGGGCAGGATGCGTCGGAACCGGCGTTCGTAGAAACCACCGATCGAGAAGGTGCCGGCCTCCGCATCCGAACGGATGATCGCGGTAATCAGGAAGCCCGACAGGACAAAAAACACGTCGACGCCGATGAACCCCCCGGTCAGCAACGTCGGGAATGCATGGAACAGGACCACGCCACCCACCGCAACGGCGCGCAGGCCATCGATATCGGTACGATATTTCAACACGCCACCACCCCGTTTCACTGTTCCGTACGCTGGCCTGTCCCCCTGTCTGTCAGGGCAGGCCCGGCTGCGGTCACATACTGGTCGCCTATCACAGCCACGGTTAAAATGTCCCGAAGTCTTGGTTTCAGCACTTCTACACTATGGCGCACTGCAGACGGTCCTTGATATTCCACGCCCGCGCCAGGATCGGTACGACGACATCCAGGGGTTGCGGGCGGTCGGCGCGCTGCTGTGTGGTTAGAGCGGGTATCGGTTTAGTGTCCGTCCGCTGCAGTCGCTGCCGCACCCTGATACCGTATCTTTCCAGATCGCTGGTGCCGATCATGATACGGGTCGGTCGGTCGGTCGGAAACCGCTTCCCAGTAACTCCGCCGTCGGCACAAGTTTCAGGCGCTGAAGCAGTCATGGAGGTGCGACGGGACCGCCGCCATCCACGCGACATGCGGGGGATAGGCCGCCGTCATGACCTTGCCGCCGGCCAGCAGATTCGACGCGATGATCGTCTCAGCAATCGCGCGGATTTCGCTGGGCGCTAGTATCTCGCTGATCGGATCGCCGCCCATGGTCTCGACGTCGGCAATCAGCTTCGCAATTTCGGACAGCATCATTGTTCTCCCGTCACCGTAGCTTGTCAGCCAATGGTTAACGATGCATTTATCGCTAAGCTGTCGTAGCGTATATGTTCTTTGGTTACTAAACTTTCGATGCGTGATCTAGGCGCGGTCGGTCGGGCACCCCCCTGACCCGGTTCACAGCAGGAAGTCGGATGCGTCCAGCTTGTGGACAAAGGATTCGAGACGAAAGGCGATATCAGCGACGCCATCGCCATTCAGATCGGCTTGGACGACGGTATAGTCGTCACGCGTGTCGTAGCGGAGCTGGCCGGCACGCTTGCCGAACGCGTCCGCGCCAATGAATGCAAAGTTCTGGTTGCCCGATACCCTGGTATTGGCGTCGACCGCCGACAGGTCGATCCGATCCTCGCCGCGCACGAAATCGAGGATCCGGTCCATGCCCGAGCTCTTGGAATCGTTGCGCGTCAGGAACACGAAACGATCGTTGCCGCCCCCCCCGGTCAGCCAGTCGCGGCCCAGACCACCGATCAGGATATCGTCGCCGCCGCCACCGATCAGCGTATCCTCGTCGTTTCCGCCTTCGAGGCGGTCGACACCGGCCCCGCCGGTCAGGATGTCATCGCCGCTGCCACCGATCAGGCTATTGCCCGCATTGTTGGCGTCGATCCGGTTGTTAAGCGCATTGCCGGTGCCGGTCAGGCGCGCGGTACCGGTCAGCGTCAGATGTTCAACATTGGCGCCCAATGTCCAGTTCAGCGACGCCACGACCGTATCGGTTCCCTCTTTCGCCCGCTCGACGATCAGGTCGCCGACATTGTCGACAAGATACCGGTCGTTGCCGGTCCCGCCGGTCAGCGTGTCCGCCCCTGCCCCGCCGTCCAGCACGTCGTCGCCGCTTAGCCCGATCAGACGGTTGTTCAGCGCATTGCCGATCAGCACATTGCCCAAGCCGTTGCCGGTCCCCTGCACCGCGGCTCCGCCCAGGGTCAGGTTCTCGATCGAGCTGCCCAGCGTCCAGTCGACGTTGGCGATCACCTGGTCGCGGCCTTCGCCGACACGCTCGATCACCTGGTCACCACCATCGTCGACGAAATAGATATCATCGCCGGCCCCGCCGGTCAGGATGTCTGCGCCGCCGCGCCCGTCCAGCCAGTCGTTGCCGCCACCGCCCTGCAGACGGTTGGCCATGCCGTCGCCGGTCAGGACGTCGTTGCCGCGACCGCCGATCAGTTCCTCGATCGAAACGAACCGGACCCCGTCAAGCGTGGCGATCACGGCGTCACCCGACGCCGACAGGTCGACCGCGTCATGGTCCGCCGTGCCGACATAACGGACGGTGCCGTTCTGTTCGACGCGCAGCGGGCTGTCGATCGCCACAGGTGCAACGGCACCGATTCCGACATCCGCCCCATCGGCGACGTGCGACAGCAAGGTGTCCAGCGACGCCGTCCCCGCCCCCTTCTTGTCGAGCAGGCCCAGCTTGTAGCCGTTGAACCACGAACCCGCGCCCCAATAGGTTCCCGACAGCCCATAGTCATTCATCGTCGCCAGAAAATGGTCGAGCACCGTCTGCCACCGGGGATCGTCCGAGGGAACACCGAATTCGCCGATGAAGCCCTTGGCACCCTTCTCTTCCAGCCAGCCGACAAAGCTTTTCAGCCGGTTTGCGCCGATCTCGGTATAGGCACCTTCCTGCTCGTACGTGCCCTTGTACGTGCCCGAACCATCCTTGTCGAAATAGACATGGGCTTCGTAAGCGAGGTTGCCGAGCGGGTCCTGCACGTCGAGGAACGGATTCTTCGCCGCCCAGTTGGACGCGTTGGCCCAATGTTCGCCCTCGACGAAGATGGTGTTGGTATCGCCCACCGCACGGATGGCGTCAGTCGCGGCCTGCGCCGCCTGGGGCCATATCGTCTTGTTCGGCATGTCGTGCGGTTCATTCATCAGGTCGTAGCCGAGTAGCGCGGGCGACGATCCGATGGCGCCGGCCAATTTTGACCAGAAATCGGCGAAACTGGCGATCGGTACGTCGGCCGATCCGATCACCTTGCCGTCGTACCGCCCGTAATTATGCACGTCGATGATGACCTGCACCCCGGCCTTCGCCGCATTGGACAGAAAGGTGTTCAGCCGTCCGAGTTCGGCGGCGTCGAGCGCACCCCCCAGTTCCGGTTGAAGACGTTCCCACCGCACCGGCAATCGAACCAGCGTCAGTCCCTGATCAGCGTAAAGTGTCAAATCTTTCGAGGACGGATAGATATAGTCATATCCATACTTGTCACCCTTGCCGAATTCCGCCCCGGAGAGATTGATTCCCAGCATGTTCGCCTTGCCTAGCCCCGATAGTCGCGTGGTGCGACCGTTCAGACAACCAATGCGGCAAGGGACTTGTGTAAAGCCTTAGGATGACTGCTTAATTTCGGATTTACTGCGATCTCGCAAAATGCCGAGCAGGAACTTGGGGTTTCCGATCACGTAACGGCTAAACAGTCGCCGCGGCTCCAGGATCAGTCGATAGAGCCATTCGGCCCGCAGCATGCGCAACAATGCCGGTGCGCGGGGAAAAACGCCGGCGACGAAATCCAGATAGGCACCCACACAGATCACCAGCGCGCCCGTCCGTACGGCGTAATCGGCTGCCCAAATCTCCTGCCGGGGCTGACCCATGCCGACCAGGACAATATCGGGTTTGCAGCGGACGATGTCAGCCACCACCGCATTGGCCTGATCCGGTGTGAAATACCCGTCCTGCATGCCGACCACCTGATGTTGCGGGGCGATCACCGACAGCCCGACGGCGGTCGCTGCGCCGACCCCGGGCTTGCTGCCCAGCAGATAAAGCGACAGTGGCGTACGACGTTCGCACAGCAGCCGGGTGAGGAAATCGGTACCGGCAAGGTTGGCGGGGAAGGCCTCCCCTTCCAGCCATTTGCGCGCAAGGTCGACGCCGATCCCGTCGTTCAGCACCAGCGACCGGGCATAGGCGTCGCGCAATGCCGGATTCTTGCGTGCCAGGTTGACGCTGTGGGCGTTGCAGAATGCCACGATCCGTTCGCCGGTGGCATCAATCATCGCGTTTACGCGGCGCACGGCCTCGGCTTCGGTCAGTACGGCAATCCGGACCGGACCGATCTGGCTGATCGGACAACCGGCAGAAACCGCTGCCGTCATGATATTCGGGGACGGTTCCATGGTGAACGGCTCGCTAAGCAATGAATTCAACGTTCGGTACACCGGTTTGTAGCAAGTCTCGGTCCTGGTCGCAATTGAAGGGGTTGGGGGTGTCGGACCGTTATTGTCCCAGTTATTACGATATCCTGATGGTTTCCCCCGTTGCCGACGCGGCAACCGTGCGCGCGGCGTTTCGCGCGCTCATCCGCACATGGCATCCCGATTGCAGCGGACGGGCCGATTGCGGCGAACAGGGCGGGTCGCAGGACCGAGCGTCACAGATCATCCAAGCATACCGGACGCTGTCGCATCCCGAACGTCGACGGCAATATGACCGACGCCGTCAGCAGATACCGATACTGCCCGGATCGGATCGCCGCCATGGCGAACGCCGGCAACCATCACCCCAAATAGGATGCGTCGACAGGGCGGTTCACCGGCGGCGGACGATGCTGTGGATTGCTTCGACAGGGAGTGCCGCACTGGTGGCGATCGCTACGTTTCTGCCTGCCTTGTCGGCACCCACGGATTTCAGCCGTGACGTACTACGCGCGCTGATGTAGCCTAAACACGAAAAGGCCCACCCCGTGACGGGGCGGGCCTCTTTATCGTATCCGACAGGGTCGAGCATCGCCCGACCCGGTCAGGTTAATTACCAAAAGGGCTAACCGTCGTGTCGGCGGTGCCGTAGTAGTAATAGGTCACGCCATCAATGTCGTTCGTACCCAGATAGGCAATACCGTCAATACCGGTGAAATCGACCTGGCCGCCCGGACCCTTGCTGGGATCAGTTGCTGCTGGACCGGTCGAACCCGAAACGTCGAGCACGCCGTTTCTACCGAAGGTCACAACTTCGCTGCTGTCGCTGTCGAACAGCTTGGCGGTGGTAACGAACAGATCGTCGGCACCAAAGCCGTTGATCGTGTCCCCACCGAGGTTCAGGCCCAGGGCGTTGTCATGCAGAATGACCTTGGCGCCAGCGCCGGCTTCGATCGTGTTGTTGCCGACGGTACCTTCGATCACGTTGGTCTGACCGAACGTGTCAAACAAGTTACGAAGGGTTGCCGAATCGGCGTAAGCAAAATTGCCGCCCTTGGTGCCAAGATAGCGGATCTCGGTAATGTCATTGCCGTTTTCACCAACGACCTGGATCTGGTCATTGCCCGCACGGTTATCGCCACCGCCAAAACGATCAACGTCAAGCACGCCATTCGGGCCAAATGCGATAAAGCCATCGTTGTTGCCGTCAAAAATCTTCTTGCCGGTGATGATCGAATCATCGCTGCCGAAGTTCGTAAAGGTGTCGTCACCTACGTCGCCGTTGGCAATGACGAATGCAGTGGCACCACCGGCACCGTTGAATACGTCGTCGGTGTTGCCTACGGCAACGTTCTGCGTAGCAGCCGTGCGAATCAATACGTCATTGTTGCGAAAAGCCATGTCCATCATCCCTGTATCTTGCGTCTGTCGATAAACGACTGTGATAGTGAACCAGCAGTTCGGGTTGGTACCCCCCCGCCTCTCACCCCGTTAACTAACTTCGTCTCAGGCTCTGGGCTTTCGCAGACGCGATAACCACCAAACCGGCAACCACCTCAGTGCCTGTTACGTAGCGCATTTACTTTTCATCAACCATGAAGTTCCACAGCAATATCAAGATAAATGTGCCAGAATGACGCAGACTAGCGCTAAACCGCAGGATTACGACGAAAGACACCTCACACAGGGACGCTCGGCGACGTGTTTCGGCTAGGAATTAGCGGGGTGCAGCACGATCCCCCGCCATGCCCTGCACCGCGGCGGTACGAAAATTAACGCCGCGTTAGAAAAATTGTCACGTTAACCACATGGCTCACGGATTGATCTGCGAGTTGCCGGCATGTTGCCGCAATCGGCCGACTTTCACGATGGCTGCCGCAGCGTTGCCGGCAATAATGGAGATATCCGAATATGGCGCAGCGTTTAGGGGCCCCCCGGTTTCTCATCCAACCTGAGGGTGAGTTTCCGGCGTTCATGAGAGTCCCCCGATTTCTCATCCAATCTGAAGGTGAGTTTCCGGCGTTCATTCGGCCGCTTTGATGGCCGCGGCAGCAGCATATTCGACCGGCGTCATCCAGCCAAGCGATGTGTGATGGCGGCTTTCGTTATAGTCCCGTTGTGAGGTGGCCCCCTAAATGACCTGACAGGGCCCGGCTCTTAGATAAGAGTGAGGCATATGACTGACGGTACGACCAGGCGTTACAACGATGGCGAGGTTCTCTCTGGTGTTCAGCGCCGGAGGCGGTGGACACCGGAGGAAAAGGTCCGGATCGTCGAAGAAACGTATCTACCGGGGATGAGCGTGTCGCTCGTCGCCCGCCGACACGGCATCGGTGGCAGTCAGATCTTCACCTGGCGGCGCCTGATGGCGCGAGGTGCGCTGACCGCCGCGGCAGCTGGCGAGGAAGTGGTGCCGGCGTCCGAGTATCGTGCGCTCGAAGCGCAGGTGCGCGAACTACACCGGCTGCTCGGCAAAAAGGCCATGGAGAACGAGCTGCTCCGCGAGGCCGTGTTCCGGGCCGCAGGCCCAAAAAACTGCTGTTGCGCTCGACCTCGTTGCCGCGGGATGCACGGTAAGCGCGGTCGCAGAGGCGGTCGGAATTGCTCGCCCACACCTGTGCGCAATGCGCCATCGCCCGGCGCCCCGACCACGCGGACGACCGCCGCTGCCGGATGCCGAGCTGGTCGCCGACATCCGCGCGCTCGTCGCCGATCTGCCGTCCTATGGCTATCGCCGCGTTCATGCTCTGCTGCGCCGGGAAGCCGAGAAGACCGGGCGCGCAGCACCTAATCCGAAACGCGTCTACCGCCTCATGAAAGTGCACGGGCTGCTCCTACAGCGAGACGGCGAACGCCGTGAGGAACGGCGTCACGATGGCCGGGTCGCCGTCGACCTCCGCAACACCCGCTGGTGTTCCGACGGGTTGGAGATCACCTGCGACAATGGTGAGAAGGTGCGCGTGTCGCCTTCGCGCTCAACTGTTGCGACCGCGAGGCGATGGGCCACGTGGCGACGACGGGCGGCATCACCGCAGAGGACGTCCAGGACCTGATGGTCGCCACGGTCGAGCATCGCTACGGACAGGTGAACCGCGTGCCCGAACCGATCAAGTGGCTCACCGATAACGGCAGCTGCTACACCGCTCGCAACACACGTGCGTTCGCCCGGGGCATCGGGCTGATCCCGCGCACGACCCCGGTCAGCAGTCCTCAATCGAATGGCATGGCCGAGGCGTTCGTTCGCACTCTCAAGCGCGATTATGTCCGTGTGAACCCCAGGCCGAATGCGCAGAGCGTTATCGACCAACTGCCCGGCTGGTTCGCCCATTATAACGAGGTGCATCTGCACCGCGCTTTGCGCTATCGATCACCCCGCGAGTTCATCGCGCAAACCTGCGAGGCCCTGTCAGGCCTTTAGGGGCAACAACACGTCGCCAGGCCTCGATCTTGGCTCGGGCGTCGGCGATGGACAGGAACCAATGCGCGTTCAGGCACTCGTCGCCAAGGCTACCGTTGAACGACTCCACGAAGGCATTGTCGGTCGGTTTGCCTGGTCGGCTGAAGTCCAGCGTCACGCCGTTCTCGTACGCCCAGCGGTCGAGCGCCTTCGAGATGAACTCCGGACCATTGTCCACGCGAATGGCCTTCGGCACGCCGCGGATAGTCGAGATCCGTGCCATCGCCTCGACGACATGTTCGCCCTTGATCCCCTGGTCGACGTCAATCGCCAGTACTTCGCGGGTGAAGGCGTCGACCACGGTCAACGCCCGTAGCCGCCGGCCGTCGAACAGGCCTGTCCTGAGCTTGTCGAAGGGGCGTCCGAGACGAAATCCATCGACCACATCTCGTTCGCCGCCAGTGCCGCAGGTTGGCGTTCGCGGTTGGCAGCGCTGACGTTGCGCCTTGGCCTCTTGAGCCGAAGGCTCAGTCCATCATTCCGATATAACCGATAGACGCGTTTGTGGTTCACGACCCATCCTTCCCGGCGCAGCAGGATGTAGATCCGGAAATAGCCATAGCGTGTCCGCGTTGCCGCCAGATCACGGATGCGCATCACCAGCGGTGTCTGGTCCGGTTTGTGCGGAATGTAGCGCACCGACGACCGCTCAACGCCCAACGCCGAGCAACTGCGCCGCTCACTTACAGCATGGGGCGCCTGAGCAAGAGGACGAACAAGTTTGCGCCGGATGTTCGCGAGCGCGCGGTACGGATGGTTTTTGACCACGAGCGGGATCAATGCCGGACTGTTCCCTGCTGACAAGCACCAGTTGCGACGGAAAGTGTCTCTACTGAAGTCGAATTCGTTCGCTGAGTATTGGCCAACTTTCTCATCGGGCGTTAATATAGGGAGCTTCTCCGAGCTTGCTATGTGTTATAAGGTCATGCCCGAACACGCTGGTCCTTGCGCTTCGTTCCCGCAACGGCGTTGAGTCCTCGAGGAGTATGTGTGGCAAGAGCTCTCTCAGTTTTTACGAACCTCCTCTCCGATATGTTCCTACTATCGAAGAATGACCAGGACGACCTATTATCGTTGGATGTGACGCAACGAGAGATGCCCGCGGGCAGCTATATCGTACGGGAGGGTGACGTCGCACGCACCTGTTCGATCCTGATAAGTGGGATTGCGCTCCGTCAAAAGGTTTCCGCTTTCGGTCATCGCCAGATTGTCTCCCTTATTATTCCCGGTGACGCGCTGGACCTACCAAATGTCTTTCTCGGGACTACCGATCACGATGTTCGGACATTAACAAAAGCTAATATAGCAACCGTTTCAGCAGTCCAATTTAATGAGCTTGTACAGAATTCGCCAGCACTCGCTGGGGCCATATTGTTGTCGGTTCTAACCGAAGGATCTATAAGTCGTGAATGGATTTTAAACCTTGGGCGGCGGGATGGACAAACTCGCATTGCGCATTTTATCTGTGAGTATGCGGCACGTATGAACGACCGAGGTCTTTCTTCCGGTGACGTAATAGACATTCCAATGACGCAGGAACAGTTGGGTGACGTCACCGGCTTGACTGCTGTTCATGTGAACCGAATGCTTAAACTACTTGAGGCCGAGAGTTTGATTGTGAAAATGGGTCGCCAGCTGCGCATACCTAGTATCGTCGCCCTACGGGACCGAGCCGATTTCAACGCCCGGTATCTACACTTGCCAAGTAGAGAAACGAGCGAAAACTAGTGTGGTACGCCGCGCGGTCTCCCTGCTGCAAGCGAAGCACCTGCTGCTGAGGCATCGATGCGGCTCTGGGCTTGTCGAATGACTGCTTTCGGGCTCGCGGATCTCCAACCTGAGCGTCCGACTTTGGGTCGCCTACTGCGCGCCACACCCTGATTACTAGCTAATTATAGGTAGTGGAAGGCATGATATCTGTAGAGTGTACTTGAAGAATATATCATCCAATTAGTCGCATACTTCTCTATGTTGATAATAAAGCTTAAACAAAAGCTGGCAGATAATGTTCACGGTGCCGAACTGATCGATTGGAAGGCGTGCGGCATTGAGTCGATGACCGAGTGATCGCTATCGATCTGGCCCCGACTCCGTTTAGCCAACCCTATATCTTTATTCCGATAATTGGTATTTCTCGGAATAAAGATATAGGGTTGGGGAAGGCAAAAAAGGCTCGCATTCTTGCGATCAAACGAACCTGTCGCCGTTTATCCCCGATCCCGAGCAACGACACATGACCGACGATCTCGACGACACCGCGCTGAAGCGGATTTCGCTGACACCGTTGATCCCGTTGCTGCTGGACGACGAGACCGAGCCGGCACGCGGCTATGTCGCCGCGGCGCGGTCGTCGGCGACGCGACGGGCATATGAATCGGACTGGCGGATATTTCTCGCCTGGTGCGCGGCGCGGGCGATCGACCCTATGCCCGCCGCGTCCGGCGCAGTGGCGATCTTCCTGTCGACCGAAGCGGAGGCTGGCGCGCGGCCATCGACAATCGGGCGGCGCCTGGCTGCGATCGGCTATATGCACGCGCAGGCCGGATATGATCCGCCGCAACAACAGCCGGGCGCGGTCGCGATCCGCAATGTCATGGCCAGGATCCGGCGCACTCACGGGATCAAGAAGGTCCAGAAGCGTGCTGCGGACGGCGACATGCTGCGCGATATGCTGTGTGGCTGCGAGGGCGACCGCGTGCGTGCGGTGCGTGATCGCGCGCTGCTCGCGATCAGCATGGCGGCCGCCCTGCGGCGATCCGAGCTGGTCGCGCTGGATATCGACGACGTCGTGCTCACGCCCGACGGGCTGTTGATCACGATCCGCAAATCGAAGACCGACAAAGAAGGCGAAGGCGCGACGATCGCGGTGCCCGAAGGGCGCCGGATCCAACCCAAGGCACTGGTGCTGGCATGGATCGCTTGTGCCGGGTTCGGTGACGGCCCGGTGTTCCGCAAGCTGACCCCGCAAGGGCGGATCACGGCCAAGCCGATGAGCGACCGCGGCGTGGCGCCGGTGGTCAAGGCGCGCGCCGCGGCTGCGGGCTATAACCCGGCGCAGGTTGCCGGGCATTCGCTGAGTGCCTGTTTTCTAACCGAAGCGGCGCGGCAGGGCGCGACGGTGTTAAGATGAAGGAGGTCAGCCGGCACAAGTCGCTCGAGATCCTGTCCGACTATGTCCGCAACCACGAGCTGTTCTGCGACCATGCTGGCGAGCGCTTTCTGTAGCGGCGAAGCGATAGCGATCCGGCCTTATATGTAGGCCGGTATATAGGACGCGCGAGCGCATACTTCCCATGGCGGGAAAGTGCCTTACTTCCCATGACGGGAAATGCTAGCTCGCCAAGTCATGAGGATCATCGCCAGGAACAGCTTGATCGCGTTCTGGGCGAGGCATCTGACGACCGAAGCTTCCTTGCGGCATTGGCATGAGGTCGCCAACGCGGCCTCGTGGAAAAGTCCCTTGGAGGTCGTCGCGGATTTTTCGAAAGCCAAGTCGCTCGACGGCGAGCGAGTGCAGTTCGAGGTTGCCGGCGGGGACTATCGGATGGTGGCCGCGTTCGACTGGAAGCGGTCGATCGCCTTCATCAAGTTCGTCGGCACGCATGCGGACTATGACAAGATCGATGCCCTGACGGTGAGCCTGTTTTGACTATGCCCAATGGAGGTGGTGCGATGCACATTCGTCCTATCCGGACCGACGAGGATCACGAAATGGCGCTGCGCGAGATCGAGGCGCTGTGGGGCGCGGAAGACGGCACCGAGGCGGGTGATCGGCTCGACGTGCTGGCGACCTTGGCCGAGACATATGAAAGCCGGCGCTGGCCGATCGAACCACTCGATCCGGTGCGTGCGATCGAGGCGGCGATGGAGATGAACGGCTATACCCGGGCCGAACTCGCTGCGCTGATCGGGCAGTCGCGCGCGACCGAGATACTGGCGCGTCACCGTGCGCTCACCCTGCCGATGATCCGCAAGATCGCGGGAGCGTGGCACGTCCCCGAAAAGGTGCTGGTGCAGGATTACGCGCTGGCAAAGGCGTAGGCGGAGAGCATGACATATTTTCGTAGGGCCACCACGTCGCTGGCGTGCCTGATCCTTGTGGCTGGCTGCGACCGGGCATCATCGCCCACGCCCGATAAACCGAAAGCGGCGCAGGACCAGATAGATGCGGACATCGACCGGATACAGACCGATATACGCATAGCCGCGGCCAACAAGCGGATCGACGAATTGACGCGGCAGGTCGGTGCATTGCAGTCGACCCCCGACAAGCTCGACCTGGAGCTTTTGACCAGCCGGGTGGAGGCACTGGAAGCCAAGATATATGGCGCGGCATCTTCACCGGACATGCCGGCCGAAAAATCGACATCCGATTCTGGTCAGCCCTCGCGGTCGGTTTCGAGACCAAGCGACACTCGCCAGACGAAACCGCAGAAGCCTTCGAAGCTTAGTCTGCCCGAACTTGAGAACCGAACACGCGTGGCGACGCTGGATCGCGCCAAGTAGCCCGAGCCAAGTAGCCGATGTCGCGCGTTGTTCCTCCGACAGGACGGCGCGACGCGGCATCGGCTCAGACATTAGCAGGTGGGGGCCAGCCGATCCGGGGCAGCGTGCCAAGGAGGGTTGAGCGCGGGACCTTGAAGATCCGGCAAACGGATGCCTTGCTGGCTCCGCCATCCAGCGGCGTCGGCCCAATGGTTCATGCAGGTGGCGGCAAGACTATTCCGGAAAACTACCGAAAATCGGTCATCGTCACGTTAATGGGACCACCCTTGGCCCCGACACGCTTCCGCCCAAGCATTACAGCCGAGCGCAAAAGGTGGTCCAGTTGCTCGGCTGACATATTGCGTTCGGCCTTGCTATACAGGCGAAGGGCAGCTCTAGACATCTGCCCGCGCACCACGATTGTCACGGGGAGAAATACCCCGGGTGCGCTATCGTCAACAATGGTTAACTCGAACGCCCCGTCCGATCTGACGAGGGTCGCTGCGTCTGCTGACATCGTTAACGTTTGGAGTGGTGCTCGCGATCAGGTCAAGCTTGAAAAGCTGTGGTGACGTAGCCGAGTGCTGTCATGTTCGACTTGGCACGCGGTTCACCTATCTATGGAGATGCTCGACCGTGGCTGCCATCAAACTCTGGATGACCTCGGATATGTTGCTGCCGGTAAGGCCGTTGGCCGGAGGGTCGGTGGTTGGATCGAGCTGGCGCTGCATCGGGTGCGTTTGCAGGCGTCCGATGCGAACGATCGTCCCTGCTGGGAAGGGATGACGTCGCTAGACCGAAGCCCCCTACCCTCGCGCCACCATGCCCCCTCGCCCTAGGCGTTCGCGGGTAAGGCGGGGATCCTCGTACAGGTCGCGCAGTGCGCGCAGGCGGAACGCGTTCCACCAGCGTTGCCAGCGATGCTCGGCCGCGTCGTGGAGCATGTGGCAGCGCTGGCACAGAGCGGCGAGGTTGGCCGGCATG
Organism: Sphingomonas fucosidasi; assembly: GCF_036663855.1. Taxonomy (NCBI): domain Bacteria; kingdom Pseudomonadati; phylum Pseudomonadota; class Alphaproteobacteria; order Sphingomonadales; family Sphingomonadaceae; genus Sphingomonas; species Sphingomonas fucosidasi. The sequence continues at coordinate 6,294 of NZ_JAXOJR010000003.1, read as the reverse complement.
TTGTGCCCCGGATCGTGATCGAGATGCGCACAGGCTAGGACGACATAGGTGGTACGGACGCCGGCCAGTTCGAACCGGTCGCGGACCGCGATCCGCCGACCGCGCTCGGAGCGCCAATACCCATTTTCGGCGTCCCACCAGCGCCCGTCGCCGAGGTGCGCCACGAAGCGGCGATGAGGCCGTCCACACTGTTCACAGCGTGCGCCGGCGCGGCCGAACCGGATCGTGTCCGACACTTGCCGCCAGTCGATCGGATAGAGCCAGCGGTTTTCAGGTCGGATCGGCATCGTGATTCTATGAGTCACCGCCGATTCGAAGGAAAGCGAAATCTTTCGCTTTTCGTTACCGTCCTGTTCCGGACATGTTCGAGAGGCGGATCGGCCAGGGATAGAACCACGACCGTACGGCAACATTTTTAAATGTCGATTTGCCGACATGTCGACATATCGAGCTGTCGAGCTGTCGATCTGTCGAACTGTCTATCTGTTTGATCGTCGGAACGTCCAGATGTTGGAAATGTTTGCTTTGGTGCCTCTCCCCTCAATACGGGGAGATGGATACGGACTAACGTCACCAAGCGAATACCCGTGGCAAATGCGCCCCTTACCCTATCACGCTTCCGCACCTGTCGAAGCCTCGACGCACCGACATGTCGACATCCGGACAGGGTGTGACGCGTACGAGCCACGTCCGGTCCAAGTGGGGCATTTTGTCGATTTGCTTGAAAGGCTCGGTGTATTTCTACTCGAAAGCACGAACTGGAGGGCGGTAGCGCCCCCCCTGCCCCGTATGACAGGAGATGGGATGCCAAAAGTTCGTGCTTTCGAGTAGGAATAGCCAATGACCCGATCGCCCACCGTAAAGCGCACCAAGGATGGCAAGACGACGCCGTCCAGGATCCCCCAGGGCGAGCTCTTCCTGCTCGACAGCCCGCTGTACGGAGAGATCCGCGGCGAGCGATCGCTGATGGCCTTCCCGTTCTTCGCGCTCAGCAAGAATGCTTGGATGAAGCCGCTCAGCTACCAGACCGATACCGTCACGATCGAGGTCCGCCCGAGCGCCAGTGGCGTGGCGACGATCTACGACAAAGAGATCGTGCTCTACATCGCCAGCCTCATGGCCGCCAAGCTCGAGGCGGGCGAGGATGTCGCGCAGGATTTCGTGTTCACCGCGCACGATCTGTTCAGCGTGACCGGCAGCAATCACAGCGCGCGCTCCTATGGCCGGCTGTCGGAGGCGCTGGAGCGGCTCCAGGGCACGCAGATCAAGACCAATATCGAGGCGGGCGGCGAAGGCGAGGAAGGGTTTTTCTCGTGGTTGTCCGAGGCAAAACTGCATTACAACAAGACGCGGGCCGGCGAACGGCGGTTGAAGGCAGTCAAGGTACGGCTCTGCGACTGGCTGTTCAGGGCGATTCTGCTCGATAGGCATGTCCTAGACTATGCCGCGGCGTATTTTCAACTGGGGCCGATAGAACGTCGGATCTACGAAGTCGCACGCTCGACGGGCGATGGCGACGGGTTCGAGATCGATCTCGCGACCTTCCGGCTGCAGATCGGCTACCAGAATCCACTCGCCAACTTCCGTGCTGCACTGCGGCAAATCGCGGCCGCCGACACGATCCCGGACTACCGGCTCGAGCTGATCGAGACCGTCAGTGACCCCGATGCGGTGGTCGATACCGTCAAGCGCGGCCGCAAGAGCAACCCGGTCAAGGTCGTCATCACCCGGCGCCCGGCCTCGCTTGACTCTGCTCCATTGATCGGTCCGCCGACGGAACCGGCCCACGAAGCGGAGCGGGACGTGGCGCGGGAATCTATGCGCCACTCGATTTCCGAATCACGGCGCGAATCGACATCGTCCGATTCGGATCGGGCAACGTGAATTGATACTTGAAAGCACGAACTTGCATCGGAATTGATATCCGAAAGCACGAATGTGCACAGCAATTCATACTCGAAACCACGAATGCGCGCATGAATTGATACTCGAAAGCACGAACTTCCGACGGCGAAATGTAAAGTAATTCGTATTTGATACTCGAAAGCACGAACCGTAGGTGCTTTCGCTCTTCGGGATTTGCTGCAAAAATCGAGAAATGTCGGCGCTGATGCCGGCACGACCGAAGATGGAGTGGCTGTGACCCCATAAAGGAAAGCCCGGCACGAGGCCGGGCATCCCAAGCTTAGATGGAGCGACGTCGCCAAACGTCGATCCGGGGTCTCACTCAGACCCCCTTCATATAGCCGGACACGAACTTCGGTTCAAGGATGCGCGTTTCGCGCCACGCCCCTTTTTGCCTTGGTCCCAGCCCCTACAAGGGGATGGAAGATGACAGTTTTTACCCTGGGCCAGGCGACCGCGAGGGCGCTCGGCAAGGCTGTCGCGAGCGTAAGCGCGCGCAATGCAGCGTCTGATGCCGGCGCCAAGCGCGCCCGCATGCCGCATCGCACAGGCGCGCCGGTACTGCGCGACAGCATCGAGGCGGGGACGTTCGAGGAGCTGTTCTATGCGGTGCCGGCCAAGGGCGAGACCGACAAATTGCTCCGGATCGCCCGGCGGACGCTCGATGCGGGCCGCCGGTTGCGCCGCGAGGCCCGCGCCGGCGATCGCATCCTGACCGCGGCCGAGCGCCGGATCGTCACGCTGACCGCTGCCGCGGTACGGGTCTACGAGGAGATCCTCACACTGGCACGGCTCAACCGCGGGCGGGTCTTCCCAAGCTACGATCATCTGTCGGATGCGACGAGCCTCGGTCGAGCGACCATCGCCCGCGCCCTCCACATCCTTGAGGACATCGGATTTCTCGTTCGCCAGCGCCGCTTCAAGCGGATCGACGCGGACGGACCGGGACCGCGCTATCGGCAGACGTCCAATGCGTACCGCCCGACCCTGCCCCAGCGCGTGCTCGGCTTCATGCCCCGCTGGATGCGGCCGGCCCCCCTGCCCGACGATGCGGTACAGCACGAGATCGACCGCACCGGCGCGGTCGCGGCGATGGTCGCGGGACTATCTTGCCGGGACATGGCAGCATCTACGGTCGGGGGGCAATTGGGCAAGATGCTCGCCAAGCTCGGTGCAACGATCGATCGTCGAGAACGCGAGTCTCATATTCATCCGCAACCGCTCCTCAGTTAATATGACTATATTATATCGAACCGACCTAGCCGGTCGGTGCCTCTGCCTGACGGCACCAGAAAGCACGATCGGACCGAAACAAACGCAGGAACGAAGGAAACCACCGAGATGCCGGCTACGCCGTCATATGCTCCCTAGCTGGAGCAAGCGGTTGGCGATGCGTTTCAGACGGCTGACCTGTCGATCGGTGAGAACCGTCGAGAAGAGGGCAAGGGCAAGGTTTGTGGCCGGATCGCTTGCCAGCCCTGTTGCTTTGTCGCCATGTAGACATGTAGGGGGTCTGACATGACGACAATCGCAATCATCAGCCAGAAGGGCGGGGCCGGCAAGACTACGCTGGCGCTGCATCTTGCCGCAGCCGCGCACGATTCCGGACGGGTTGCGCTTGTCATTGACACCGATCCCCAGGCGACCGCCAGTCAATGGGCAGCGTGGCGCGAGGAGGCTCCACCCGAAGTAATCGACAGCCCGCCACCACGGCTCGCCGCCAAGGTCGCGCAGGCGAAAGAGCAGGGGGCCGAGTTCATCGTCATCGATACGCCCCCGCATGCCGACAGCGCCGCCCGCGCCGCAGTCGAAATCGCCGACCTGGTACTGATCCCGTGCCGTCCCAGTGCGTTCGATCTTTCGGCGATCCAGACGACCGCCAAGCTGGTGCAGTTGCTCCGCAAGCCCGCCTTCGTCGTCTTCACTGCCGGCTCGCCCAATGCGCCACGCGTGTATCAGGAGGCGGGCGAACTGGTCGAAAGCTTCGGTACGCCCGCCTGTCCGATCCAGATCCCCGATCGCGCCGCATTCCGTCACGCCAGCGCCGAAGGGCGTACGGTCATGGAATTCGAGCCGACAGGCAAGGCCGCCGACGATGTTCGACAAATCTATGAGTGGACATGTCGACAGGTCGGCATGTCGACACCGACTGTCAAACCGGCTCGAAAAGGAAAAGTCGCAGCATGAGCCGCAAACCCTCGTTCGCCAATCTGCGCGATCGTACATCCCCTGGAGCTGTCACGGCCCCTAGAACTGTCACGGCGCAGGCAACGACTGACGGCCAGATGCCGACCGTGAATATCCCGAACGGCCAGACCATAGGGGGGCAGGGGGCCACCACCGGTCCCGCCAGCCGCCAGGGCCGCAAGCAGATCGCCGGTTTCTTCTCGCCGGAAATGTCTTTTGCCATGCACACGCTCGCACGTCGCCAGGGCCGAAGCCTCCAGGCGCTAATGGCCGAAGCCTTCAACGACGTCCTGCGAAAGCACGGAGAGAGCCCGATCGGCGATTGAGGTCGTAGACCCTATTCTCGGAGCTGCAGCCGCATAGAGGAGAACTTGACCATCTAAAGCACTGGCCTATCTACGCGCCGGCGACGTGTCGCTCGCCTGTAAACTTGGGCATGATGAGCGCACTCAGCAAAGTACTATTTACCGTCTACCCCTATTTTCGTTGGTCGTGCACGGGCTGACTCTAGAATGTCCGATACTTTTAACTCCACCACCGGGTTGCCCAAACCCTTTAGTTCTATTCGTCGTTTGAACGCTTGCCGCAGGAAGTCTTCGATCGCCGTGTCGTTGAGGTTTTTTGTGTGGTGCCGAAAAGATCGGAGCGCGGCCGCGTTCAACGCCCCGCGAATGTGTATCTTTTTCGGTAGAATTACACCCGGGACCCCGCCCTGTTCGATCATGAAATCGAATTCGCGCTCGACGTCCATAACCACGCTCCCCGGCTATGATAATGTGCTGAGTTAGGGTTAGCTACGGGTGGATGGGGGTGCTGGATGCACACGCGATCCCGCCGACGCGGCGCCCCCTTTCACTTGGACCACGCCGCACGGCTGTTCTGTGCTGAGGTGAGGGTCCCCCGGTTTCTCATCCAACCTGAGGGTGAGTTTCCGGCGTTCATGAGGGTCCCTGAGAACATGCACCGCGCGTTGCGTCAGCTCAGCGTCGAAGAGAGCGGGGAAGGGCAGGGTAGTGAGAGTGGCCGTCACACATGTTTTCGTGCAGCGATAGTTGCAATTGCGTTTCGCATCAGGGCGGCACGGCTGGTTTCGGGTTGATCACGCATGTCGTAATGATCGTCCAACGCCCGCTTTGCAGCTACCTTTTCCGCATCCGCGGCATCCTCAAGAGCCTGCCGCAACAGACCCGCTTGAACCGCCCACCGTTGGGAATGAAGGTAGGCAAGGTTCGCATTGATGCTGATGCGGACAGGTTCCAGTTCCGTCATTTGCGCGGCTCTCCGACGATCGGGATAGGCGTCGCTTAGTTCGCGAGCGACGATAAACCGGCGGGCATGGGAGGCGCGGCCCTCGCGATTGACCCATCGCGCACGTGATCCAGCCTCCACGGCGCCGACGATATCATCGCGCCAAGTATCGCCCACCATCAGCAGCTCACTGGCCTCGCATCCCAGGCGTGCCGTCAGGCTGGCGTAGAACGCCCTGTCAGGCTTGATCGCGCCTGCATCAAAGGAGAAATGCCAAATATCCACCAAATCGCTCAGGAGGGCCTTCAGCGGGGCGGCGTAGGGCAGGGCAAGGTTCGAGGCGACGGCGACCTTCACACCCTGCTTGTGAACACGGCGCAGCGCATCCAGCGTATCGGGGTAGAGCGTGATCGTCGCCAGTTCCTCGTTTAGCATCGCCAGCTCGGCATCTGGGTGCGGCAAGCCCCGCGCCGCGGCATAGTCGGCAAGGCCGATTGGTTGGACCATTGGCGAGGGCAGGGCCTCCGCTCGGCTACGCGCCCGCCGGATCAGTCGCTCGAACGAATGCCGCTTGCGGCGGATATGGACCAGTGTGCCGAACGCATCGAATGCGACCGCGCGGGTGACCTGCGGTGGACCATAGAGACGATCGGCAGCGGCGAGCAGGCGGGCGTATTGATCGTCACTGACGTTGCCGGCGCGGATCATGGCATCGGCGACCACCGCCGCGTCCGGGTCGGTCGGCTCACGGAAAATCATGACTGCTTCGTCTCCCCGATCGCGGCCGGCGAGGTCATCCAGCACGGCCACATAGGCGGCTTGCTCGGCTGGTGTGCGGTGACGTGACCCCCGTTTTTTCCTCCAGTTGGAGCTAGAGTCCGACCCCGGAAAGGGACGGACAGATGAAGCGGAAGCAGTTTTCGGAAGAGCAGATCATCGGCATCCTGAAGGAGG